>NZ_JBLXDN010000005.1:0-180447 GCF_048264025.1 Nitrincola sp.
GGACCATCCCTCGGTTTTGTTCGAATACGATCCCTCTCGTGCTGGCAGTGTACCCGTACGTCTATTAGATGACTTTAGCGGCATCTTACAGGCTGATGGCTATTCCGGTTATGGCCGTGTCTGTACTGAAAACAACATCACCCGCATTGGTTGCTGGGATCATGCCCGCCGCAAGTTCGTCGAGGCATCAAAAGCCGCTAAGCCCAAAGGTAAGGCCAAACAGGCTAAGCTCTCAAAAGCTGACATGGCACTGAGTTATATCAACAAGCTCTATGTCATCGAACGAGAGATAAAAGACTTGAGTGTGGCTGAGCGTTACCGCATCCGTCAGGAGTTGAGCCTGGCAAAGCTGAATGAGCTTAAGGCCTGGTTGGAAGCCAACGTCACACGCGTGCTAAAAGACTCCCTGACTCGCAAGGCAATGGAGTATACGCTTAACCAGTGGCCAACCCTTGTGGGCTACTGTGAACGTGGCGATCTACAGATCAGTAATGTCTTGGCTGAAAACGCTATCCGTCCCTTCGCTTTAGGCCGAAAAGCCTGGTTGTTTGCCGATACCCCTCAAGGGGCACGTGCCAGTGCAACCTGTTACTCATTGATAGAAACGGCTAAGGCGAATCAGCTCGAACCTGCTGCTTATATCCAGCATGTCCTGGAACATATCGCTGAAGCTGAGACAGTAGAAGCGTTAGAGCAGCTGCTGCCATGGAATGTATCGATGGAGAAAATTCCGAAAAAAGTGGCGCAATACGATTAGAGTCAAGGTGCGGATTTAGCGGCGCTTACGACTCAGAGCAGAAGAGTGGCGATCAGGCTGGGCAGCCGTTAACAGGTACCGCCAGGCATATGCTGAATGCGACATTGGACTGGAAGGTTAACCCCGACCTGAATCTTTACTTGTCGATGGAAGCTCGTTCCAAACGTTACCGTAGTTGGGATGAGGATACGGATTCGGCTCTTTATTATAAAGATTATGAAATATTTCATTTGGGAGGCTCATACCGTGTTGGCAAAAACCTGACTATCCAGGCGCGTGTAAACAACTTAATGGATGAAGATTTCACCTCTTATCAAACCAGTTTTACCGATAATGGCGATGGAACTTATACGCCAACCTACAGGGATGATTATAACGTAAAGGCAAAATCAAGAAACTTCTGGTTGTCAGCTAATCTGAGTTTCTGATTAAGCACCTTAACGACGTCAACATACTAGATTTGAGCCACCCCAACCGGGGTGGTTTTTTTATGTACAGGACGTACGGGCAGAAAACTGCTCCTGCGTTTTCTGTATACACGCCATCCTTGGCGTTATATACCGCGGGCGCATTGGTGCGCAGGAGCGGCGCATGTACGGGACCTACTGACTTATAACTGTAAATTATTGTAAATATTATCATTACGCATTGCTGTACTGATGAGTTTTTCCGGATAATGCGTCTAGTGTCTCAAGGGAAGTAAACTATGTCTCAAGCTAAATCATCTTTATCTGTCTGGCGTTGGCTGTTGTTGGCGGCGGTAATTGCAGGCGGTGCTACAGGTTATTACCTGTTGTATCACACCTCGGCTGATACGCCGGTGGCTTATGCAACTGTGTCCAGCGGTACAATAGAAAATATCGTGACAGCTACAGGACGGTTACAACCTAGAGAATATGTCGATGTTGGGGCTCAGGTCTCAGGGCAATTGGTTGAAATTCATGTCAATGTCGGCGATCAGGTTGAGGAAGGCCAGTTGCTGGCCGAAATTGACTCCACAGTTTACCTGGCCAATGTTGAAGGAACGCGCGCTCAGTTGCGTAATTTACAAGCACAGATGATCGATAAGCGGGCGCAGCTGGAATTGGCGGATATACAGTTCCGTCGTCAGAAACGGTTGGTCGAGACACGCATGACCTCGGAAGAGTCTTTACAGATTGCTGAGGCTACCCAACGTTCAGCTGCTGCCCAGGTGCAGGCACTTACGGCGCAAATTGAGCAGACGGCCTCCTCATTACGGGCTGAAGAAGCGCGGTTAAACTACTCACAGATCTATGCACCTATGTCTGGCACCGTTGTTGAGGTGGTTGCACGCAAAGGACAAACGCTCAACGCGACGCAACAGACACCCACTATTTTACAGATTGCTGATCTTTCGGTGATGACTGTGCAGGCTCAGGTATCAGAAGCGGATGTAAACCGTCTCAAAAAGGGAATGGATGCTTACTTTACAACGCTCGGGGATCAAAACCGCCGTTGGTCCGGGCAACTGCGCCGTATTGAACCTACGCCTGAGGTTGAAAATAATGTGGTGCTCTATAACGCCTTGTTTGATGTTGAAAATGATCAAGGTGCCTTGTTCCCGCAAATGACAGCACAGGTTTTTTTCATTATTGATCGGGCTGAAGAGGTCAGGGTGCTGCCAGTTGGCGCACTGAATAACCGTCCTTCTATGCCTTCGCCAGGTTCTCGACAGGGTGATCGCCGTGCTGAGGTTATGCTGGTGACGGCTACAGGTGAAAGCCAGCGTCGCGAGGTAACCACCGGGCTATCCAATCGTGTACAGATTGAAATTGTTGAAGGGCTGGAGCTGGGGGACCGGGTTGAAATGCCAGGCGCTGTTATGGCTGCTACCAATCGTCCACGGCCTGCTGAGGGGCCGATGAGGATGCCCAGATGACAGCGCCAGTTACTCCTGTTATTGAACTGCGCGACATTTATCGCACCTTCCGTAATGGTGATGAGGATGTGGATGTCCTTAAAGGCGTGAGCCTCACTATTCTGCCGGGTGAGTTCGTGGCTATTGTGGGTGCATCCGGTTCCGGTAAATCGACGCTAATGAATTTGTTGGGGTGTCTGGATAGGCCAACCAAGGGGCAGTATCTTTTCAATGGTCAGGATGTGTTGGCACTTAGCAAGGATGAATTGGCCGCGTTACGACGCGATGCATTTGGGTTCGTGTTTCAGAGCTATAACCTTCTGCCAGGTGGAACGGCGCGCGAAAATGTTGAAGTGCCGGCGGTCTATGCCGGAGTCTCCAGGCTAGAGCGTCACCGGCGAGCCGAGGCGCTGTTGACACGCCTGGGGCTGGCAGACCGTTTGGGACATCAACCAGGACAGTTATCCGGTGGCCAGCAGCAACGCGTGTCGATTGCCCGCGCCTTGATGAATGGCGGACAGGTCATTCTGGCTGATGAACCGACCGGTGCGTTAGATAGCCATACCGGTGAAGAGGTTATGGCGCTGTTTGCGGAACTGGCCGCACAGGGGCATACACTAATTTTGATTACCCATGATGCCAAGGTGGCCGCACATGCCGATCGGGTAATCGAAATCAGTGATGGAGTGATTATGGCGGATCAAGGGCCATCACTTTCCCAGTATGAGCAACGAACACCGATTACGGCGACATCTTTGAACACCCGTCCTGGTAATTTTTTCACCAATCTGGGTGAAGCGCTACGTATGTCATTAAGTGCATTGACCGGGAATTTGTTTCGTACAGTGCTGACCCTGCTAGGCATCGTAATAGGTGTTGCCTCCGTTATCACAATGCTGGCGATTGGTGATGGCGCGCGCCAGTCCATTGTCGACCGGATCAGCTCGATGGGAAGTAACTTGTTACTGGTGCGTCCGGGGGCGCCCAATCAGCGCGGCTGGGGTACCACTACCCTGATTCCTGAAGATGCTTATGCTGTGAGCGAGCTGCCCGGTATTGTCGCTGCTATTCCGGAGCAAAGTGGTACGGTGACGCTGCGAGCAGGGGGGCGGGATCATAGCTCCGAAGTGATGGCAACTTCGTCGGCTTTTTCCGCTGTGCGAAGTTGGCCAGTGGAGTATGGCAGTTTTTTTACTCGTGAAGATGAACTGGATTTCGCCAGTGTGGCGGTGCTGGGACAAACGGCGGCTAAGGCAGTTTTTCCAGACCAGGATCCGCTTGGGCAGTATGTCATGGTCGACAATGTGTTGTTTCTGGTGATCGGTGTGATGAGTTCCCGAGGCGCTTCTCCCATGGGGCGTGATGAAGATGACGTGATCATCGTACCGTTTGAAAGCGGTGGCGTGAGGCTATTGGGCCGTCGTTATTTACGTACCATGACGGTTGCCGTTGCCAGTGATGCTGACATTTATGCCGCGCAGCAGGCGGTGCAAGACCTGTTGTTAAGGCGTCACGGCGTGGAAGATTTTCAGATACGTAATATGGAATCGATTATCGAGTCTGTCACAGAAACTCAGAATACCATGACCCTGTTGTTAGGCTCGATTGCCGCGATTTCGTTGTTGGTCGGCGGGATAGGGGTCATGAATATCATGTTGGTATCCGTCACCGAGCGTACGCGGGAAATCGGTGTGCGCATGGCTACGGGGGCCAGAACCGGCAATATTATGCAGCAGTTTTTGACTGAGGCGGTATTGGTGTCTGCGCTGGGTGGTGTGTTGGGTGTCTTGATCGGGCTATCAGTGACGCTGATGCTGGAAAAGCTGGGCACCGATGTTGCATTTAGCGCCATGCCGGTGATGTTGGCATTTGGCTGTGCATTTATGACTGGGTTAGTCTTTGGTTATCTTCCTGCGCGCAAGGCCGCGCATCTTGATCCGGTGGTTGCACTCGCATCCGAGTGATCTATAAGTCATTTTTACAAAACTTTACAGCAATTGAGTAATAACATTGTTGACAATAATTATCATTAACATTAAATTGTTGATTATTAATCGATATGTATTCAGCTGAATTTAGTTCTCAGGAGATGCTTCCCATATGAATAAACGCTGGTTGTTTGGCCTTGGCTTTTTATTAAGTTGCAGCCTTCCGGTAATAGCCGAAGAAAACGTAACAATTGCAGTTACGCTACCGGCAGTTGAAGGGCCGATGTACTACCGTCCTTATGTGGCTGTTTGGATTGAAAATGACCAGGGTGAAGCGATTAAAAACCTGGCGCTTTGGAGTAAAGAACCGGATTGGTTAAAGGATATGCGCCGCTGGTGGCGTAAAAGCGGTCGCTATGGCGGTAGTGACATCGATGCGGTTTCCGGTGCAACCAGACGCCCTGGTACCTACGAACTGACCTGGGATGGCAAGAATGCCGAAGGGAATGCCGTTCCCGCAGGACGTTACAGCGTTCATTTGGAAGCGGCACGTGAACATGGTAGTCGCAGTTGGGTGCATACAGAGATAGAGCTGGGTCAGGGGCAAAAAAATTACACTATTGAAGCCAGTGAAGAGTTAGGAACTATTCAGATCACCACAGGAGTTACGCAATGAAAGCGGTAAAAAAGATGGCCGGAGCGGCCGCAATTACATTGGCTTTGGCAAGTGCCGGTGCTGTAGCGCATCCGCTATGGATGCTACCGAGCGAATTTAACCTCTCAACTGATGAAGGGCATTGGATCACTGTTGATGCTACCGCGTCACATGGTGTTTTCAGCTTTGATAAGCCGGTCAGTTTGAATAATGTGACCATCTATCTTCCGAGTGGCGAGCGCCAGCGCATGGGTTCTTATTACAAGGGACAGCGTCGTAGCGTTTTTGATCTGCAGTTAAACGATCTAGGGACCTACAAGGTTGAGCTGCGTACACCTGAACGTTACATGACTCGTTACGTCGTAGGGGGTCGTGATACGCAACGCCGCATTATGGCCAATAAACAGCAAGCGGCTACTCAGTTACCTGATGATGCACGTGATGTAGTCACCATGGCAATGCAAAACGTTAGTGTGTTCTACGTGTCTCAGAAAGCCCCAACCCAGGAAGTGCTTGCCGTTACTGGCCAGGGGTTTGAAATGGATGCGATCACCCACCCAAGTGATATTGTTGTGGGAGAATCAGCCACTTTCCGTTTTACCTTTAATGGTGAACCTTTAGTCGACGCACCGGTTGAAGTCGTGCCTCACGGTACCGCTTATCGTTCTTCACGTCAGCAAATTGATCTTGTCACCGATGCCGAAGGGCGAGTTAGCTTTGCTCCCGAAATGGCGGGTCCACACCTGTTATCTGCCAATGTGCGTTTTGAAGGTGATGGTGTCCTTGCCGATGAAGTGGGGGTGAACTTCCTGTTTTCATTTGAAGCGATTCCGGAATGATACAGGGAGATCGAATGAACAAGTTAGCCTTGAGTTTGGGACTGCTTTTGCTGAGTTCACAGTCAGCATGGGCGCACTATCCTTATATGGACTGCGTCCGTGAAGGTGAAGGGATACGCTGTGATATTGGTTACAGCGATGGAAGTTTTGCCACAGGAAGCGATGTTGTTATCTATGACTATGATGAACAAGAGCTCGACAGGGTCACGTCCGATGAGCACTCCAGTGTCTATTTTGACTTGCCGGAAGGGGAGTTTTTTATTCAGTTTGATGCTGGGCATGAAGACCCAGCCGAATTTGATTATGTGGAACTGCAGTAATGTCTGATGTGTCCGTTGCTTCAGTTATAGAAACGGTGATGCCGGACGATGGAAAGCGTGAGTCCCTGTGGGTCTGGCTGTTGATATCGGCGATGTTACTACTTGGGGCGCTGGGGATTTGGTTGCGCCAGGAAGTCGTACCAGAGCGGACTCATGTGTCTCTAAACCCGGTACAGTCTCAACAGCTAATGGCCTTATCTATCGCCAGAGAGGAAATACTGTTTCTGGCTGAAAAACCCTGGCCTGCTCCGGAAAGTCTGGAGCAACTTGGTCTCGACCTGTTTGCATCATCTGCTAGCCAGGACTGGCATCAGCCTGGCGATGACTGTTACCAATGGATCTCCCGACAGCATGATGGTGACTTTTTGTTACGTATTTCGGACGGTGTGATTTTCTATCATCCTGGAGAGGCAGGGCTGCTATCAAGTTGTACTCCGGATGAGCACTGGACGTTAATGGAAAATTGATCTTATGAAAAAATCCCTTTTGTTGTGTGTTTTGCTGTTTATTTCTACGCTGGCGTCTGCTGAAAAATTAGTGGTGGGAGTCACTCTGCATCCTTATTACAGTTATGTCAGTAAAGTGGCGGGTGACCGAGCTGAGGTGATGCCGCTTATCGCCGGTGGTTTTAATCCGCACAGTTATGAATTGCAACCCGCTGACCTGACTAGGCTATTACGTATGGATGCGTTGGTGGTTAACGGTATAGGGCATGATGAGTTTGTTATGCATGCCTTGGAAGGTTTGGAGTTACCCAGGCTGACCGTGATTCAAGCCAACAAGGATTTGCCCTTGCTGTCTTCCGGTGGGGGAAGTAACAGTTACAACCCTCACACCTTTGTTTCCATTGATGCCGCCATACGCCAGATTTACACCATTGCCCGTGAACTTGGGAATCTGGATCCGGACAATGCTGATTACTTTCAGGCGAATGCGCTGAGTTATGCGCGCGAATTAAGGGCAATGAAAAACCGCTATCTAAGTGAAATTCTGGAACTGGATCTGACCGGGGTGCGTATCGCCAGCACCCACAATGCATATGGATACCTGTTGCAGGAATTTGGTATCGGTATTGATACCGTGATTGAGCCAGCGCATGGTGTCGAGCCCAATGCCACCCAGTTACAGGATACCATTGACCGGATTCGTACGGCCAATATCCGCGTGCTCTTCACCGAGCTGGATATGGAAAACCGTTATGTAACCGTGATTGAAGAAGTGACCGGTATCGGTATTTACCATTTCTCGCACATGACCTATGGCGACTATGATGTGGACATGGTATCCAGAGAGATGGAGCATAACCTGTCCACGCTGGCTAAGGCTCTGAAAATAGCTGTGTCCGCGCCATGAAAATCAAAGGACCCGCTGTTGAACTGATCAACCTGTCGCTGCAACTCAATCGGGTGATACTGCTTGAGCCACTTAGTGCACATTTCAAACCCGGTCGGATGCATGCAATAACCGGACCCAATGGAGCTGGCAAGTCGTCACTGATCAAGTGCCTGTTGGGGTTGATGCCACATTCAGGGCAGATTCGGCGACATTGGCCAGGTCGTCCCGGAAATATTGCCTATGTGCCCCAGCAAACGGCCTTTGAACCCTCATTACCGGTAACAATTGAAGAGTTTATGCTGACATCAGTGACGCGCTGGCCGATGTTTTTCAAGCGTAAAGTTGCTGAACAGCAGCGTATTAGCCGTCTATTGCAGCGGGTCGGTCTGGAAAACAAGCAGCATTTACGTCTCGGGCAGCTCTCGGGTGGTGAGCGTCAGCGGCTTTTGTTTGCGCAGGCCTTGGAGCGAGACAGTCATTTATGGTGTATCGATGAACCTATGACCGGCCTGGATCAGTCAGGTCAATCACTGATGACTGCTGAAATGATCAGGTTGCGTGATCAGGGCGCAACGCTTTTCGTGGTGCATCATGATATGGACTGGATCAAACGTCATGCTGATGAGCTATGGGTCATTGAAGACGGTCTTAAGCATCATGAGTTGCTGTGTCAGCCCAGCCGACTTCAGGCCGTTGAGTCGGCTGACATTGAAGAGGTGTTTGCCTAATGGAAGCACTGCGTCAATTGACTTTTACCCTGTATGAATCCGGCTATCTGCCGGAAATGTTCCAGTATAGCTTTCTGACCAATGCCTTGGTGGCGGCTTGTATCATGGGCCCATTGCTGGGAGCTCTAGGACCGCTGGTGGTGGTTAAACGCCTGGCGTTTTTTTCTGAAGCGGTAGGGCATGGTGCGCTGACAGGTGTCGCTATCGGCATTTTGCTGGGCGAGCCAGTTACTCAACCACTGGTGGCACTGTTTTGTTTTTGCACCCTGTTTGCCTTGCTGCTGCATTGGATTAAAAGCCGAACAGAGATTCCTTATGATGCCTTGGTGGGGGTGTTTCTGTCGTTTGCCATCGCACTCGGTGCCGCTTTACTGCTTTATGTAGCCAAGCGTGTGAACGTACATATTCTCGAAAATGTGTTGTTCGGCTCCATCCTGACGGTACGGGATATGGATATACTGGTACTGTTGGTCATCGCGGCGTTTTCTATCGGTTTGCTGTTGTATT
Organism: Nitrincola sp.; assembly: GCF_048264025.1. Classification (NCBI taxonomy): domain Bacteria; kingdom Pseudomonadati; phylum Pseudomonadota; class Gammaproteobacteria; order Oceanospirillales; family Oceanospirillaceae; genus Nitrincola; species Nitrincola sp. The sequence goes on from NZ_JBLXDN010000005.1 coordinate 8,949, forward strand.
CAGGTAACCGGGCGTTGCTCGCCAGTTTGTCACCTGATCTGGCGCGTACCCGTGGTGTGCCTGTCCGCCTCTATGATTATGCCTTTGTATTACTGATTGCCTTAGTTACCGTCGCCTCGGTCAAAGTTGTCGGCGCGATATTGGTAGGAGCGCTGTTACTCATACCGGCAACGGCTGCACGCCTGATCAGCCGTAATGGCCGAGAGTTTTTCTGGTATTCAGTCGTGTTTTCAACCTTCAGTTGCCTGCTGGGTATTTTGTTACCCATGGCAGGCACCTTGCCGATTCCTTCCGGTGCCGCAATCGTGATGATTGCCTCTGCCTGTTTTATTATTGCTTTGGGAATACGTCGATGGAGAAGTATACAATGAAATCTTTCTGGTCACTGATCACGCTGATAACCTTGGTGATACCTTTTTCTGTGCAAGCAGTCGAAGGTCGGGTGGTCAGTGTTGCACCGGTTGCACACTTGATTGCTGCTGAACTGTTGCAGGAAACCGGCATAGATACAGAGTTTCTGGCTCCCGCGCGTTTACCGATTAACCGCATTCCTGGCTGGCTTCGCCAGGTCGATGCTAGCGAACTGGAATCAGCCGATGTGGTACTGACGATTGAGTCGGTATGGCCGTCGTTGCAGCTTTACCCCTTAATGCGCTCTGTCTCTATTCAGGTCGTACCCATTGATCTGGCAACCGAGCTGGCTCCAGGGGGTGCGCGCGTGTTGATGCATCCGGATGCGGGGGAGAGTGAATATTTCTGGTTGGATTTAAATAACCTGACCCAAATGATTAATGTGGCAGCCAAGGATCTGGCGCGTGTCTGGCCGGAAGAGTCAGGTACTATTGAGCGTAACCGTTTTGACCTTCAGCGCGCTATTCAGCGCACCCAGATACGCATTGACGGCTACCTGCTAGCGCGTGAGTTTGAGACTCTCAGCCTGGCCGATGAACGATTGATGCCCTTGGCCCAGTCTCTGGGTATGCCTATCAGTGAGACTGGCAATAACCTGCGTTTGAGTATGGCTGCAGGCGAAGATCAGCATCCTGAATGGCTGATTGATCCACTGCATCGTGTGGGTGCTGATTCTATCAAGGATTGGCTGACCACGCTGGAAACAGGGCTTCAGGCTGACTAGAGATGAGGATGTCTGCTTCAACTTCTGTTTCAACGACCTTACCCAAGGTCAATCGCTGGGTACGCTGGCTGCATATATACAGTGCGGCACCGGTATTATTGTCGATGCTGTTTTTTGCCATTACCGGTTTTTTTCTGAATCATCCAGACTTGCCGCTGGGTGAAACGCGTACCAAGCAGCTCGAACTTGAAATACCTGCCGCCATCGCCGCGCAGGACTGGCAGGCTAACAAAACACTCTATAGCCTCAGCATTCTTGGCTGGCTGGATGAGTCGCACGCTATTCGAGGCGTCAAAATAGAGATCGAATGGGAAGAGTCAGATGATCTGTTGATGATCGTTTTGGAAGGTCCAAATGCCAGCCAAACGATTGAGGTATTTCCGGAAGAAGGCTTGGTGGATGTTTTCACACTGTCTTTGCCTGTGATGCATATGCTCAACAATCTGCATCGAGTAAAAAGTGTCAGCGAAAGCTGGCGTTTGTTTTCGGATATTTCTGCGATTCTTATGCTGATTTTCTGCCTGACGGGGCTCTGGCTGTTGTTTGTAAACAAACTTCAGCGTGTTGCCTCTGTGACCTGGGTGACGCTGGGTAGTGGTGTATTCATGACCATCATTTATTTAATGCATTAACGATGACGACGACTGCCGCGCTGATGCAAAAAACAGCCTTCTGGCTAGCCAGCCATCTGGCACGCCTACTTTGGCTGGTATTAGGAGTCGCAGTACTGCTGCTGGGTGTGCTATTGCAGCTCAGATTGGAAGGGCGGCTGAATCTTGAGGTAAACCCCACACTACAGGTAGAAACCTTCGGTGTCCTGGGTAGGCATTGGTTGGGGCACTTGCACACCCTGTCTATCGTCGGACTTGAGGGGCACATTACCCATCTGTTCACCGTCACGGAAATGCGGGTATTGAACATCCTGCAGCAACTGTTCCGCCTGGGTGTGGTGTTTTTGTCGCTGGTCTTACTGTTGCTGTGTATGGCTGATTATCGCCGCTATTGGCGCCATATACTGCTGATGGTGGTGTTTCTGATCGTCATGCAGACCACCCAGCTGTTTTTTCTGCTGGGCTCAGGTACCACAACACCGGTGATGGATGTCACTAAATTATCACTCGTGCTGTTGCTCAGTCTTTGGGCTCGGCCTTATCTGCAGTTACATGATTCGGCCAGCAAGCCATTCCTGATTGCCTATGCCAGCCAGACCGGCAGTGCCAAGCAACTGGCAACTCAATTGCATCAATCTATATGCAGTCAGGCCGACCTGCGCTGCTTGTCAAAACTGACGCCTCAGTGTCTGAGTCAATATGATGCGATAGGCTTTGTGGTCAGCACCTGTGGCAAAGGTGAAGCGCCGGATTCAGCGATTTCCTTTATGCATTCAATGCAGCCGCTGTCACCTCACACTCGGCTAGCCGATTTCAGTGTGCTGGCCTTGGGGGATCGGCACTATGCTGATTTTTGCGCATTCGGCTACCGGCTAGAGCAACTTCTGACGGAAAAAGGAATGCGCTGCATTGCCCCCTTGGTTGCAGTGGATCAAATGGACCTGACGGCAGTAAATAGCTGGTGGGAAAGCATTTCCGCCTATCTGGGTCAGGAATCCCAGTCAATAGAGATAGATTATGAACAGTTTGATGTGCTGCAGAATCACTGCTTGAATCCGTCGCAGTCACATCGCCACGTACACCATCTGCGCTTGGCTAAACAAGATCTGGCGTATCAGCCAGGTGACGTATTGGCAGTAAAGCCACGCATACAACAAGCGACATTGCTATCACGCCTGTCGAAACAAGGCTGGGCCGCAGATACACAGGTGATTTATCAGGGAGAACCAGTGTTATTGCTGGATCTTTTACAACGACTCGACTGGACCGACCAGGTGGCTGAAGACCCGCAGCAGTTGATCGATCAACTCAAACCGATACATGAACGCCTCTACTCCATAGCCTCCTGTGAGCCGGGGCAAGTTGATCTGTTGGTGCGCCAGCATATCAGGGCTGACGCCAGTGTTGGCAATGCATCTGGCTATCTCTGTAGCTTAGCGACAGGGGGCCAGGTAGAAGCCAGTGTTCGGGCACATCCTGGGTTTCGTTTACCCGGCGATGTACCTTTGATTTTGATTGGTGCCGGCACCGGGATTGCCCCGTTTATCGGCTTTCTGGCACAAAAGCAGCAATGGCAGTCCAAAACGGGTAATTGGCTGTTTTTTGGCGAGCAGTTCTCCCAGCAGGATGCCTATTTTGCCGATGAACTGACCCGCTTCCAGGAAGCACGAATACTGACACGCCTTGATTGCGCCTGGTCACGCGAAGCAGGGGAGTATGTACAGGACAGGTTGCGTCTGCATCATCTTGCCTTGCATGAATGGGTGGTACAAAAAGGCGCGCATGTGTTTGTCTGTGGTAGTCAATCAGGTTTTGGTGAGTCGGTTTTGCAAGTGTTAGAGGAGATTTTTCCGGATGAGAAGCTGGCGGGGCGGTTGCATACAGATTTGTACTGATTCAAGCCAGTGAGCTTATGCTAGTTATGCTAGTTTTGGGTAGTGGTGTCGCTTTGGTGCCTTGCTGTGGCGGTGCCTTGCTGGGGCGGGGTATTGCTTTGGTCTGACCCGTTGGGCTGGGTTTGTGCCTTGCTGGGCTGGTGATATCGCTTTGGTGTGACCCGCTTTTCGTCATCCCTGACCGCTCGGCTGGCGCTATCCGTGGCGCCAGACGGTCACTCCAAAGCGATATCACCACCCCGCCCAAAATCCTGTGCCAGTCCAAATAAATGACAAGCTACGTGCTCGTAGAATAGTGCGCGGCATCCATATTTGGGGCAAAATTCTTCAGAAAATACCGATATCAAGCGACTTTACGTTGGCACCCAAGTTTGGGAGGGCTGATGGGATCGGATTTGGCTGACCCTGTGCGCCATGGATGGCGCGCTGGAGCCCCCAGGGATGGGTTCACGGCGTGTCAGCCAGATCCGATCCCATTAGCCCATTAGCCCTCGACCCCTCGACCCTAGGCACATCATGTTAGGTGAAAGGTGATTTGTTATAGTGTAACATTCGCCGTATTCCCTGATGTTCTGATGAACCGACACGCTTTTTAACCGAGACATCTTATGACTGCCAGCCCCCAAAAAACACTTATACCTGTAACCCTGCTGACCGGCTTTCTCGGCAGTGGCAAAACCACCTTACTAAACCAACTGGTGCAGCAGCCTGAGTTTTCCGATGCGTTGATCATCATTAACGAGTTTGGCGAGATGTCGCTGGATCATATGCTGGTAGCACATTCCACTGAGAATGTAATCATGGAAATGGGTAACGGCTGTCTCTGCTGTACCATTCGTGGTGATCTGGTGAAGACACTGCGAGATATTACCTGGCGTTTTTCGCGTGGAGGAGAGCGTCATTTCAGTCGTGTGTTAATTGAAACTACCGGATTGGCAGATCCAGCACCTATTTTGCATACCTTGATGACCCATCCGCAAATTGCGTCACGTTACCGCCTGGATGGTGTCGTGACCTTGGTGGATGCCTGCGCCGGGCAACATACACTCGATCAGCACCCTGAAGCCGTTAAGCAAGCGGCTGTGGCTGATGTGTTGCTGCTGTCAAAGCAGGACCTGGTTACGGATCAGGACTATCAGTTACTGCAACAACGTCTGCGTAAAATCAATCCCGCTGCACCTCAGTGGTCGGTGAGTCAGGGTGAGGCAACGGCTGAAAAATTACTGGATCTGGGGCTTTTCTCATCCTCTGGAAAAACAGCTGATGTCGAGCGTTGGTTGCGCGAAGAGGCGTTTGCTGATGCACCTCACGCTGATAAAGCACCTTCCCACGGTGTCCACCATCACGATAACCACGACCACGACCACGACCATCATCATGATGTGAACCGCCATGATGATCATATCCGTGCGTTTTGCTTTGCTATTGAGACCCCGTTAACCGAAGAGCAATTGACTACCTGGCTAGAGGTGCTGATGAGCTTTATGGGTGAAAACATCCTGCGGGTTAAAGGCATACTGAATATCAAGGATCAGGACAGGCCGCTGGTTATTCATGGCGTACAACATATTTTTCATCCACCTGTTCCGCTTCCAGCCTGGCCAAGTGAGGATCGTCGTTCCCGGTTGGTGTTTATTACCCGGGATATAGGGCGTGAGACAGTGGAAGGGGCATTGAAGGCCTTGACGGGTATTGAGGGCTGAAGTTTTTAACTAGATGTCTGAAAGGTGAAAGGGCCAGATGAATGCATCTGGCCCGTCGTTTATCGGCGATCACTCAAACTGAAGCTGACAGGTAGGGTGATTACCAATTGATTGGCATTTATGCTGGATGGAAAGGCTGGCATAGGGGAAGCCCGTTCCAGCATCTCCATAACTTCGCGATCCAGTATGTCATGACCGCTAGTATTGACTAGGCGTGCACTCAGCACCTCTCCGCTTCGATTCAGCGTAAACTCTACTTCTGCAATACCTTCGCGGCGCTGACGGCGTGCAGCCATGGGGTAGCGTTTATGTTGTCCGAGGTAATGACTTAACTGGACAAAATAATTCGCTTCTGCGGCCGGATCGCCACCTGTATCTATGACTTCATCACTACCTTGTGTATGCGCACCGGCTGTGCTCGCCTGGCTGGTGTTTTCGTCAGTCTCCTTGTCACTATCACCTGACTGGTCCGATGCAACCTCTGCAACTCTATCGGCCTGTACCGGGTTGGGTTGTGGTGCCGGTTGAGGTCTGGGCTGTGGCACAGGTTCTGGCTTTGGCTCAGGAACTGGTTCTGGCTCAGGTTCTGGCTTTGGCTCAGGTACTGGCTCAGGTTCAGGCTCGGGAATAGGCTCAGGTTCTGGTTCTGGTTCAGGAATGGGTTCCGGCTCAGGTTCTGGAATGGGTTCTGGCTCCGGTATAGGTTCTGGCTCGGGTTCAGGAATGGGTTCAGGTTCCGGAATAGGCTCGGGCTCGGGTTCAACCGGTGTGTCAGCTTGGGGATCTGGGGTTTCCAACGGCTCTTCAAGCTCTTCAGTGGTGGCCGCTGATGCAGCTTCTGATTCGGCGGCATCCATAAGGTCACCGGCGGCGGCAAGGCTGACACTCACGCCAGCCAACCCAGGCTGTATGGCGTTGTCAGCAGGAGGCTCGCGGTTGAGTATCCAGGCCAATACCAGGCTCAAATGCAGGAGTAGCGCAATTATAAACGCAATAATGCCGTGGCGTTTTGTCAAAGTCATGAGGCTGTGCTTGTCTGGCGGGTATAGAGGGTAATCTGTTTCATGCCGGTTTCAGTCAGCAATTGCAGTAAGGGTTTAAGACGCGAGGCGGTAGCCTGTGCATCAATTTTCAGAGCCAACTGAACCTGAGTGCTTTCCTCAGCAAGAGAGCTAAGCTCCTCTCTGAGCGCTTCAGGGGTAATCAACTGATTATTGAGCGCAAGGGCACCATCCGCATCCATCAGCAATTCATATTCGAGCGTTACGGTGGGGGCCTGCACTTCTGAACTGGGAGGCATGACCTGAAGAGCATCCGTTGCCGTAATCTGACCGGCAAGCATAAAAAAAATCAGCATCAGAAACACAATGTTAATCAGCGGAATGACATTATCTTCATTACCGCTACTAGACGGCTTTGCAGGGAACAGCTTCATCACTAACGGTCCGTATTCAGTGAGACGCCCTCGGCACCCAGGCGCTTGAGACGGTCAAGGGTTGAAACTATCTGTTGCACGTCGGCCTCATCGGCAGTGAACAGAATGACAGCGGCATCGGTGTGATCAGCCAGAAGCTGTTTGAGCGATGCATCTTCATCTGCAGTAAATGTCTGTTGCAGTGCACTCAGCTCTCCTTCTGCAGTCAATTTGATCAGTAGGGGCGGCGTATCATTACTGCGGCTGCTGGACTGTGACGGGGCTGAAACAGCCAGTTCCATGTTGTGCCATTTAATAAAGCTGGATGTCAGCATAAAAAATAGCAGCAGAATGAAAACCACATCGATCAAGGGGGTCAGGCTCAAGGGTTTGCGCCGTTTCCCCGATTGAAGATTAAGCTGCATTAACGGCTCCATCTGCGGTTTCCCAGTCTTCGCCGGATTTCTGTGACTGTTGAGTCGTGCTGGGAATGTACGGATCTAAGCAGTTGCGAGTGAAAACACTGGTAATCAGAATTTCCATATCATGTGCAATACGTTCTGTTTTGCGCTCCAATGTGCTGTGAGCCAGAAACACAGGAATGGCTACAATAAGGCCAGCAGCCGTGGTCAGCAGTGCTTGCCAGATACCACCAGATAGCACGCTGGGATCGACCTGGTTGCCTGCCAGTTCCATTTGCTGAAACGCTACGATCATACCCAATACCGTTCCCAGAAGACCTAGCAGTGGGCTCAGGTTGGCAATGACTTCGAGCGGGCGCAGAAATGAACGCAGGTTTTCCATCTCTATAGAAGCTAATCGACTAAGTTCTTCGCGTAGCTGTGGTGTATCACCTTTTTGATGTACCCCGCGCATGGCTGTACCGATCAGGCGAGGAAGTGCCTGGCGGCTGGAATTCAACTGCTCAATAGCTAAGGATTGTTTCCCCTGGTTCCAGCTCGTTAGTGCATTGAGTGTTTTTCGCTTGCCACCTGCGCCAGTGACTGACAGTTGCCAGAATTTCAATAATATCAGTGTCAGTGCGAATACAGAGAAGACACAGAGTATCCAGACAACGGGTCCGCCTACATCTAGAAGATTAACGAGTGTATCCAGCTGACTGGGTGCGGGTTCAGCCACAGAGGGGAGCAGAGTGCTATCCAGCAGCTCTGGAGCACTCAATAGATCCGGTGTTGTCAGGGGATCGATGATTTGCGTTGTCAAAGGATCCATGTCCGGGGTTGCCAGAGTCTCAGATGTTTCCAGTGGTAATTCTGTTGTTTCCATAGTCACTCGCAATCTTGGTCATTAGTGTCATACGAATGATAAACGTTACCATTTCAATTTTCAAACCCAGAGTGAGGGTATTTATGCATAACAGGAAATATGAGCGGGGATGAAGTAGGGCCGATAGAGCTATAGGAAGCTATCGGCCAAGAGAATATGAAAGGAAATTAAGGGTTAAGTTGAGTAGCAGCTTCCAGCGTATTTTCCATCAAGCTTGCAACCGTCATGGGACCGACACCACCAGGAACAGGAGTGATCCATGCCGCATGCTCAGCCGCCGGGGCATATTCAACATCGCCAACGACACTGCCGTCTTCCAATCTGTTAATACCCACATCGATGACGATTGCGCCTGGCTTAATCCAGTCACCCTTGACGATGCCGGGTTTGCCAACACCAACCACGACTATGTCAGCACGTCTTACGTGGGCTTCCAGGTCGCGGGTAAAGCGATGTGTAGTAGTGGTGGTGCAACCTGCCAGTAGTAACTCAAGTGTCATGGGGCGCCCGACAATATTGGAGGCGCCTACAATAACGGCTTCCTGCCCATACAGGTCAACGCCAGTGGATTTCAGTAGCGTCATGATGCCTTTAGGAGTGCAGGGGCGTAGTGCCGGGATGCGCTGTGCCAACCGACCCAGGTTGAAAGCATGAAAGCCATCAACGTCTTTATCCGGGCGAATACGTTCAATGATGGCGGTAGTGTCCAGCTGTTCAGGCAGGGGGAGTTGTACCAGAATACCATCGGTATCAGGGTCGGCGTTTAACGTGTCAATCAGCTCGATCAGTGCGTGTTGGGTGATATCTGAGGATAACTCGTAGGCCGTTGACTCAATGCCTACATCTTTACAGGCCTGTTTCTTATGCTTGACGTAGATGTGTGAGGCGGGGTCTGCTCCTACCAGTACTACAGCAAGGCAGGGCGGACGTTTGCCTTCGGCATTGCGTTTGTCTATATCCGCTTTGACCTGGTGACGTACTTGTTGTGCAATTTGTTTACCATCGATAATTTGCGCGCTCATTGTCGGAAAAGGGCCCCAGAGTTGAATCATAAAATAGAGGATAGTTTCTCATAAAAGCGGCACGGCATAAATACGAACTCTACTTATGTGTAAACGACACACTGACTAGTAACGCTTTTTACGCTAAATTTAAATTTAGTCTTGACGAGTTCTAATCTCTAACTTAGGATACGCACCTCTTCTGAAACGGGTTACTCGCCTTGGGCAGAAGTGGTCAGGCTTAAAATGCGCCCGTAGCTCAATCGGATAGAGCAACGGCCTTCTAAGCCGTAGGTTGCAGGTTCGAGTCCTGCCGGGCGCGCCAGTAACCTGACCGAGCAAAAAAGAGATGTTATGGTGGGCGTAGCTCAGTTGGCAGAGCTCCGGATTGTGATTCCGGCGGTCGTGGGTTCAAGCCCCATCGTCCACCCCAATCTCTCTTGTTATCAGCGGACGTGGTGGAATTGGTAGACACGCCAGATTTAGGTTCTGGTGCCGTAAGGTGTGAGAGTTCGAGTCTCTCCGTCCGCACCATTCAAAAAAATGTGATGTTATGGTGGGCGTAGCTCAGTTGGCAGAGCTCCGGATTGTGATTCCGGCGGTCGTGGGTTCAAGCCCCATCGTCCACCCCATTTCATCTAGCATTTCATTAATATCCCTTTCTATTTGCTTTTTGTTGATTATGTTCCTATATCTATAACGATTTGTTGTTGGTCTAATTACCGTATTGACTTGACTATCTGCTGGAGTTCGCGGAAAATTTCGCGCTTTAGAATTCGGGTTTGGCGTACAGCCTTCCGGTCAGCATATAGGTTTGCAGACGGGTAGATTATACTGGCAGACCATCTTTTTTTGCGGCAATGTATTTGTGAGGAATTCCATGCAAGTTTCTGTTGAAACGACTTCAGGCCTTGAGCGTCAGGTTACCATTACTGTTCCGGCTGCACGTATTGATCAGGATGTTAATAAGCAAGTTCAGCAGCAGGCGCGCAGCCGTCGTCTGGATGGCTTCCGTCCGGGCAAAGTACCAACATCTGTTATCAAGCGCATGTTTGGTAAGTCCATCCGCTCCGACGTCCTCAGCCAGGTTGTTCAGGAAACTTTTTATCAGGCCGTTGATCAGGAAAAGCTGATGCCGGCTGGTACACCTGATATTCAGTTCAACAAAGACGTTGAAGGTGAAGATCTGCAATATGTTGCAACCTTTGAGGTGTATCCAGAAATCGCACTGGCTGATTTCTCTGGCGCTGAAATTGAAAAGCTGTCAGCAGATATCACCGACGCCGATCTGGATGAGATGATCAACACCCTGCGTAAGCAGCAGGGCGACTGGGAAGCCGTTGAACGTGCTGCCGCTGATGGCGATCGCCTGAATATCGATTTTGAAGGCTTCATCGATGGTGAAGCGTTTGACGGTGGCAAAGCTGAAGCTATGGATCTTGTGCTGGGTTCAGGCAGCATGATTCCAGGTTTTGAAACCGGTCTGGTGGGTGTTTCCAGCGGTGATGAAGCTGAGCTTAACGTCACTTTCCCAGAAGATTACCATGCTGAAAATCTGAAAGGTAAAGCCACTGTCTTCAAAGTGAAGGTAAACAGTGTTTCTGCACAGAAACTGCCTGAACTGAATGAAGAATTCTTTGCTCGCTTCGGTATTGAAGAAACGAGCGTTGATGGTTTCCGCAGTGAAGTGAAGAAAAATATGGCACGCGAACTGAAGCATGCCCTTAAGACCAAGCTGAAAGATCAGGTTTTTTCTCAGCTGACTGAACTGAATCAGATTGATATTCCCGCTGCGTTGATTGATCGTGAAATTGATGTGTTGCGTCGTCAGGCTGTACAGCAGTTTGGCGGTCCAGATGCTAAGATCGATCCTAACATGCTGCCTAAAGACATGTTTACAGACCAGGCTAAGCGCCGCGTTTCTGTGGGTCTTCTGATGCAAGAACTCATCAAAGTCAATAAGATAGAGCCTTCTGATGATAAAGTACGTGCAACTGTTGAAGAAATGGCAGAAACCTACCAGGATCCTCAGGAAGTTATTGATTACTACTATGGTAATCAAGAAATACTGAACCAGATTAAAGGATTGGTTCTGGAAGAGCAGGTTGTTGAACATCTGCTTGAAACTGCTAAAGTGATCGAAAAGCAGGTTAGCTACGAAGAAGCTATCAAGCCAGCGCAGCGTGGTGAAACAGCAGAGTAAACACCGCTTGCGGCGGATGTGAAATTGCTCTGGAAAACGACAGCTGGTTGCCAGCTGTCGTTTTTTCACTTTATATAGGCTATATTTTTGCACTGGTTATCAGGAGATTATTACATGTCAGAGATTTTCACCGGACGCAGTGAAATCAGTAATGCCGGCGGCTTGGTGCCAATGGTTGTCGAACAGAGTGCACGCGGCGAGCGGGCCTACGATATTTATTCCCGTCTTCTGAAAGAGCGCGTTATTTTTCTGGTGGGGCAGGTTGAAGACCATATGGCCAACCTGATCGTCGCGCAGTTGTTGTTTCTGGAAGCTGAAAACCCTGAAAAAGATATTCACCTTTATATCAATTCCCCGGGTGGTTCGGTTTCAGCGGGTATGGCGATTTACGACACCATGAATTTTATTCAGCCGAATGTCAGTACCATGTGTATCGGTCAGGCCGCCAGCATGGGGGCTTTTCTGTTAGCAGGTGGTGCTCCGGGTAAGCGCTTTGCCCTGCCAAATGCCCGCGTTATGATTCATCAGCCCTTGGGCGGCTATCAAGGGCAGGCTTCGGATATTGAAATTCATACCCGTGAAATTCTGAAAATACGTGAAAAGCTGAACCGTCACTTGGCACTTCATACTGGTCAGGACATAGAAACCATTGCGAGCGATACTGAGCGTGATAATTTTATGGACCCAGAGACGGCCAAGGCTTATGGTTTAATAGACCAGGTACTGGAAAAGCGTGTAGTGACGGCCTAAGTTACAGTCTAAGTCGCTGCCTGAGTTGCAAAGCGCACTGGTTCAAGGCCGGTGCTGTAATCGAATAGTTTTGAGGTATCACAATGTCGGATGAGACAAGCGGAAAAGGTGAAAGCAGCAAGCTGTTTTGTTCCTTCTGCGGTAAAAGTCAGGACGAAGTACGCAAGCTGATAGCTGGACCTTCTGTCTTTATCTGTGATGAGTGCGTAGATCTGTGTAACGACATCATTCGTGAAGAAATACAGGATACAGTCGAAGGTGAGGTGTCTGAAAAGCTGCCGTTGCCAGCCGAGCTTAAACACGCTCTGGACGAGTATGTGATTGGGCAGGAGCGCGCTAAGAAAGTATTGGCTGTTGCTGTATACAACCACTATAAGCGCCTGAAGCTGAAAGAGAAAAAACCGGAAATCGAGCTTAACAAAAGTAATATTCTGCTGATCGGTCCAACCGGTAGTGGTAAAACGCTGCTGGCTCAGACTCTGGCACGTTTGCTCAATGTACCCTTTACCATTGCTGATGCGACCACGCTGACTGAAGCCGGTTATGTCGGTGAAGATGTCGAAAACATCATCCAGAAGCTGCTGCAGAAGTGTGATTATGATGTTGAACGGGCGCAGATAGGTATTGTATATATTGATGAAATCGACAAGATTTCGCGCAAATCAGACAATCCGTCCATCACCCGTGATGTTTCTGGTGAAGGCGTTCAGCAAGCGCTGCTGAAGCTGATCGAAGGTACGGTTGCATCTGTACCCCCTCAGGGTGGACGTAAGCATCCACAGCAAGAGTTTTTGCAGGTAGATACCTCCAACATCCTCTTTATTGTCGGTGGTGCATTTGCCGGGCTGGAAAAAATCATTCGTGATCGCAGTGAGCGCAGTTCTATTGGCTTCAATGCTATCGTGAAAAGTAAGGATGAGAAAAACCTTACCGAAGTACTGCATAACGTTGAGTCGGAAGATCTGGTCAAGTTTGGTTTGATTCCTGAGTTTGTCGGTCGTCTGCCGATGATTGCCACGCTGTCTGAGTTGGATGAGGAAGCACTTATTTCGATTCTGACTGAGCCTAAAAACAGCTTAACCAAGCAGTATGCTGCTCTGTTTGAGATGGAAGGTGCCGAGATAGACTTCCGTAAAGAAGCCTTGCGTTCAGTGGCCAAAAAAGCCCTGGAACGTCGTACCGGTGCCCGTGGCCTGCGCTCCATTCTGGAAGCCACGCTGCTGGATATCATGTATCAACTGCCAGCGATGAAAAACGTATCTAAGGTAGTTATTGATGAAGGCGTGATTGAAGGCACTTCAGAGCCAATCCTGATTTACGAAAACCAGGAGCATGCCAAGGTGTCACCGGATAATTGATCCTGACGCCAGTTCTCTGACAAACCCGGCCAAGTTGCCGGGTTTGTTTTATCTGCAGATTACCCATCAACCCATAGGTCAGTTACACTGGATGCAAGCTTTTTAACGAGGGCATGTCCATGTGGTTGTCTATTTCTTGTAAAGAGCGTCCCTTGCAGTGGCTGGGTACGGCTTTGATCATGTTGAGTTTCAGTGTTTCTGCGGCCTCCGGTGTGCCAGTGCAGGATACGGCGGCTATCGCACCGGAAAGCGCTAGTGGCTTTACCACTAAATCTCCAGTTGAAACCCGGCATTTTGCTGTTGCCGCAGCCAACCCGCTGGCGACTGAAGCGGGTTATCAGATAATACAGTCAGGTGGGTCGGCGATAGATGCGGCTGTAGCCATACAGGCCGTGCTCACGCTGGTAGAACCCCAATCCAGTGGTATAGGCGGTGGCGCATTTCTGATGTATGCCGACGGTCAGCAGGTGTTTGCCTATGACGGTCGTGAAACAGCACCGGCGGCTGTTGATGAAGCCCTGTTTCTGGATGCTCAGGGCAACCCGCTGGAGTTTATGGATGCCGTAGCCAGTGGGTTGTCCGTCGGTGTGCCAGGTGTGTTGAAAATGCTGGAGCAGGCTCACAGTGAGCAAGGTCAGCTTGACTGGGAAGTGTTATTTCAGCCAGCTATTCGTTTAGCGGAGCAAGGGTTTGCTGTTAGCCCGAGACTGCATCAGTTGCTTAGCAGTGAACAGCATTTGCAACAGGATCCGCTGGCGGCTGCTTTTTACTATGATGACCAGGGTGAGCCCCACCCAGTAGGCTATTTGCTAAGGAACCCGGCACTTGCCAGTATCCTGAAACGTATAGCGAGCGAGGGCAGTGAAGCTTTTTACCAGGGTGATGTTGCCGCTGATCTGGTTGCGCGCGTGCGCCAGCATTCGAGGCACCCTGGGAGGCTGAGTGAAGAAGACCTGGCCGCCTATTTACCCTTGCGTCGAGAGCCTATCTGCACCCTCTGGCAGCGCTACCGAATCTGCGGTTTTCCGCCACCGTCTTCCGGGCATCTGACGCTCATGCAGATTCTGGGGATTCTCGAGCATTTGCCTCAGCAGCCAGGTCTGGATGACACGGGATTGCCATCAGAGGCCTGGTTGCATCAGTTTCTGGAGGCCTCACGGCTGAGCTTCGCCGATCGGGCGATGTATATTGCCGATCCCGATTTTGTCACGGCACCGGGTGGTAGTTGGCAGCACCTGTTGCAGCCAAGCTACCTCGCATCTCGTGCCGACCTGATCGGCCATTCAAGCATGGGAAGCGGGGGTGCTAAAGCGGGCGAGCCTTATGTCATGACCACCGCCTATGCTCCGCAGCCGGAGCAGCCTGAATATGGCACCAGTCATATCAGTATTGTCGATACAGAAGGGCGAGCGCTGGCGATGACGACGACGATTGAGTCAGCATTTGGTGCACGTATTCTGGCTGATGGCGGTACCGGTCTGCCTGGAGGCTACTTGCTTAACAACGAACTAACCGATTTTTCCTTTCAGCCTCAGGATGCACAGGGGCGTCCAATTGCTAATCGGGTAGAAGCTGGCAAGCGCCCACGTTCCAGTATGAGCCCGACACTGGTATTTGATGCTGAGTCGGGTGAGCTGATCGCCAGTCTGGGCTCGCCAGGGGGCGCGGCGATTATTCACTATACGGCGAAAACCCTGGTTGCTATGCTGGATTGGCGGTTAGATGCGCAGGCCGCCATCAGTTTGCCTCATGCTATTACCCTGGGTGGCCCCGTTTATCTTGAGCAGGGACGCTTTCCTGCCGCCTTGTTGGAAGCCTTGCAGTCACGTGGTCATGATGTCAGTGAACGTGAATTGACCAGTGGTTTACAGGTGATTAAGGCAACATCCACAGGTTTCAGTGGTGGGGCTGACCCTCGCCGAGAAGGCGTGGTACTTGGCGATTGATTGCACTCTATGGATAACAGATTTTATAATTTTAGAGTATAAAGGGATTGATCGGAATGGATGTCCGTTGTTTGGCTGTGCAGCCATAGGAGACAAGTATGCATTCTGATTCACCCCTGGTATCTGTTGAATGGCTAGTCCAAAATCTGGATAACCCAAAACTACTGTTGCTGGATGCCAGTATGAACCAGGTTGTAGGCACGGCGCCGCTGGTGTACGAGCAGTTCTGTTGTATTCCTGGGGCACGCCAATGCGACCTGGAAAATCGATTCATTGACAAAGACAGTCCACTCCCACATACCTTGCCGTCAGAAACGGTATTTACCCAACAGGCACAGAGGTTGGGTATTAATGCTGACAGTATTATCGTGATTTATGATAACCAGGGGATTTATGCCGCACCGCGGGCCTGGTGGATGTTTCGTATTATGGGGCATGAGCAGGTCTATGTTGTTGATGGTGGCTTGCCGGAGTGGCAGCGTCAGGGGCATGCGACAGAGTCGGAGTTTGCTCAGGCTTCCAGGCCGGGCGATATTCAAGGGGTTTTTCAGGCGCAGCGGGTCTGTTCCTGTGCCCAGCTATTGAGTTCACTGGGAGCCCCCTCTACCGGAATTGTTGAT
Source organism: Nitrincola sp. (assembly GCF_048264025.1). Lineage (NCBI taxonomy): Bacteria > Pseudomonadati > Pseudomonadota > Gammaproteobacteria > Oceanospirillales > Oceanospirillaceae > Nitrincola > Nitrincola sp. Next base: position 24,872 of record NZ_JBLXDN010000005.1, read on the forward strand.
GCTCGTTCTGAAGCGCGTTTTTATGGCCAGGCTCCCGAACCTCGACCAGGTCTGCGAGGTGGTCATATACCTGGGTCAGTCAATTTGCCGTTTGTTGAATTGATGCAGGGTTTTAAGTTTGCATCGCGATCAATACTTGCCGAAAGGTTTGCGGCTACCGGCATTAAGTCTGAGGATCGACTGATTTTTTCATGTGGTTCAGGTATTACGGCGTGTATTGTGCTTTTGGCTGCCGCCGTGGTCGGGTATCAGTCGCTGGCGTTATATGATGCTTCGTGGAGTGAGTGGGGTGCCGGTCATCAACTTCCGATAGACTGAACAGGTACACGGGGTTGATGGCAATTGAGTTGATATTTCGGGGTTGTCGCTATCCAGCCCCTGTTCTTAAATAAACAAGGAAGCGCAATGCTGTCATTTCTACAGGGTTTTTCAATTGGTCTGGTGCTGATGTGTGGCCCTTGGCTATTGACTGGTTTACTGAACCCGGCCTTGGTGTTGCCCGGTGGCCGGGCTGAGCGTATTCGAGTGATCAAGCGTTATGCCTTCGTGTTGCCATTTTTGTGTTTTCTGCTTGGGCTTACTTCCCTGTGGGGGGGCTTTGGTCCAAGTCTCGCGGGCTGGTTATCAGGGTTGGGTATTTTGTTTGTCTGGGTGCCGGTAGAGCGTGGTATAAGAGGTTATATTGAAAGATTTAAGCAGCGGCAACATGCAAAGCGGGTAAAAGCTGAGCAGAAAGTCTGGCAGCAGGAGCGTGCAACAACCAGTCTGGATTTGGATGCGGCTGCAGCCCAGGCCGATCCTCTTGTGGCTAAGCTTCAGGCTATGAAGCGGAAACTCAAGCAGGTGCAGTTGGATGCATCACAGCCCGATCGTTTCTACACCCGTTACATCAAACTGCAGAGCTTGCTTGAACAGCGTTTTGAACCGGGCGAGCTAGCGATACAGCGGGCTCAATCCCTGATTCAGGATGTCTATCAAAGTGTCATTCGTCGGCTGCAACATCAAGCTGATTTGCAGCAGCAGTGCTTGTCGCTGGATCCTGAATTCATCCGTCGTAAGCTTGATAATCCGGCAACAGCCCCGTCGGAACGTGATGCTCTGCAAGCACGCTGGGTGTTGGTGGATAACATCTATCAGCAGCAATCACAGTTGCAGGCAGAAAATGAGAAGACCCTAACAGCTCTGGATACAACCAGTATGGCGTTAATGCAATTGCAAACCCAGGATCCAGGTGTCAGTGACGCAGATAAAGTCATGCAAGCACTTGAACTGTTCAATCAGCGTGTGTCTCGATATGAATATACGCCTAACTCACGGAAATCATCATGACTGAAAAGCCCTTGTCACTTGCTTCACCGGAACAGTTAGCTCAGGAATTGGATCAGTCGTCTGTGCAGCGCAATACAGATGACCTCAAAACTGAAGCACAGGGTTTTGTTAGTACTCTGCTTGATGAGGCTATTGATAGGCAGCGTGAACAGATTGATCATCTGGGTCTGGACGTTCAGATAGAAGCCTCTCGACTGACTCATCTGTTAAATACCCCACTGGAACAGCTCGGTGCACAGGGAGCAGGGAGTGAGGTTGTCGTTGCGTCACTTGACCAATTGCGTAGGTTAATGCAGGAATTGAAGCCTGACCCTAAAGCGCTTGAAACGACGGCGATGAGTCGATTTCTCAGCCGAATCTCGGTGCTGCAGTCACCGGTAAAGCGTTACTTCAAGCGCTTTGAAACCGCACAGGATACCTTGAATTCGCTGATTCAGGGTCTGGAGGCAGGTCGGGATAGATTGCATCGGGATAATGTTACTCTGAGTCATGATCAGCAGGATATGCGTACTGCTCTGGAATCACTGACACGCTTTGCTTTGCTCGGCCAACTGGTAGATGATGAGCTTAATAATCAACTGCAGAACAATGAGTTAAATAATAATGATAAGGTGTTTATTGAAGAGGAGTTGTTGTTTCCACTTCGCCAACGCATCCTGGATTTACAGCAACAACAGGCCGTTTGTCAGCAGGGGATATTGGCTGTAGAAGTGGTTATTCGCAATAACCGCGAGCTGATTCGTGGAGTTGATCGTGGGTTAAATGTTACGCTGTCTGCATTACGGGTTGCCGTTACCGTGGCACTGGCGCTGTCAAATCAGAAATTGGTGCTTGATCATATCGATGCGCTTAATGACACCACCAATGAAATGATTGCGGGTACGGCACAGGCATTACGTCAACAAGGCGTTGCTATTCAGCAACGTGCTGCCTCTGCTCAACTGGATATGCAGGTGTTGGAGCAGGCTTTTGAAGAGATGCAGGGCGCATTAGATGATCTGTCTAACTTCCGTCAACAAGCGCTGCCAGTCATGCAGGAACAAATCCAGCGGATGCAGGCGCTGAATACTAAAGGGCGATCAATATGAAAATGATTGGCATGCTCGGTGGTATGAGTTGGGAATCAACTCAGACTTATTACCGGGCTGTTAATGAGGGCATGAAGCAGGCTTTGGGTGGTTTACATTCCGCCAGAGTGCTTCTGTATAGCGTCGATTTTGCCGAAATTGAAGCGCTGCAACAGCAGGGTGACTGGGATCGACTGGCTGAAATATTGACGGAGGCCGCCCGTTGCCTGGAAGCGGGTGGTGCAGATTTTCTGGTGATTTGTACCAATACGATGCATAAGGTTGCACCTCGAGTGGCGCAGGATGTTGGCATTCCAATTTTGCACCTTGCTGATGCAACTGCCGCCACCCTGAAAGCTGACGGTGTAACCCGTGTGGGTCTATTGGGAACTAGATTTACCATGGAAGAGTCATTCTATAGAGAGCGCCTGGAAGCGCAGGGTATCAGTGTGGTTGTGCCAGGAACGGCAGATCGTCAACGTGTTCACGATATTATCTATGCGGAACTTTGTCGTGGGGTGATTAAGTCGGCATCACGTGAGGCCTATCTGGGCATCATTAATCGTCTTACCGGGGAAGGGGCTGAAGCGGTCATTTTGGGTTGTACTGAAATCGGGATGCTGGTACGCCAAGCCGATACCCTCACACCCTTGTATGACACCACGCTGATACATGCACAACAGGCGGTGGCCTGGGCGCTTAATCGAGTCTGATGCGTATTGATAACGCCGTTCAGATCTATCCTTATCACCAGGATTAATCGGGCAGCGACTAGAGTGTTTAGCAAGGATTTGTAATGACCTATCGTATCGCAGTGATTGGCAGTGGCATGGCAGGGCTTGCAGCCGCTTACGGTTGCAAAAAGCACGGGCATGATGTGACTGTGTTTGAAGCGGAGAAGAGCTTCGGTATGGCCGCTCACACTCTGGAGTTTGAGCAGGGTGTGATCGATGTGCCCTTGCGTGTCATGAGTCCGGAGGCCTGGCCTAGTGCCATCAAGCTGGCTAAAGCGGTTGGTGTCGATTGCTTTCCGGTAGAAACTTTCACCTCCTGTAGCTGGCTCGATCAGAGCACCTGGTTTCGCAGTGGTAAGATACCGGTGTTAAACCGCGCGTTTATCGGTTCCTGGCGTTACTTGAATTTAAATGCCCTGCAGATAGGTCTGGGGTTGCGGCAACTTGCACAACTGACACGTCGGCTGGAGAAAGAAAAATCAACATCGACTCTCGGGGAAGTGCTTGAGCAGCAATCTTTCTCGCCGAAGTTTTGGCGTGGGCTGGTATTACCGATGCTCACAACTATTTGTACCTGTGATGAAAAACACCTGCTTGCTTGGCCTGCTTTACAGTTATTGCAGTTGTTGGATCATATCCTGCGTAATGACAGTCTTTACCGTCTTAAAGGTGGCTCAACCGCGTTAGTCAAGGCCTTGTCTGACGGTGTTGAGCTGCATGCCGGAAGTTCGGTAACTTCGGTGACTTATTCGGATGATAAGGTGCACATAGAGACTCAATGCGGCGAGGGGGGCTTGTATGATCGTGTAATCGTTGCTACTCAGGCAAATCATACCCATTTTCTTGATCCACATGCTTTTGCTGCCGAACTGGAAATACTGCAGACAATACGTTTTGATTCCGGGGTGCTTTGGGTGCATCAGGACCAGCGTTTTATGCCAGAGCGGCGTAGTGACTGGACGGCGCTGAATTTTCAAATGGATTACCAATTACGCAAACCTATGTTTACCGTCTGGGTAAATGCAATTGAACCCACATTAGTCGATGCTTCCCCAGTGTTCCAAACATGGAATCCGTTATATAATCCGGAACCCAAGACCGTATTGGCACAAATTCCACTGCAGCGTGCTGTAGTCCATGCCGGTACCGAATTGGCTCAGAAAAAATTGCAACAACTGCATCAGCAACCGGACCGCCGAGTATTTTTCTGTGGTTCATGGGCGCATGAAGGCGTTCCTTTACTTGAGTCAGCCGTCAGCTCTGCTCGCGCCGTTGTTGCTTTCTGCCATTAAGGCTTTGCTGATCTTTAAGGATAAATTATGAGCAAGTTAAGTTCCCCCCTCGTTTTAGCAAGTTTAGGCAGCCTAGCCGTAGGTGTATTTATTGGCTGGCAAGTCAACTCATCAACTCCGGCTCCGGCCCCTGTAATTGAGGAAGAAACACCTGTTGTCGTTATACCAACCTTGCAGTTAGGTGAACCCTTGCGCGGTGAGTTGACCACGCAGAGCGCCCTTAACCGCAAGGATGGTAGCCGTTTCAGTGACTACCTTCTGCCGCTTGCAACCGACAAGCTGGTTGAAGTAGAACTGCGAGGCAGCCTTAATGGTGTATTGTCCTTGTATGATGACCGGGATGAGTTGCTCGCCAGTGCACCTCTGTTGCGCTATCGTGTAGAACAGCCTGGAGACTATACGCTGGTTGTCAGTGGCCAGGATGCAAACAGCTATGGCCCGTTTGATGTGATTACGCGTGAAGTGGAGCTAAGTGACACAGATCAGTTGACTGTGCCTGCTGATATCAGCAGTTGGCTGCAAAAAAATAATGCCAATCACTACGTGTTGACCATCGAAGAAGGTGGTTTTTATCAGATCGACATGCAGTCTGATGATATGGATGCATTTCTGGTATTGCGAGGACCCGCCGGTTTTCACACAGAAGATGATGACGGTGGTGATAACCTCAACGCCCGTATCCGTGAATACCTTGAACCTGGCGAATATCAGTTAACGGCAAGCTCGTACAGTGATGAATCAGGTCTTTTTACCCTGGCCGTCATTTCTCGTGATGCAGCGGATATGGAGCGTCAGATTCAGGCCGGTGCTTTGGAAGTTGATCAGCCAGTGAGTGCTTGGTTGACGGCTGATAAAGAAGATGTCTATCAGGTAACACTTGCAGAAGCGGGTACCTACCAGATTGATATGATCTCCAACGATGTAGACACTTATCTTGAGCTTGAAGGTAATGGTGTTTACTTAAGCGATGATGATGGTGGTGACGATCTGAATGCACGCATCTACTCCTATCTGGAGGCAGGTGAGTACCGTGTTATTGCACGTAGCTTTGATGACGATGTTGAAGGTGGCTATCAGCTAACTCTGACACCCGTAAACTGAGCGACTTAATACAAAATTAAGTGTTATAGATCACGTAACAGGAAATAAGAGATCCGATGTTAACGAATGAAAACCTGGTATTGAGAATCGGCCGTAATCCACTTTATCTCCTCAGGGGGAGTGTGGATCTGGTGATTGCGTTGTGGCTGTATACGCTGTATCGCAGTGCTACATCGGCGGTTCCTTTTTGGGATGAGTGGCAACTGGTGGAACTCTACCGTTCGATGATGAACGAGTTTTTTGATCAGGTGTTTGCTGTGCCTGCACAGTGGACCGGCTATTTGCTGCTGTTGATCGGACTCTATTTCCTGTTTCATGGTGTCAGGCGCTATATGCTTCAGTTAAGCACCCGCTACTTGCTGACGAATGTGCGCATCATGAGCAAATCCGGTGTGCTGGGGTTGTCAACTCACGAGCTACTGTTGCGTTCAGCTGATGGTGTGTCTTTACAGCAGTCTCTACTTGGACGGTTGCTGGGCTACGGAACACTGAAAATTGCCGGCCGGGGTAGTCATGAGTTGGTGATGCACTCTGTCAGCCGGGTGATTGAAGTGAAAGAAATGATTGAAAAGCGCCTGTTAGCTCAATCCAGTCAAATACCTACACTGGAAAACAGTGTGGATTCATGAAATTTTCATGTTATTTTCCTCGAACCCCCGCTTTGATTAAATTATAATCGCGCCTTTTAATTTATACCGAGCAAAGCTACGGCTTTGCGAAGGCGGGGATAGCTACACATGATCCAAACACCCTATTACCTGATTGATAGAAGTAAACTGTTGCGCAACATGGAGAAAATTGCCTATGTGCGCGAGCAATCAGGTGCGAAAGCCTTGCTGGCACTGAAATGCTTTGCAACCTGGTCGGTGTTTGATCTGATGAGCCGCTACATGGATGGCACCACATCCTCGTCATTGAATGAAGTTAAACTGGGGAAACTGAAGTTTCCAGGTGAAACTCACGCCTACAGTGTGGCCTATGCGGATCATGAAATCGATGAGGTCCTGGCTCACTCTGACAAAATAATATTTAATTCTATTAGTCAGTTAGAACGTTTTTCTGCGGCTTCATCTAATGCTGTAAGAGGTCTTAGAGTTAACCCGCGTGTCAGCAGTTCTGACTTTATTATTGCGGATCCGGCACGCCCTTACAGTCGCCTGGGTGAGTGGGATCCTATCCGTATTGAAGCTGTGATCGATAGCATCTCCGGCTTTATGTTTCACAACAACTGTGAGAACAGTGACTTTGGCCTGTTTGATCAGATGTTAACCCGTATAGAAACTGACTTTGGCCATCTATTGCATCAGGTGGACTGGGTCAGTCTTGGCGGTGGTATTCATTTTACCGGTGAGGGCTATCCGATAGACGCTTTCTGCGCCCGTCTGAAGCACTTTGCTGACACCTTTGCGGTACAGGTCTACCTGGAGCCGGGTGAGGCTGCAATTACTGATACAGCGACGCTGGAAGTCACCGTGCTGGATACCCTGTTTAACGGCAAGCACTTGGCCGTGGTGGACAGCTCCATCGAAGCACACATGCTGGATCTGCTAATCTATCAGCAAAGTGCGCGCATGCTACCGAATGAGGGGCCGCACAGTTACATGATTTGTGGAAAGTCATGCCTTGCTGGAGATATCTTTGGTGAATTTAATTTTGATCATGAACTGAAAGCCGGTGATCGCCTGTCAATTCAGGATGTTGCCGGTTATACCATGGTAAAGAAAAATTGGTTTAATGGTGTGCAAATGCCTGCCATTGCAGTGCGCCATGAGGATGGCCGTGTCGAACTGGTGAAGGAATTTAGCTTCGACGATTTTGTCCATAGCCTCTCTTGAGGTTTGTGTTCGGCCCATGTGAAAAGTGGAGTTGAGGAAAAAAATGAAGAAAAACGTTCTGATAATCGGTGCTGGAGGTGTGGCCCAGGTAGTGGCTCATAAATGTGCGCAACATAATGACATACTCGGTGATATTGCAATTGCATCCCGAAATGTTGCTAAGTGCGAACAGATCCTTGCCAGTGTCAAACAAAAAAACAGTCTGAAAGTCCCAGGTAAACTGAGCGCTTTTACACTGAATGCACTGGATGTAGAAGCCACCAAGGCCTTGATCAGAGAAACCGACTCTCAGATCGTCATCAATGTAGGCTCAGCCTTCATCAATATGTCCGTACTCAGTGCCTGCATCGATACCGGTGTAGCCTACCTGGATACGGCGATTCATGAGGATCCAGACAAAATCTGTGAAACGCCACCCTGGTATAACAATTACGAGTGGAAGCGTCGTGAATTGTGTAAGGAAAAAGGGGTTACCGCTATTCTGGGTGTGGGCTTTGACCCGGGTGTTGTTAATGCTTATGCGGCACTGGCCGTATCAGAGTACTTTGACTCCATCGACTCGATCGATATTCTTGATGTGAATGCGGGTAGTCATGGTCGTTACTTTGCCACCAACTTTGATCCGGAAATCAACTTTCGTGAATTCACCGGACAGGTCTGGTCCTGGCAAAACAGCCAATGGACCAGTAACAAAATGTTCGAGGTCAAGCGCACCGATGATCTGCCGGTAGTGGGTGAGCAAACCACCTACATGACGGGTCATGATGAAGTGCACTCACTGTCGCAAAATCTAAATGTGCCGAATGTGCGTTTTTGGATGGGCTTTGGCGAACACTACATTAATGTATTCACGGTGCTGAATAATCTCGGACTGTTGTCGGAGCAACCGGTGATAACAGCTGAAGGTCAGGAAGTGGTTCCGCTTAAAGTGGTCAAAGCGGTATTGCCTGATCCGTCCTCACTGGCACCGGGCTATGCAGGTAAAACCTGTATAGGTGATGTGGTCAAAGGGAAAAAAGACGGTAAGGACAAAGAGGTGTTTATCTACAATGTGGCGGATCATAAAGACGCTTACAATGAAGTGGGCAGCCAGGGCATCTCTTACACCGCCGGTGTACCACCTGTTGCAGCCGCGCTGTTGATTGCCAGGGGTGATTGGGATGTCGGATCCATGGTCAACGTGGAGCAGCTCCCGCCTCAGCCTTTCCTTGGGCTGCTGAACGAAATGGGACTGCCCAGTCGCATTCGGGACGAGCAGGGTGATAGACCCCTGGTATTTTGAGTAGCGTTTGAAATAGATGTGCCTTTCCCTTAATCACCCGGCGTTTGCCGGGTGATTTGTCTCTAGTATATGTATTAATTCAATCGTGTAGGGTAAAATCCTTATATCCCTTCTGAAACTTTCTGGCCTACAGATATACTATGTTTAAATACAATGAACAAACGCGCTCCTTTCGCTACCGTATGGGTAAGTTGATTGAAAATATTCTCTCAGTCTTGGGAATGCGCACGCTGGACTCTCAGTTTCTGTTTTCTTATATCGTTATGTTTTCATTCACGGGTTTTAGTATTCTGTGTGTCTATCTTGCCCTGCAGGATCCGTCCCAGGTTCACTGGTTGAAAGCCTCTATAATCTCTTCCTCGCTAGTGTTAGTCATGGTGATCTTTGGTCGTATGTTTGGCTTGACCGTGATGATGCGCCAGGTTAAAAATCTGCGCGACCATCTACGTATTCTGGCTGATGGCAACTTCGCTGTTCCGATTGAAGTAGACAACTCCCGCAATGAAATAGGCCAGAATTACAACGCCTATAACGAAATCATTCTGGGGATTGGTGAGCTATTGCATAAGGTGACACAAACTTCCAGTCGTGTCAGCACGGGGGCGGATCAGGTGTCGACCACTTTGTATGACACCAGTCGCGGTACCAGTGTGCAGTTGCAGGAAATCGAACAACTGGCCGCTGCGATTACTGAGATGGCCGCCACAGTTCAGGAAGTTGCTCAGAGTGCCTCGCTCGCTGCCCAGTCAGCTGATCAGGCCGATAAGTCTGCTGGGCGTGGTCAAACCCTGTTAAATCAGACTGTTGAAAGCATCCGCCTGGTTGCTGATCGGGTCACTGAATCAGGCGAGGTGATTGCTGAGCTTGCAGCGGGGAGCCAGAAAGTTAGCCAAATCCTGGATGTAATCAAGGGAATTGCCGAGCAGACTAATTTACTTGCCTTGAATGCAGCTATCGAAGCGGCGCGCGCCGGTGATCAGGGACGCGGTTTTGCCGTAGTCGCTGATGAAGTTCGTACGCTGGCCTTACGTACCCAAGAGTCCACCCAAAGCATCGCGGTAATTATTGATCAACTGCAGAAACAATCCGAATCCGCGGTGAAAGTGATACAGCGCAGTCATGATGAAGTCGCCAATTGCGTCGGTAATGCCGACAATGCCGGTAAAGCACTGGCTGAGATCGTTGATTCGGTCAGTGTAATATCTGATATGAACACGCAGATTGCCACGGCTGCCGAAGAGCAGAGTCAGGTTGCCCAGGATATGGACCACAATATCAATCTGGTGGCTGGGCAAGCACGTCGTACCAACAGTTTTGCCGACCAGACAGTCTCAGCCACCAGTCAGATCAGTAAGCATGTTCAGCAGCTCAATGATGAGCTGGGGCGCTTTAAAACCTTAGTGAAAGGGGTTGATCTCAGTGCTGCCAAATCAGCCCATCTATCCTGGAAAACCCGTCTGCGTTCTTTCCTGGATGGTAAGGCCACACTGACTTTGAAAGAAGCCGTCTCTCATCATGATTGTGCTTTCGGCAAGTGGTATTACTCCGCCGGACTGGAAAAATACGGTCATCTGTCAGAATTAAAAGCCATCGAAAAACCCCATGAGCAGTTACATGCGCAGGTGCGCGAGGCGATTAACTTCAAAAATGCAGGAGACTTTGCATCTGCCGAGCACTGTTACGATCAAGTGTCTGAAATATCAGCCGGTATCGTTGATCTGCTTAACCAGCTGGAAGACAACATAGCGGCCAGTACAAAGTCTTAATCTGACGATATTTTCCAATAACCTATTGTTTTTTCAGCAGCAACCAGGCATCGGCATAGTCACTAATATGCCGGTTGGCCTGATAGTAATCATCCCAGTCCCGGTAGTAGCCACTTAACCAGTCCAGCTGATACAGGTTGTCATGAAAGGCGCCACCAGTATCAGCCAGTACCGTTAAGCGAAATACCGGCTGACCCTGCTCCTCTGTTCTGAGCAGAATTAAGCGGCCCAGGCCCAGTTGGAATATATCCCCAGCTACAGTGACTTTAGGGCGAATAGGGATCTTGTAGTCTGCATCTTTACCATAGCCCAGAACTCCCGGAACCTCTTTGAAGTACCAGTAGCGTTCTTGTTGTTCCGGGCGCTGGGTGCGGTCATAGGCAATGCCATTATTTCGATGAACATTGAAGTAGCGGCGATCCCCGCTTGGCTCATCGACCACGGCCGTTCCTTGCAGTAATGCACCTTCTAGATCGTCTCTACTCAACCAGATAAGCGGTGGAGCAAGATTTCTCATGTAAGTCGCTTGATCATTTGAACTTTCTTTGGTCACAATTGCTTGTTTGCCGTAGCGGTAGCGAGTGATTTGATCCCGGTTAGTATCGGCTTCATCCAGGCTTAATTGCGCTTCATCAAAGGGTAAGCCATACAGAGCGTGGGGTGTTTCAGGCGTTTGTTGGGCTTGTCCATCTGTCAGACGAACATAGTATTTAGTCAATAAAAGACGATCGGCTGGCAAGCGTTGCAGCAAGGGTTTGTCATCACTGAGCTGGCTGGCCCGTTGCTGATCTGGTGACCAGCGCAATAACTCGAAATGCTGGGTAATAAAGTCTGGATCGGTTAAGCGTGAAGCACGTCCCATCTGTTGGTCTTCGCTAACGACCTCACAAATGTAGGTGAGTGTTTCCTGTATACGTTCAGCCGGTGTGTTCAGCCAGGCTGTGGTGCCGCCATGAATCGCAGCCGGGTCATAGGCGCTGCCTTGGGCAAGATAGTTATGCGTTTGCCGGGCTACGTCACACAGGTCTTCACTTAAATCGACCCATTTACCCGCAGGTAGTTGAGTGGCGGGCGAAAAAGTTGGGCTGGCCAGTACACTGCCGCTGAGTAACAAGGAGAGGGTGAGTGCCAGGTGTTTGGAAGTAGCCATTTGCAGGTGGTGTCTCAGAGGTTAAATTGTATAGCTAGTGTAGCAAACGGATGATGAATGCCAAATTACTGGATTCAGCCCATTACTCCAAACAACAATCCATAAAACCTCATGAGATATATAAAATCTATTCAAACACATCCTTTTTTGATTTGAACCTTGAGCTCCAATGCAGGATCATAGCGTACCAGTATGATGAGCTATAGTTTTTAACGGGGCACTGCTACATGATTCCACGCTTAGCTGAACTCAATCCAGTCCAGACGCTGTATATGGATTTTATCGATACACTGCGTCATCAGGGTTTTGAGGGCGATCTTAATCCGGATTATGCCAACCGAGTAGTTTTGGCAACGGATAACAGCATTTATCAGATTCTGCCTCAAGGCGTGCTTTATCCAAAGAAAGTCACCGATCTGGAGAAAATTGCCCGGTTGGCAGATCAGGCCCGCTTTCACTCGATAGTGCTGAGTGCTCGTGGTGGTGGTACTGGAACCAATGGACAATCGTTGACCGATGGTTTGATTGTTGATTGTTCAAAATACATGAACCGCATTCTGGAAATTAATCCACATGAACGTTGGGTGCGGGTCCAGGCTGGTGTGGTTAAGGACCAGCTCAATGCCGCACTAAAGCCCTATGGGCTCTTCTTCGCTCCGGAACTCTCTACCAGCAACCGCGCCACGATCGGTGGCATGATCAATACCGATGCCAGTGGTCAGGGATCGGTGTTATATGGCAAAACCCGTGATCACGTGCTGGAGCTGGACAGCATCTGGCTGGGTGGTGAACGTTGGCTTTCTGGGGCTTTGAGCGAAGAACGACTGGCTGAAATCAAGCAGCAGCCTGATCGAATTGGTGAAATACACCGTGAACTGGACGATCTGTTTCAGCAGAACCAGGCGCTGATAGCGTCCAGCTTTCCCAAACTCAACCGTTGCTTGACTGGTTATGATCTGGCGCACATTCGTGATGAGTCAGGGCGTTTTAATCTCAACTCCATCCTCTGTGGCGCTGAAGGCTCGCTCGCTTTTATCGCCGAAGCTAAACTGAATGTATTGCCGATCCCCAAATACGCTGCACTGGTGAATGTAAAATACACCAGCTTTGAATCCTCGCTGCGCGATGCCAAGTCGCTGATGGACTGGCAGCCGACCTCGATTGAAACCATTGATTCAAAAGTCCTGAACCTGGCGATGGGCGATATCGTCTGGGATACCGTGCGGGCTTACTTTCCGCAACGTGATGATGAACCCGCTATCCGTGGTATTAACCTGATCGAGTACACCGGCGATGATGAAGCCGAGCTAAAACAAAAAGTCGATGCCTTGTGTCAGCACCTGGCCAGTGTCAGTGGCGAAGCAGGCAAAAGCTTTGGTTACTCGGTGGTTTACGGTGCAACCGAAATCAACAAGGTTTGGGCGATGCGTAAAAAGGCCGTTGGTTTACTGGGCAATGCCGAAGGGCCAAAGCGTCCGGTGCCTTTTGTTGAAGATACGGCCGTGCCACCCGAAAATCTGGCTGACTTCATTATGGATTTTCGCCGCGTGCTGGATGAGCACGAGCTGGAATATGGCATGTTCGGTCATGTTGATGCTGGCGTGTTGCATGTACGCCCGGCCCTGGATATGAAAGACCCTGAGCAGGAAGTCATGATTCGTCGCATTACTGATGAAGTGGTGCGCCTGACTCAGCAGTATAAGGGTTTGCTCTGGGGTGAGCATGGTAAAGGCATCAGGTCTGAATATGCGCCGGAGTTTTTCGGCGCGCTTTACCCGGAGCTGCAGCGGATTAAAGCCCTGTTCGATCCTCGCAATCAGATGAATCCAGGTAAAATCGCCACGCCCTCCACCCAGCCGGGCGCTGAGTTGCTGAAGATTGATGCGGTCCCAACGCGTGGACAGCAAGACCGGCAAATCCCGGTTGAAGTCCGTGATACTTATGAATCAGCGATGAACTGCAATGGCAATGGCGCCTGCTATAACTATGATCCCAATGATGCCATGTGCCCATCCTGGAAGGGCACTCGTCAGCGTATCCATTCACCCAAAGGGCGCTCGTCCCTGATCAGGGAGTGGTTGCGTTTGCTGAGTCAGCAGGGCAGTGATCTCAATCAGGAAGCTGACAGGATTCGTAGTGCCTCGGTTTTTTCCGGTTTAACCACGCGGGTCAGAAACACCTTTCGGCGTAATCGCGGCGAATATGATTTTTCCAATGAAGTACATGAAGCGATGATGGGGTGTCTGGCGTGCAAGTCTTGCGTCGCGCAATGCCCGATCAAAGTGAATGTGCCGGATTTCAGAGCGCGTTTTTTAGAAGTCTATTACGGTCGTTATCTGCGTCCGATGAAGGATTACCTGGTGGGGAGTCTGGAATTTATGATTCCGACCCTGTCACGCTTTCCGGCGCCCTATAACTGGGCGATGCGTAACACATTTATGCGCGCGGTTATGAAAAGCCTGGTCGGTATGGTCGATAGCCCGGTGATTTGCCGCCATGGTTTGCGTCAAGGCTTACGTGAGCGCTCTATCGATTGGGCCACTGAAGCCTCTATCCTGGCGCTGACGCCTGCGCAGCGTGACCGTAGTGTGGTGATCGTTCAGGATGCCTTTACCAGCTATTTTGAAACCCAGTTGGTTCTGGATCTGGTCGATTTGCTCAGCCTGTTGGGATTTAACGTGCTGGTCGCTCCGTTTATGCCCAATGGCAAACCCTTGCATGTGCATGGCTTTATGCAGGCATTCAATAAAGCGGCTGAGAAAAATCTCACTCTGCTGCGTACCTTGGATGCAACGGGGCTGCCACTGGTAGGTATCGATCCATCAATGACCCTGACTTATCGTTCGGAGTACAAGGATGTCAGTGATGACCTGCCCAATGTCATGCTGATTCAGGAATGGCTGGTGGAGGCGATTCAGCAGCGCCCTCTGACGGGTAGTGTGCCACAGCACAGCTTTAAACTGCTGGCGCACTGTACCGAGAAAACTTCAGCAGCGCCGTCCATTCGTCAATGGCAAACCCTGTTCGGTTATCTGGGTCAGGAGTTGGAAGTGCTTTCAACCGGCTGCTGTGGCATGTCCGGAACTTTCGGCCATGAAGCACAAAATTACAAACTATCCAAAGAGATCTATGCTCTGAGTTGGAGTGAGATCGTTAACAGTCCGGCGTATAAGGGGCAGTTACTGGCAACAGGTTACTCCTGTAGATCACAGGTAAAACGCTTGGATAACCAAGCGTTACTGCATCCGGTACAAGCGTTATTAAGTGTTGTGCAAAAGTTGTAATGCATCTGTAGGCTAAATCAGCGAGACTTTGAACAAGCCTGTATGTAACTATTTATTCAAAACTACAAGGGAGATAAACCGTGGACGATTTATTGCCAGAGTTATGTGATCAGTTTCCAGAGTTAGTCCAGGTTGTAGAGCCGATGTTTGCCAACTTTGGTGGACGTGAAGCTTTTGGTGGTGAAATTGTCACCATTAAAGCCTATGAAGATAATTCGCTGGTGCGTGAGCAGGTTGCACAGCCAGGACAGGGTAAAGTACTGGTCGTTGATGGTGGGGCGTCTATGCGTCGTGCCATGCTGGGTGACATGTTGGCTGAAAAAGCGGAAAAAAATGGTTGGGAAGGTATCATCATTTACGGCTGTATTCGTGATGTGAACGCGATAGGTCAGTTGGATCTGGGGGTTCAGGCACTGGGATCTCACCCGATGAAAACCGATAAACGTGGCCTGGGTGATCTGAATGTACCCCTGACCTTTGGTGGTGTGACCTTTACCCCAGGGCAGTATGTCTATGCCGATAACAATGGTGTACTGGTATCACCGGAGAAGCTTGAATTAACGGATGCATGATTTAATCTCCATTACCCATGGCCTTGCTGATGAGTCAAACTGAACACTGGCTCAATTCAGAGTGTTTGCTGGCACTGCTCAAAGGAAGGCCAGAGGGTATCAGCGAATATGCGCTGTTAAAGCTATTGCACCAGGAAGGGCATATCAATCTGGAGGCGGATAGCTTTCATGATCTGGTGAAGCTGTTCCGCATGCATTTTTTGCTGTTTCATCGTCTGTACCACTTACGCGATGAATTGCATGCTGAAGCGCGTGGATCACTGAGCATACGGGCCTTATCGATACGTCTGCTACCCTATGCTGCAAGTCAGCATGGGTTAGTAGCAGACGACCCGTTACATCGTTATTACCTGGATTTGCAGAATCTCGAAAACGACGCCAGTGAAGCGATGTTGGAATCCATGCTGTCCGGATTCTGGTCAGCGCTGAAAATCCCCGCAGACGCTAGTGCACAGCAGCAGGCCTTGCAGTTGCTGGAATTGGATGCCAGCGCATCCGACAAGCAAATCAAGCAGGCCTGGCGGCGACTGGCAATGCGCCATCATCCGGATCGCGGGGGTGATGAAGAAACCATCAAACAGCTGAATCAGGCGGTATCACTGCTCTTGCCGGGGCGCTGATTAGCATCGCTACAAATAAACCACTCAACACAACAGGAAAACGCATGCCAAAACTGGTCAAATTCATTATTACACTGGTGTCCCTCGGTCTGATTGGCTGGGTGATGTGGACCTTTCTGGGAGTAAAACCTATTTCCAAGGACTTGAGCGTTATTGGTCAGGGCAGTCCTGTGGTGGTGCTGGTGTATGAAAGTTATGCCCCGGCCGGTATGGATGCGATGGAGCGATTGAATCAGGTGCGTTCGGACTACGAGCCCAACATCAAATTTCGTGTAGCCCATCTGGGTACCCCCGAAGGAGATGTGTTTGTGCGTCGGCATGAGGCGTTCGATGGTGTGATAGTATTATTTGATGCAGCGGGAGAGGTGATTAGAGTGACCACAGTGCCGTCGCAGATCGATCAATTGCGCCGCGAGTTAGAGCGCTTGCGCTAAGCAGCGCATGAGGTAGTTGCTGAACCCGCTGAGATGGATCATAATCAACAGCAATTGTAGTTGTATTCTGCTTGGGGTCCAAGACTAGACCATCTTACTCGACTCAAGCTTGTTTCTATTATGTAAATATATACCAGCATGGCCATCCGAAGAGGGTGGCCTTGTTTTTTTAGCGGAGATAAAAATGTCAGAACTGCCCCCGATCAAAGTAACCGAGCTGGATATTGACAGGCTGGAGGGGATGCTTGATAAAACACCCTATCGGGGTGATGCCCGCTATGACAGCTTGCGTGAAGAGCTGGCCAGGGCCATCGTGGTTAAGGCGGATGAGATGCCTGATGACGTGGTGCGGATGAATTCGACGGTCACCTTTGAAGTGGAGGAGAGTGGTCGCCAGTTTCACCTGACGCTCTGTTATCCGCATGAGATAAAAGGCCAGCCTGAAACCCTGTCAATCTTTGCACCTATCGGTAGTGCGTTGCTGGGCTTGTCTGTTGGTCAGCGTATCGACTGGGAGTTGCCGGATACCAAGCACCGCCATGTTAAAATTATTAAGGTAGAAAACCCGCAACCGAGCAATTGAGGGCACCGGCGTGTACGACTTACTGATCTTTGACTGGGACGGTACCATTATCGATTCTGAGGCCAGTATTATTGGCAGTATGCAGTCGGCCGCGCTGGATCTGAGTATCGACATACCCGATGATGCGGCGGTAAGAAACATCATCGGGCTGGGTTTGCCTGAAGCGATCCGTATGTTGTTTCCTGACCAGGACGATGCCTTTGTGCTGACAATGCGTGAACGTTACGTACAACACTTTTTGTCAGCCGATCCAACCCGGTCGAGCTTGTTTCCGGGTGTCAGGGATACGCTTGAAAACCTGCATCGCGAAGGGTTTCGTCTGGCTGTTGCCACCGGAAAAAGTCGTCGGGGGCTGGATCGAGTGCTATCCGACACTGGATTGGCGCCGCTATTCGAGATCACCAAATGTGCTGATGAAACTGCATCCAAGCCTGATCCCTATATGCTTGAAGAGATCCTCTTGGTCACGGATATCGATCCTCGACGCGCGTTGATGATCGGCGATACCGAGTATGATCTTGAAATGGGGCAGCGTGCCGGTATTGATACAGTGGCTGTCAGTTACGGTGCACACCATATCGATCGTTTGACGCGTTGGAATCCGGTACTGGAAGTGCATCAGTTTGCGGAACTTGGAAGCTGGTTGTTACGTCATAAAGCCAACTGATTAATCGTTTTAAGGAGTGATACGTGAGCAATAATCATTGGGATGATCCGGAACGCAAAGACGCTCCCCCTGAGTGGCTGTCTGATGAGCCCAGGGCGGATGCCAAGGTTAAGCAGGCGCTGGATAAAGCATCTGCACAGACTGAGAAGAGTAAAGAGTGGCGATTGATTGAAAAGATCGTCTCCAGTCTGAATGTAGAGCAGCGCCGTTCAAGACGCTGGGGTATTTTCTTCAAGTCATTAACCTTTATTTACCTGTTTGCACTGTTGGCATTATTTTTTATGGGCCGCGATCTTAGCGGTGCCAAAGAGGCGGTTGATCGGCAGCCGCATGTTGCTCTTATTGAGTTACGGGGTGTCATTGCCGATGGCGCGGATGCCAGTGCGGATAATATTATTACCGCGCTTCGCCGAGCCTTTTCATCAAATCAGAGCCGGGCCGTGATTCTTCGCATCAACAGTCCGGGAGGCAGCCCGGTTCAGGCTGGCTATATCAATGATGAAATCAATCGGTTAAAGGTGCTGCACCCAAGTAAAAAAGTCTATGCGGTGATTACTGATATAGGTGCGTCCGGTGGTTATTACGTGGCCGTTGCGGCGGATGAGATTTATGCAGATAAGGCCAGCCTGGTCGGCTCCATCGGGGTGACTGCATCCGGTTTCGGTTTTGTTGATCTGATTGAAAAAATGGGTATTGAGCGTCGCATTATGACCTCGGGAGAGAATAAAGCTTTCCTGGATCCGTTCAGTCCTCAGCGAGACGATGAAACCGAGTTTTGGGGATCTGTACTGGAAACAACGCACCAGCAGTTTATCAGCGAAGTTAAGCAGGGTCGTGGAGAGCGTTTGTCTGATGAGGCGCGTTTGTTTACTGGGCTGGTCTGGAGCGGCGAACAAGCGCTGGAGCTGGGATTGATTGATGGGTTGGGTAGCTCCAGTTATGTTGCCCGCGAGCTGGTTCAAATCGATCGTCTGGTAGATTACACCTATCAGCCATCCTCCTTTGACCGGCTGGTTGATCGCCTGGGTGTGTCCTTTGCCAAGCACCTTTCTACGCAAATGGGAGAGTACTGGTCACCGCGCTTGCAGTGACCGGTTAGTGCTTTCGTTAGTGCTTTCGTTAGTACTATCGGTACTACTATCGGTACTACAGGACCTCAATACCTTCCTGTTCCAGCATACGTACCAGGCGTATCAGTGGCAGGCCAATCAGGGTATTGGGGTCATCACCTTCAAGTTTGTCAAACAACACAATGCCTAACGCCTCTGACTTGAAACTGCCCGCACAATTGAAAGGCTGTTCGCGTTCAAGGTAGCGATCTATGATGCTGTCGCTGAGCTGGCGAAAGTACACCTTATAAGGAACAACCTCCGTCTGTACCTGCTGGGTTTCGGTATTGTACAGGCTCAATCCTGTCAGGAAGGTGACGCAGCGACCCGAGGCGTGTTGTAACTGCTCCATCGCTTTGGCTTTAGTGCCGGGTTTGCCGATAATCAGGCCGTCGAGCACGGCAACCTGATCTGAGCCTATAATCAGTGCATTGTGAAAGTGATCTGCCAGAGAGCGGGCTTTGCTTTCAGCCAGTCGTGCGACCAGTGCTTCGGGCGATTCAGTGGGCAGGGGTGTTTCATCGACATCGGGTTTTTTGCTGCGATAAGCAAAACCGAGCTTATCCAGGATTTCGCGACGGTAGGGGGAACTGGATGCTAAAATGAGGGTTTTGTCCATTTTTTGGCCTTTTACAGAGGGTATTCAGGGTTCTGGCTATAGTATCGACATTTTTCTTGAATGAAACCCCTGAATCCCTTTGACAGACGGCATCGCAATGCCTAGAATTGCGCGCTTATGTCGAACGGTCCATTACCGAAAAAAGCTGATCCGCGCAAACTTGCTGAGCGGGAAGCGCAGATTACTGGCATCGCTGAAATTTCAGCGATGCCTCGCCTTGCTTCTTTTTTATGTAGCGAGCAGGGCACAGTAAACGTAACGTTGAGTTTTGCAGTAGATGAACAACATCTGCGCACTGTATCAGGCAAAGCCAGAGGTCAGGTATTGATGACCTGTCAGCGTTGCCTTGAGCCAGTGAGCATTGATGTCAGGGCCGATGTAAATCTGGCCGTGGTTCTCAATGATGAGCAGGCCAGAAACCTGCCGCGGTACTACGACCCGCTACTCGTTGAAGACGACGATGTGGAGTTGTTGCCGATCGTAGAGGATGAATTGATTCTGAGCTTGCCCTCCGTGCCTATGCACGAGGACTGTTCAGTCAAAACATCCTGGGGCGATAGTGGAACAGTTCGTCTTCAGCAAGAAAAACCTAACCCTTTCAGTGTGCTGGCCTCGCTAAAAGACAAGACCAGCAAGCGTTAAACCAGGAGCTATATACCATGGCAGTACAGCAGAACAAAAAATCCCGCTCAAGACGTGATATGCGTCGTTCACACGATGCGCTGAGCGGTCCAACTCTGGCAGTTGATGCAACTACCGGTGAAACACACCGTCGTCACCACGTGACTGAAGATGGTTTCTACCGTGGCCGTCAGGTTATCAACAAGCAAGACGAAGAGTAAGCTTGTCTGAACACCTTTGCATTGCCGTAGATGCAATGGGCGGGGACTTCGGTCCCCGCGTTACTGTTCCTGCCTGTGTTAATCTGTTAAAACAGCAACCCCAGCTCACTATCTTGCTGGTGGGCGATAAAGCTCAGATAGAGCCGTTATTGTTACGCTGCCCGGCTTATCTCGCCAGTCGTATTACCCTTATTCATACCACTTCCGTCATTACCATGAATGACAAGCCTTCCTATGCCTTACGCCACCTTCGGGACTCGTCTATGTACCTGGCGCTGGAGTTGGTGCGTGATGGCAAGGCCTCGGCTTGTGTCAGTGCGGGCAATACCGGTGCCTTGATGATGCTGGGCTGTACGCTGTTGCGCACGCTTCCGGGTATTGACCGTCCAGCCATCATCAGTGCCATTCCTACCCAGCAGGATCATTGTTATCTGCTGGATCTGGGGGCGAATGTGAATTGCAGTGCTGAGCACCTGTTGCAGTTTGCGCTGATGGGGTCAGCCATGGTCGCCGCGGTTGAGGGTAAGCCCGCTCCACGCGTCGGTTTGTTGAATATTGGCAGTGAAGAAATTAAGGGTAACGAGCAGGTCAAGCTGGCTTCGCGTCTGATTCAGGAGCATGGCAGCCTGAACTATATTGGTTTTATCGAAGGTGACGAAGTCTTCAGTGATCGTGCCGATGTGATCGTGTGTGATGGCTTTACCGGCAATATCGCCCTTAAAAGCAGTGAAGGTCTGGCGCGCCTGATTGCGGGTAAGTTACGTAAGAGCTTCACCCGGAATTTATATTGGCGACTGCTCGGTGTGCTGGCACAACCGGTACTGAAAGAGTTGCAGCAGCAGATAGACCCGGGTCGTCGCAATGGTGCAAGTTTGCTCGGTCTTCAGGGTGTGGTTGTTAAGAGCCATGGTGGTGCTGGTCGGCGTCACTTTGAAGCCGCACTGTCACAGGCTGTAACCGATGCTCGGTTGAATGTACCCTCGCGAATTGTTGAGCAACTGGAGCAACAGTTGCAGCAACAGCCTACCTGAACGTTTAACTCGGCTCACAATGTTGTACACTATGTCTTTTTAAAGCCGGAGCTATAATCGGCTGTTCATCTCTGATCTGTTGTTACGAGGATTCTATGTCGCAAGCACTGGCTTTTGTGTTTCCCGGGCAAGGCTCTCAACAGGTAGGTATGTTGTCTGAACTGGCAGCCGCTCACCCTGTTATAGAAGAGACTTTTGCAGAGGCTTCAACGGCGTTGGGCTATGATTTGTGGGAGTTGGTTCAGTCTGGACCAGAAGAGCAACTTAATTCTACCGAAATAACCCAGCCTGCGCTGTTAACCGCCAGTGTTGCGCTTTGGCGTCTCTGGGTGCAGCAGGGTGGTGCTACGCCAGCCGTGATGGCTGGACATAGCCTGGGTGAATACTCGGCACTGGTTTGTGCCGGCGCTATGTCACTTGAGGCCGGCGTAAAGCTGGTTAAGCTACGTGGTGAATTGATGCAGCAGGCTGTTCCATTCGGCACAGGTGCCATGGCGGCGATACTGGGGTTGGATGATGCCTCGGTCAAAGCAGCTTGTGAGCTGGCGGCTGAAGGTGATGTGGTCGCACCGGTTAACTACAATTGCCCTGGGCAGGTCGTTATCGCGGGTGAAAAATTAGCTGTGGAGCGTGCGATGATGGCCTGTAAATCCGCGGGTGCCAAACGCGCTATTGCCCTGCCGGTCAGTGTGCCTTCCCATTGCAGCCTGATGAAACCAGTGGCTGAAGATATGGCCGCGGCTTTGTCATCGGTCGAACTGGTTTTGCCAGCCGTGCCGGTAGTGCAGAATGTGACAGCGCAGTTGGTCAGTTCGGTTGAAAGTCTGCGTCAGAATCTTGTTGAGCAGCTGTACAGTCCGGTGTTGTGGACCGACTCGGTAACAGCGATGGCTGACCAAGGGGTGCAGATTACCATTGAGTGCGGTCCTGGTAAGGTGCTGTCCGGACTGAATAAGAAGATTAATAAATCACTTGAGGTCGTCTCTTTGGCTGATGTAGTGAGTTTTGAGAAAGCATTGAGCCTAATCTAAACAATGGATTCAGGGAGTCTTATGAGTATTGAAGGTAAAGTGGCGCTGGTGACTGGCGCAACACGTGGAATTGGCAAGGCCATTGCTGAAAACCTGGCGGCACAGGGGGCTGTGGTAGTTGGTACTGCAACCAGTGAGAACGGCGCTGCCGCAATCAGCAGTTACCTGTTGGCCGTTGAGAATCCAGGCTGTGGCCTGGTGTTGGACGTGGCCAGTCCAGAGTCCATTGATGCCGTATTAAAAGAGGTCACCACTCGCTTCGGTGCTGTGGAAATCCTGGTCAACAATGCTGGTATCACCCGCGACAATCTTATGATGCGGATGAAAGATGATGAGTGGGATGCCGTTATCAATACTAACTTGAGTGCTAACTTCCGTTTGGCAAAAAGCTGCCTGCGCGGGATGACTAAAGCGCGCTGGGGACGTATCATTAGCATCAGCTCAGTGGTAGCCTCAATGGGTAATGCTGGTCAGGCTAATTATGCGGCAGCGAAAGCTGGGCTTGAAGGTTTTTCGCGGGCTTTGGCGCGTGAGATTGCAACCCGCAATATTACTGTAAATTGTGTTGCTCCTGGTTTTATCGATACTGATATGACCTCTGGCCTGGCTGAAGAGCACAAGACTGTTTTGCAGGGGCAGATTCCAATGGCGCGCCTGGGCGAGCCTGAAGAAGTTGCCGCTGTTGTCGGCTTCCTCGCCAGTGAGGGTGGAAGCTACGTAACAGGTGAAACTATCCATGTCAATGGTGGCATGTATATGGCCTGAATCAGTAAATTGGCAACAAAGAATTGTTTTTTGTGCTGATATGTTGATAATTGTCCGTCAGCAATAACTAAATCGGTCGACATGCTTGCTAGTGTGTCATTGGTTCTAATAAAATTGCGTCTCGCATCCTGGGATGTGATGGTGTCTACAAGTATATAGGAAGAGATATGAGTAATATTGAAGAGCGCGTTAAGAAAATCATCGCTGAGCAGCTGGGTGTTAAAGAAGAAGAGGTGGTCAACAGTGCCTCCTTCGTTGAAGACCTGGGTGCAGACTCGCTCGACACCGTTGAGCTGGTGATGGCACTGGAAGAAGAATTCGAAACTGAAATCCCCGACGAGGAAGCTGAAAAAATCACTACCGTTCAGCTGGCGATCGATTACATCAACGCACACCAGTAATCAGTCAGTCTCTGAGGTTTAGTTGAAAAGCCGCACCTATATAATCCTTATATAGTGCGGCTTTTCTATTAATGGCCTGAATTTCTGGAGGAACAGATGTCTCGCAAAAAAGTGGTTGTAACCGGCTTGGGTCTGTTAACACCGGTTGGTAACACTGTAAAAGAGGCGTGGGACAGTATTCTAGCCGGTAAAAGTGGAGCTCGAAATATCGAGCATTTTGATGCGTCTGCGTTTGCTACTCGCTTCTCTGCACCTATTCAAGCGTTTGATCTGGAACCCTATATGAGCGTCAAGGAAGCACGCAAAATGGATCTGTTCATTCAATATGGCATGGTAGCAGCTATCCAGGCGGTGCAAGATGCCGGGCTGGAAGTCACTGAAGAGAATGCGCCCCGTATCGGTTGTGCTATCGGCTCAGGTATTGGCGGTTTGCCAATGATTGAAAATACGCACAATATTTTGAATGCATCGGGGCCACGTAAAGTATCACCATTTTTTGTGCCTGGCAGCATCATCAACATGATTGCTGGCAACCTGGCCATCAAGTATGGTTTTCGGGGGCCGAATATAGCGATTACTACCGCCTGTACCTCAGGCACGCATAATATTGGCCATGCCATGCGTATGATTCAATACGGTGACGCCGATATCATGATTGCCGGTGGTGCTGAAATGGCCACGACGCCTTTGGGGATTGCTGGCTTTTCGGCGGCGCGTGCGTTATCAACGCGTAATGATGATCCTCAGGCCGCGAGTCGTCCCTGGGATAAAGAGCGCGATGGTTTTGTGCTAGGTGAAGGTGCCGGTATTCTGGTGCTGGAATCCTACGAGAGCGCCAAGGCGCGCGGTGCGCATATTTATTGTGAGATATCCGGTTTCGGTATGAGCGATGACGCATTTCACATGACCGCGCCACCAGAAAATGGTGCCGGTGCGGCCTTGTCGATGACTAATGCGATGCGTGATGCCGGTATGAATCCGGAGGAGCTGCACTACATTAATGCTCATGGCACATCGACTCCGGCAGGTGATATAGCTGAATCCAATGCCGCTAAACTGGTGTTAGGTAACGCCGCCAAGCAGGTACGCATGAGTTCCACCAAGTCGATGATCGGACATCTGCTCGGTGCAGCCGGTGCCGTGGAAGCGGCTTTCTGTGTGTTAGCGATCCGGGATCAGGTGGCTCCGCCAACGATCAATCTGGATAATCCGTCTGAGGGATGCGACCTGAATTATGTCGCACATCAAGCGCAAACATGCAAAATTGATGCAGCCATGTCTAACTCGTTTGGTTTTGGTGGCACCAACGGTACACTGATTTTCAGTCGACTCTGAAAATTAATCCGAGCGGGGGCAGCGCCATCCTTGGCGCTATATGCCGCGAGCGCATGGACGCGCAAGCGGCGCAAGGACTTAAGCAGCGCAGATACCTATGGCAGAAAATAATACCGCTTTGGTTAATGGCAAGCCCGCTGTAACGCTATCCTTTCTGGATCGAGGGCTCAGCTATGGCCAGGGGCTTTTCGAGACCTTACGCATTGCCGGTGGCAAACCCTTGTTGTGGGAAGCGCACCTGCAACGACTGTTGCGTGGCTGCCAGCGCCTGCATATACCTACGGAGGGGCTGCAAACCGCCCTGCAGGACGATCTTGAGCAATTGCTGCCCGTAGATCAGGCCGTTCTGAAAATCCTTGTCACCGCTGGCTGTGGCGGCCGAGGCTACACCTTGCCAGGTGATATCCAGCCCACTCGAATCCTTCAACAACTACCACTCCCAGACTATAGCGACAATCCGGCCTTGCAGGGTATTCAGGCACGCTGGTGCAGCTTGCAACTGGCCTGTGCTCCGACACTTGCTGGTATCAAACACCTGAACCGTCTCGAGCAAGTGCTCGCCCGTGCTGAGTGGAGTGATCCGGCGGTGCGGGAGGGTATTGTCTGTGGTGCTGATGGCTACCTGGCTGAGGGAACCATGAGTAACCTGTTTTTGGTGTATGATGGCCGCTTGCTGACGCCGGATCTTTCTCAGTATGGTATTGCCGGTATTATGCGTAATTATCTGATTGAATTGGCTGCCAGTGTGGGAATCAAAGCTGAAACGGGCCAGTATAGCCGCACAGAACTCCTGGCTGCCGATGAGGTGTTTTTTTGTAACAGCTTAATCGGCATCTGGCCTCTGGCACAGTTAGATGATCAGACTTTTATACCTGGACCGGTTACCCGAAGGCTCCAGGGTTTGCTGAAAGAGAATTATTGTTAATGTTAAAAAAACTCTTGTTGTTTGTATTTGTGTCGATAGCGTTGGTGCTTGCCGCCGCTTGGTACGTTTATGATGATTTTGAAAAGAGCCTGCATCAGCCATTACCCCTGGAAGCCGATCAGGTGATCACTGTGCCGTCTGGTAGCAGCTTTCAGCAGCTGATGCGCCGTTTTGAGACGGCTGGATGGATCAGGAACGCGGATCTGATGCGTCTTTATACCCGCATACATCCAGACATCACTGCTATCCGTGCGGGCGAGTATGCCATAGCACCCGGAAGCAGCCTGCTGGATGTTATCGATCAAATAAACCGTGGTGACGTTATACGCTATTATTTCACCTTGATCGAAGGGAGTACCTTCAAACAGATCCGTGCGGGCCTGGCAGCGGATGAGCGGATTGAATCAACTCTGTCTGACCGCAGTGAAGCGGAGATCATGGCGATGCTGGGTGCTGAGGCTGATCAGCCAGCTGAAGGGCTGTTTCTGGCTGAAACCTATCAGTTTCAGCGTGGCGCCAAAGACATAGATATACTGCGTCGGGCATACAATGACCTGAACGGATTTCTTGAGCAGCAATGGCAGGCGCGTGATGAATCGCTGCCCTATGATAATGCCTATGAAGCTCTGATCATGGCATCGATTATTGAAAAGGAAACCGGGGTGCCGGATGAGCGTAGCCGTATTGCCGGTGTGTTTGTTCGTCGGCTTAATATCGGCATGCGTTTGCAGACAGACCCAACCGTTATTTACGGTATGGGGGATCGTTATGAGGGTCGTATTCGTCGCTCAGACCTGCAGCAGCCCACTCCCTGGAATACCTACACTATTGATGGCTTACCGCCTACGCCCATTGCGATGGTAGGGCGTGAAGCGATAGTGGCGGCCTTCAACCCGTTGGAGGGTAATGAGCTGTACTTTGTCGCACGTGGTGATGGTACACATCATTTTTCAGCGACACTGCGTGAGCATAATAATGCCGTTAACCGTTATCAGCGTAATCGCCGCAGTGATTACCGTTCATCACCAGCCGTTGAGAGTGAACAATGAAAGGTTGTTTCATTACCCTGGAAGGCGTTGAAGGAGTGGGTAAAACCACCAACCTGGACTATATCCATCAGCGCCTGCTGGCCGCCGGAAAAACTGTTGTGGTCACGCGCGAGCCAGGTGGTACCGCCATGGCTGAAGAGATCCGTGAATTGCTGTTGCGACAGCGCAGCGAGTCAGTATCGGAAATGGCTGAGCTGTTGTTAATGTTTGCTGCGCGTGCCCAGCACTTGCATGCGCTGATCACGCCCGCGCTAGAGCAAGGCCATTGGGTGCTGTGTGACCGGTTTACCGATGCGACCTATGCCTATCAAGGCGGCGGTCGAGGTGTTTCGCTGTCGCTGATCAGTACACTGGAAACCATGGTGCAAGCTTCTCTTCGCCCGGATCTTACTCTGTTGCTGGATCTGCCGGTTGAGCTAGGACTGCAGCGTGCTCGCAATCGCAGCACACCGGATCGTTTTGAAGCCGAAAAACAGCGGTTCTTTGAAGCGGTCAGACAGGTTTATCTGGACCGGGCGATGGCAGAACCTGAGCGCTTTGCCGTTATAGATGCATCGCTGGATCTTGAACAGGTGCAGCAGCAGATACGTGTGCAACTCAAGCAGCGCCTGGGAGTCAATCCGGTATGACCCACACGCCACTCGTTGTCCCCTGGGCTGATCCGTTGTGGAATAAGTTGGCCAGGCAGCACGCCGAATCCCGCTTGCCGCATGCGCTGCTTCTAACGGGACATACCGGTATAGGCAAGAGTGAGTTTGCCCAGGCGTTTGCGCACTTGTTGCTGTGCCATCAGCCGCTCAATCATCAACCCTGTGGCTACTGCCGAAGTTGTGAGTTGCTGAGCAGTGGTAATCACCCGGATCTGGTCTATCTGCACCCGGCTGAGGCAGGTAAGGCGATCAAGGTTGATCAGGTGCGTGAGTTGTTGCAGTTTCTGCATAATACTGCACAACAGGGTGGCTACCGTGTGGTGGTGATGGAGCCGGCCGAAAACATGAATATCAATGCGGCCAATGCCTTGCTCAAGTCACTCGAAGAGCCAGGCAATAACACCCTGCTGTTACTGGTATCGCATCAGCCGGGGCAGCTTATGCCGACTATCCGCAGTCGCTGTCAGCAGGTTGGTTTTCCCATGCCGAGTACCGAACAGTCTACGCCCTGGCTGACGCAGCAGTTGGGCATAGAGGCTGAACGGGCCGGGCAGTTGTTACGCATTACGCAGGGCGCGCCACTTAAAGCGCGCCAGCTTTACCAGACAGATCAGGTCAGCTTTAGGGCAAGCTTTGTGACCGGACTGGCTGATCTGCTCAAAGCCCGTACAACCGCAGTGACGCAGGCAGAAAAGCTATACAAGGAAGATTTGTTGCAACTTCTGGAGTGGATGCACAGTCTATTGGTAGACATTGCCCGCTTACAAGCCGATAGTGAAACCCAGAAAATCAGCAACGCCGACATGTTTAAAATGCTGAATGCCGTTGCTAAAAAGACTACAGCCGTTAAACTTTATTCATTAATTGATCAGTTACAAGCGGAACGGGTCAGTTTAATGGAACGTCACAACCCAAACCGTCAGTTGTTGCTTGAAACGCTGCTGCTTGGATGGGTTGGACTGGTTCGATAATGTAAAGGAATCTGAAAATGTCGATCGTACCCAGAATCAGTCACGGTATTCTTTCTCTGGCCATAGAGAATAAAGAAGATCTGTACAAATCGTTTATGCCGTTCGTCACGCACAGTGGTTTGTTCATACCCACCTCACGCTCGTATCAGTTGGGTGAAGAAGTATTTATGCTGCTGACTGTGATGGAAGAGCAGGAAAAGATCCCGGTTACCGGAAAGGTAATCTGGGTAACGCCCAAGGCAGCACAAGGCGGCCGAGTACCTGGTATCGGCATACAATTGACCGCCGATGATGCGCCACTGGTGCGTAAGATTGAAAACTACCTTGCCGGTGCGCTTAATAGCTCACGGCGTACTTACACTATTTAAACCTGACAGGATTAGAAACTGCCGTTATGTATGTGGACTCGCACTGCCATCTGGATCGAATCAATATAGAAAAGTTGAATACTTCACTGGCCGGGCTGGTTGATGCCGCGGTGGAGCGGGGCGTGCACAAAATGCTCTGTGTTTCTATCGATCTGGAGCAGTTTGAGCAGATGGCAACCTCAGTCGCGCCATTTTCGCAGGTTTACCTGTCGGCCGGTGTGCACCCTTTGCATGTCGATGAGCAGCCCTATGATGAACAGCGTTTACGTCAGGCAGTCAGCCGCAACAGAGTGGTGGCTATAGGCGAAACCGGGCTGGATTATTATTACTCCAAAGATCATATTGAAGCGCAACACGAGAGCTTTGCCGGACACCTGCGCCTGGCGGGTGAGCTGGGCCTGCCGGTTATAGTGCACACCCGTGATGCCCGCGAAGATACGCTGAAGCTGATCGATCAATATGGTAACCCCGAATCTGCCGGGGTATTGCACTGCTTCACTGAGTCGAAGGAGATGGCAATGGCCGCGCTGGAAATGAATTACATGATTTCCTTCTCTGGCATTATCACTTTCAAAAATGCGGAAGAGCTGCGAGAGGTTGTCCGTGCTGTACCCCTGGATAAGCTGCTGATCGAAACGGATTCACCTTACCTGGCTCCTGTACCTTATCGCGGCAAGCAGAACCAGCCAGCCTACGTGGTCGAAGTTGCTCAGTGTGTAGCGGATTTGAAGGGTGTGTCTGTAGAAGAGGTGGCAGAAGTGACACAGAATAACTTCAACCGCTTATTTTCACGGGCGCAGGGGTAAAGCCTAAGTTTGTTGCTGGGTGTCAGGCTTGCCCGGTCCTTGGGCAAGAAACCTCAGTAACCCATGTCATCATCGGTCATTGGAGTGATGCTCAACAGCATTTTGGTCAGATCCAACAGGATGATCAAAATGTTATTGTGGTAGCA
This sequence comes from Nitrincola sp., assembly GCF_048264025.1. Taxonomy (NCBI): domain Bacteria; kingdom Pseudomonadati; phylum Pseudomonadota; class Gammaproteobacteria; order Oceanospirillales; family Oceanospirillaceae; genus Nitrincola; species Nitrincola sp. The sequence continues at coordinate 54,636 of NZ_JBLXDN010000005.1, forward strand.
CACGCCCTGTACAAAGCGTTTCGCGGATTCATCACCACTCAGATTCGGCGCACGATCCACGCGGTTGGTAGGCAGATTGATAACTTCATCAACACTGTCAACCACCAGGCCGATTACTTCCTTATCATTCAGTTCCACCACGATGATTCGCGTATCATCATCATAGGGGACATCTGACATGTGGAACAGACGGCGAGTGTCTATCACTGTGACCACGTTACCACGCACATTAATGATGCCCAGTACGGAATAGTCAGCCCCTGGCACCGGGGTGATTTCGACGTAGCGTAGCACTTCCTTAACCTGCATCACATCGATGCCATACAGCTCCTGATTAACGCGAAAGGTAGCCCACTGGTGGTAGACAACTTCTTCCTCATTGGCGCGACGTGCGGCCTCATTCCGCTGCTTGTTATTCTTGGTACTTTCCTGAAGCATTTTTATTTGCTCGGCGGCGGCTTCTAAACTCATGATTAAGGATCCTTTCAGCTACCTGTTAATGGCTGTCGATTCAGAATGTGATTATCAAGGATTATAGCTTCAATAACGGCACGTAGCCATGCCAAAAATCGGGCATCCTTGTTTTATAGGCAGTTGTCCGGTTTTGGCAAGCCAGCCAGACACGCGGCCAGCTTGGCAGGACTGCCCGGAAACAGCTTCATCAAGTGAATACTACGGCCTTTATCCGCTCCCAGTTCACGACTGACCGCTTTACATAATGGTCGCATGGCTGGTGAATGCTCATAACGTTGGTAAAAGTCACGCAGCAGCCAAATAATCTCCCAGTGCTCATTGCTGAGCTCTAGGCCTTTCTCTTCAGCCAGGGCGCAGGTCAGTGCTTCTGACCAGTCCTCCAACCGCAGCAGGTAGCCCTCATCGTCGAGCAGGGAGCGAATGTCTGTTGTCATCAAAACCAACTCACTACGCGCTTGCAACCGAGTGTCAGGTTAACGAACTCAGGATCTGTGATGGCGATCACCTTGCCGGTCTCCTGAATACCACGAGCTTCCAGATCCACAGCCAGTACATGTAATTTGACTGAGTCAGGAAGCCTGTGTCGATGTGCTGGCAGGGTCAGATAAACACCGTCTTCAATCAGCAGCAGCACGTCGTCACTTGCCAGGGCGGCAAGGCAGTGAGCCAGCGTCGTGCTGTCTGAGGGGCTGGTGTTCAGGGTATGCAGTGTTTTATTCATGGTGCTCCTTAGACGGTCAGCACAACGTCGTGATTTTGTATCAGCTCAGTCAGTTGCGCAGGCTGCAGAACCTCGGGTACCAGCATCAGCTGCTGCGCGTCCAGACCATGAAAGGCCATGGAGGCGGCATCGGTATAGATGGCATCTATATCATAGAGCTCCAGTGAGGCTTGCAAGGCATTGAGGTTTTTTTGACCAATACCGGCCGGATTTTGCGCCGGTAGTAATTGTAGCAGCGCATCACCCAACAGCAGCAGGCTGACGGGCTGTTCAAATACAGAGCAGGTCAGCGCAACATCCAGCAAGTCCCGCGCCGCTGAAGAGCCATAGGGCGCTGTCCGGCTGATTAGCAGAAAGCGTTTGCAGGGCTTCTCACTCATCCGCGACCTCCAAAGGTAATCACTCGGTCAGACAGTATGGCGGCTTCTGTCAGTTGCCCCAGCCCGGAAAGCTCAAAGCCTGCCGCCAGATTGCCGTGGGGTTTATCGTAGCGTTTGGCTTCGTTGTCATCCAGCAAACCGCGACGTATGGCTGCTGCGATACACACCACCAGGTCCAGTTGGTGTTGTTCTGCCAGTGTCTGCCAGGCTGTGGGGATACAGGGCTCATCCGGTGGGCTGCTGGACAGGCCGTTAGCGTTCATCACACCGTCACGGTAAAAAAATACCCGGTGCAGCGTATGTCCGGCGTCGAGTAAAGCTTTGGCGAACCGCAACGCTGTTTCGGGTGCCTGGTGCTGCACCGGTGATGCATGAACGATCAGCGTAAATATCATTTAGACCTCGCCATAAAATAAAAACCCCGCCATCTTAACAAAGAGAGCGGGGTTTTCTGAAGTGCGTGAAGCTTAGTCGCTGCTAAGTACACCCACCAGATGCAACAAATGTACAAACAGGTTGTAGATGCTCAGGTAGAGACCAACCGTTGCCATGATGTAGTTCTGGTAGTGACCATTAACGATGTTGCTGGTGTCATACAGGATGAAACCGGCCATCAGCAGTACCACCAGAGCCGAGAACGCCAGGTGCAGCGCTGGGATGTGTACGCCGAAAAACGGCAGTACCAGCAACACAACCATGGCAATCAGCATCACGATGGCGCCCGTAGCCAGGAAGCCGCCCATAAAACTGAAGTCTTTTTTGCTGTTCATGACATAAGCCGACAAGCCTACAAATGTCAGGGCTGTCATGCCCAGTGCGGTCATGACGATCTGACCACCGCCAGCCATAGCCAGGTAGTGGTTCAGCAGCGGACCAAGACCGAACCCCATCAAGCCAGTAAAGGCAAAGATCAGCGGCAGGGCAGCGGCAGAATTCTGTTTACGGTTCAGGACAAAGATCAAACCGAAGCTGACCAGCACACTTCCGATATAAACAATGAAAGGTGGATTGATCATCATGGAGATGACGGCTGTCACGGCACTGAAGCCGAGCGTCATACCCAGCAACATATAGGTGTTGCGGATCATCTTGTTGGTCCGGATTACCGACTCTTGTGAGCTGTAACCCAGTTCTTGTACTTTATCCATAGTAATCCTCATTATTGTTGAATCTGGAACAAGGTTAATAATCAGGGTAAATTACCCCGAGTTCAAGCTTTTGACCTAATTCATGTGGAATAATTCCAATTCTGTCGCAAACCCTGCCCAAGAAGTTTTAATGTGAGTATAGATAGCCTTAGCAGTTTTCCCAGTATCCTTTATGAAGATGACACTTTAATTGCCCTGCACAAGCCCGCAGGCTTGTTAGTTCATCCCAGTTGGATATCGCCAGCCAGCACGCCCAATCTGATCGGTCTGTTGAAGCAGCGCTTTCCCGACGATACCTTTCATACGATTCATCGGCTCGATCGGGGCACCTCCGGTGTGATTTTGTTCGTACGCAATGACAAAGAAGCGGCCAAGGTGATGCATCAGCAGTTTCTCGATCGACAGGTCAGCAAAACCTATCTCTGTGTTGTGCGTGGCTGGACTGAAGCCGAAGGTACCATTGATTACCCACTGCGTTATGAAAAGGATCGCTATTCAGAACCCTTCGCCAATGAAGACAAAGCACCGCGCGATGCGGTAACTCATTACCGTACCCTGGCGCAGGTAGAGTTGCCCATTGCCGTCGGACGCTATCCGGTGGCGCGTTATTCATTACTGGAAGTTAAGCCTGAAACCGGACGTAAACATCAAATACGTCGACACATGAAACATATCATGCACCCACTGGTGGGCGACACCAATCACGGAGAAGGGCGACATAATCGCCTATTTCGCGATCATTTTTCGATACATAGACTGTTGCTGATGGCCACTGAACTTAAGGTTGTACACCCTAAAGAATTGCGTAAGGTTCATATCAGCGCGACACCGGATGAAGAGGTTCTGACGCTGTTCACCAAGCTGGGTTGGGGCTGTTTGGCTGATTTGTCTGAAAACCCACAACTGCTGTGCTGAATTCATTGCGAAATCTGCCGCGCGTGGTAGCATGAGGGCATAATTAACTAGAATAGTTTTTGCATACAACATGACAAATCAGCCAAGCACCACCCGTACGTTGACCAACCGGCTCAAGTCTGGCAAACCCCTGCGCATCGCCCTTATAGGTGCCATGGATCAGGAAATTGAACTGCTGAAAAGCGCCATGCAAGATCTGCAGTCGTTTAACCAGGCCGGTTACGATTTTCACAAAGGTACACTCCATGGTGCCGAGGTTATTCTGTTGAAATCCGGCATAGGCAAAGTCAACGCGGCTATCGGCACGACTATTTTGCTGCATGAATTCAACCCTGACTGCGTTATCAATACCGGATCTGCCGGCGGCTTTGATCCGTTGCTGAAAGTCGGTGATGTGGTGATCTCTGACCGCGTGCTGCATCATGATGCTGACCTGACCGTTTTTGGCTACAAACCTGGCCAGTTGCCAGGTATGCCACCGGCGTTTATTCCCGATGCTGATCTGTCAGCCATTGCCGAAAAGTGTATTAATGAATTTGCTGGCGTGACCACCGTGCATGGTCTGATCGCCACCGGCGACAGCTTTATGGATGAGCCAGAACGCGTTAAAGCTACACGTAAAACTTTCCCTGATATCAAGGCAGTAGAGATGGAAGCTGCAGCGATTGCTCAGACTTGTCATCGCTTTGATATCCCGTTTATTGTCATCCGGGCACTGTCTGATATTGCCGGTAAAGAATCCAATATCTCCTTCAAGGAGTTTCTGGAAACGGCCGCCACCAACTCGGCTAATATGGTCAGTGCGATTATCCGCGGCATTGTAGCCGGTCATACAACTACACAGTCAGCTTAATCGACTGTGGCAGTGTTACCGTATTGAATAGAGGTTAAACATGGCAAAAGTAGCATTTATCGGTCTGGGCACCATGGGCTTCCCAATGGCAGGGCACCTGGCTGCCAAGGGCCATGAGGTTTGTGTATACAACCGCAGTAGCGCCAAAGCAGAAAGCTGGGTGAAGCAACATGGCGGCCGCTTTGCTGCCACACCGGCACAGGCGGCTGAAGGTGCTGAACTGGTGTTTGTCTGTGTTGGCAATGATGAAGATCTGCGTTCAGTCACCATGACTGAAACCGGTGTGCTTGCAGGAATGAAATCCGGTGCCGTACTGGTAGATCACACCACCGCATCGGCCGAAGTGGCGCGTGAGCTCTACCAGGTAGCAACTGAGCAAGGCATAGGCTTTCTGGATGCACCGGTATCTGGTGGTCAGGCCGGTGCCGAAAATGGCGTGCTGAGCGTGATGATCGGTGGTGATGAAGCGGTGTATCAGCAGGCTGAACCCGTTATTGCCAGCTATGCCAAATCACAACAACTGATTGGCGGCCCGGGTGCTGGCCAGTTGGCTAAAATGGTCAATCAGATCTGCATTGCCGGTCTGGTACAGGGTCTGGCTGAGGCCGTGCATTTTATTGAGAAGTCCGGCCTGGATGGTGAAAAAGTATTCGATGTTATTCAGCACGGTGCCGCCGGTTCCTGGCAGATGAGCAATCGACATAAAACCATGCTGCAAGGCGAATTTGATTTTGGTTTTGCTGTTGATTGGATGCGCAAAGATCTGAGCATCACCCTGAATGAAGCACGACGTAATGGCGCACAGTTACCGATTACCGCGCTGGTGGATCAGTTTTACGCCGAGGTGCAGCAGCGCGGTGGTGGACGCTGGGATACCTCCAGCTTGCTGAAAAGATTTGAGACTGGTCGTTAATACTCTATAATCGCGACCCAACGGGCAACAAGACCCGACTCATTTCATTAAAAAAGCAAAGGTACCTTCTATGTCATCCATTGATAAATACAGCATGATTTCGCTGGCACCCAGTATCGCCGTTATTATCGGCGTGGTCGTCATTACCGTTTTGGGTAGTCTGTTCCTGAAAAAGGCGATTGCCAAGGATGCGGCGGCAGCGGGTGAAAAGTAACTGCTAAAAAGTCACTGCTAAAAAGGTCACAGGCAGTGTTATGCTAGCTGCCTGTGACAAACCAACCCCAGGATTCCGTCCATGCATCGATCTAAAAACCTCAGCCAGACAGAAACACCAGCCGTTGATGCGCAACGTCATCCGCTATTGTCGGATAATGATGTCAACACCATTCTGGTGAATGGGGCACAGATGTCACTGAGCAAGTTGAAGCGGGCGCGTTCATTTAATGCTCGTATCTACTATTACGCTGAAATCGGGGTGTATCTGGAAGTGTCGCTGTCCAGAGGGGCCGGTATTACCGATGAAACCCGTGAACAGTTGCAGGAAATCCACAAGGAAGCCACGCACGTGCACATGAATGCCAACAAGCGTCTGGCGTTAAAACCCTGAGCACATGAGCGAAACCGAGCAGGATCAGGAACAGGACGGTTTTGACAGTAAAACCTTTCTGGCAAACCTGAGCAGCCGACCCGGTGTTTATCAAATGTATGATAAGCACGATAAAATCCTCTATGTCGGCAAAGCGCGTAATCTTAAAAACCGTGTCAGCAGTTATTTTCGCAGTTCCGGGCAGGGTACCAAAACCCGCGCACTGGTTTCGCATATTTCTCGTATAGAAGTCACCCTGACCCACAGCGAAACCGAAGCCCTGCTGCTTGAACTGAACCTGATCAAGGCGCAGCGTCCGCCTTACAACATTCTGCTGCGTGACGATAAATCCTATCCGTATATTTTTATTTCCGCCACCGATGACTTTCCCGCTGTGCGCTTTCACCGTGGCGCCAAGAAAGCCAAAGGTCAGTACTTCGGCCCATTTCCCAGCGGCGGTGCGGTACGCGAAAGTCTGAATCTGCTACAGAAGCTGTTCAAGATTCGCCAGTGTGAAGACAGCTTTTACCGCAACCGCTCGCGCCCTTGTCTGCAACACCAGATCAAACGCTGTACCGCGCCCTGTGTCGGTTTAATTGATAAGCAAAGCTATGCCGAAGACCTGCGCCATGCCAGCATGTTTCTGGAAGGTAAAAACCAGGCGGTAACTGCTGAGCTGGCCGAACGTATGGATGCAGCCTCTAGCCATCTCAATTTTGAACTGGCCGCCGAACTGCGTGACCAAATCTCGGCGCTGCGACAGGTACAAGAGCAGCAGTATGTTTCCGGCAGTGGCGGAGAAGCGGATGTGTTTGGCTGTGCGATCAATTCAGGCAGCATCTCCATTCATGCCTTGTTTGTCCGCGGTGGTCGTATTATTGGCAGCAAGGCCTACCATCCCAAACTGTCGCTGGAAGGCTCGGAAAGCGAACTGCTGTCATCCTTTCTTGCTCAGTTTTACCTCAGCGGTGCACGGGAAGTGCCTAGTACCATTATTCTGCCATTTGCGGTAGAAGACGCCGAGATTATCAGCCAGGCGATCATTGAAAAAACCGCCAAGCGGGTTCAGATTACCCACAGTGTTCGCGGTGATCGCGCCGGTTGGCAGCGTCTGGCTCAGACCAATGCCAATCAGCAGTTAGTCAGCCACCTGGCCAGCAAACAAAACATCAGCAATCGCTTCCTGGCCCTACAGGACTTGCTCGACTTCGATACCGCCATCCGTCGTATGGAGTGTTTTGACATCAGCCACAGCTCAGGGGAGGCCACTGTGGCCTCTTGCGTGGTGTTTGATGAGAACGGCCCACTGAAAACCGATTACCGTCACTTTAATATCGATGGCATTACCGCCGGTGATGACTACGCCGCCATGCAGCAAGCGCTGGAGCGCCGCTACACGCGGCTGAAAAAAGGCGAGGGCAAGTTACCGGACTTGCTGATTATCGATGGTGGCAAAGGCCAGGTCTCCCAGGCAATGACAGTACTCGAATCCTTACAGATTACCGAAGTGACCGTTATCGGCATCGCCAAGGGCACCACCCGCAAAGCGGGGTTTGAATTCCTGGTGAATGGCCAAACCGGCGAAGAGTCGGTGATACCGTCTGATTCAGGCGCGTTGCATTTGCTCCAACACATCCGCGATGAAGCCCACCGATTTGCCATCACCGGCCACCGGGCACGACGTGCTAAAGTACGAAAACGCTCTCTTTTAGAGGATATTCCCGGTATTGGGCAGAAACGACGCCGCGAACTGTTAAAATATTTCGGCAGTATCAAGGAGATAGAGAATGCAAGTATTGAAGAAATTGCAAAAGTCTCTACCATAAGTGCTAAGTTGGCACAGGAAATCTGGTTGTGCCTGCATCCCGACAGCTGACACAGGACCAGCATCTATGCTGTTTTCCATGAAAATCCCTAATCTGCTGACACTACTCAGAATTTGTCTGATACCGGTGTTCGTAGTGATTTATTACATTCCAGGCTTCTGGTCACCCTGGATAGCCGCGGCTATCTTCGGCTTAGCGGCACTGACCGACTGGCTGGATGGCTACCTGGCCCGCCGACTGGACCAGCATTCACCCTTTGGGGCGTTCCTGGATCCCGTCGCAGACAAGCTTATGGTCGCCGTGGCACTGGTCATGTTGGTTGAAACCTACTCCACACCGCTGGTCACCATTCCGGCGGTGGTGATTATTGGCCGCGAGATTGTTATTTCAGCCCTGCGAGAGTGGATGGCCGAAATAGGTGAGCGCACCCGCGTTGCGGTGTCGATGATCGGCAAGGTAAAAACCACCCTGCAGATGATCGCCATCCTGGTATTGATCGCGGTACCGCCGTTTTCAATCCTGGCCTGGGTGGGCATTTTGACCCTCTATGGCGCCGCTTTGTTAACACTCTGGTCGATGTATGTGTATTTGCGTGCCGCCTGGCCATTGCTGAGTGATGATATATAAGTGGTTAATCTTTAAGCAGTATCATTTATTAAAATCAGTTGACACCTAGGCTCACATCTCTATAATACGCCCCACTTGATTGCGTTGCGGGAATAGCTCAGTTGGTAGAGCACAACCTTGCCAAGGTTGGGGTCGCGAGTTCGAGTCTCGTTTCCCGCTCCAAATCAGACACTTGTCTGATTTGAAGTAATAAAGCAAAGAGAGTGTTAAAGGCTGGATGGCAGAGTGGTCATGCAGCGGACTGCAACTCCGTGTACGCCGGTTCGATTCCGACTCCAGCCTCCATCTCTCTTTAAAGCGCCATGTCACACAAAATCGCCGGCACAGTTCCAGCGATGTTCCAGCCCCGATGGTGAAATTGGTAGACACAAGGGACTTAAAATCCCTCGGCTGAAAGGCTGTACCGGTTCGAGTCCGGTTCGGGGCACCATCATTTCAATGCTTGATAAACCCTTACATCCCTCTGAAAGTCTTGCAATACTCTTCTTTGCTTGTTTTAATTCCTACAGACAATCTGGATAATTTACAGCTGTGATGGTGCACGGGCCCTGCGGTAGCCTGTCTGACATTTAATTCATCACCTATCCAAGGGGCTTGAAACGTTGCGTTCATGTATTCCAATGACATGGGTGTAAATCATCGTTGTATTAATATCGTTATGACCCAGCAACTCCTGAATATTGCGTATATCTGTGCCTGCACGAAGCAGGTTTGTTGCGAAAGAATGCCTAAAGGTGTGGCAACTGGCTTTTTTGTGAATATGTGACTTTGCCAGGGCCCGCGCAACTGAACGCCTGACCTGTTGTTCACCCACATGATGGCGACGAATCACCTCACTGCGTGGATCTTTGGCTCGGTTGGGTGCAGGGAAAATATACTGCCAGGCGGGACTGGTGGCCGCTTTAGGGTATTTTTTCTCCAAGGCATAGGGTAAATACACCTTCCCAAAACCCTCATTGAGATCCTGTTGATGAAGAGACAATGCCAGCTCAATTTGTATACGCAAAGGCTCCAGTAACGCTTTCGGAAGTAAGGTTCGACGGCATTTATCACCCTTGGCTTCACGAATAATCAAGCATTGCTGAGAGAAATCAACATCCTGTACACGCAATCGAACCGACTCCATTACTCGAAGCCCAGAGCCATACATCAAACTGGCGACCAGTTTATGATCACCCTCCATAAAGCCAAGTACACGCATAGCTTCTTCATGGGTGAAAACAGTCGGTAGCCGCCTGCCTTTATTGGTTCGAGTAAATGCCAGTTGGCCAAGATCCTTGTTCAGAAAGTGTTTATAAAGAAACACAACCGCATTCAGCGCTGTTTTTTGCGTGTTGATGGCAACGTGACGCTGGTTAGCAAGATAGCTTAGCCAAGCATCCACCTCGATGGCACCCATGTCTAGTGGATGACGTTTCTGATGAAAATAAATGAAATCCTTGATCCAGCCGCAATAGGTTTTCTCTGTACGATAGGCGAGATGGCGTGAGCGCATAGATGCACGAAGCTGATCCATGAAGCGGGTGGGATTAGCAGGCAAGGGTGGTGGTATATCATCCATCAACAACTCCTTGTCATGAATTATTTTATAGTACTGTTTTTATATACAGTAATAATGGTGTTGTCAAGTCAGAGTGACTAGCAAAGTGATCCTAGAGGCTCATATCCTGGATGATAGTATTTTATTTGTATTAATTTGAATAAAATCATACAGTTGCTTTCATGTGGTGAAATCGTGATAGTAGTCTGCATGATCGGTTTGACTTTCTGGGATGAATACCATGAATGCCAGAGATGATTGACCAGTCCTGGGTTTTGAATTAGCTTGGGTACAATTAATCGGCTGGGATAGTAGTCTTGGCAAAGTGGCCTTTGAGGCCACGATATAAATGTTATATTTCAAGGAGTGAACTTTGGAGCTCGTAATAGGGAATAAAAATTACTCGTCATGGTCGTTAAGGCCTTGGCTACTTTTGTCAGTCCACGAGTTACCTTTTAAGGAAGTGCGGATTCCGCTGAATCAAGACGATACATACGCCGCGCTTGCCCAGCATACCGATGCAGGGAAAGTCCCGGTGCTTAAAGACAAGGACTTGGTCATCTGGGATTCGCTGGCAATTTGCGAGTATATTTCTGAGCAGTATCTGGATGGCCGCGGATGGCCAAGTTCCGTTCGTGCACGAGCGGAAGCAAGATCTTGCTGCGCAGAAATGCACTCGGGTTTCACAGAAATTCGAGGCCAATTGCCAATGAATTGCCGCGCAATCGGACGTAAAGTCCCTTTTAATGCAACCCTTGAGCGAGAGATAGCTCGGATAGACCGAATCTGGTCGCAGAACCGAGAATCCTATGCGAGTGCCGGCCCTTGGTTGTTCGGTGAGTTCTCTATTGCAGATTGCATGTTCGCACCAGTTGCTTCGCGATTTAAAACCTACGGGATCAAGGTCTCGGCGGTATCTTCAGAATATTTGCAGTTCGTCCTCGATCATGAACAGATGAAGGAGTGGGTTAGCCAAGCTCACGGTGAGCCCGAAACCATAGGCGTGTCCGAGGTAGGAATATAACAATCACAGGCACGGCGACGCCTACTGCATTGCGGCTTCGCCTCCATTCCGCAGCCGCGCATGCTGTTGGCGTTAGCAAGAGTAACCACTGAGCAATCGATAATTCATAAAAAATATTTATAAATTTTAACTGAAGTGATGCGGTGAAAAAAATGAGCGATTATAAGGATTTCCTTGGCGACAGCTACAACGAGGAAAGCGGTGAGTTTGATCATGACAAAGCCAAAAATAAGGCCATCAATGAAAAAGAACAATGCAATATAATTATTTCTGGTGCCAGCGGTGTAGGTAAAAGCACTTTGATTAACGCTATTTTTGGCGAGGAAGTTGTTAAAGCCGGTGCAGGAAAGCCTGTCACTCAGCATCTTGAAAAAGTTGCCATCCCTGAAAAAGGTATTTGTCTTTGGGACACCAAGGGCATAGAGGCTGAAAACTATCAAGACACAATGGCATCATTGGAAAATGAATTCAGGCAAGCCATTGATAACGCCAATGACGACGGCGATATCCCTCATATTGGCTGGGTTTGCATAAAAGCCAGTAGTGATCGAGTGGAAGACCGCGACCTCACGTTGATTGGCCTTCTCGCGAAACGTAATATCCCCGCCATCGTAGTTTTCACCCGTGTTATAGGCAAGTCCGAAAGAGAATTCGTCGAAGAAGCAAAGCTTATCATTGACAAAGAATATAAAGACTTTTTGCGCGGAGCTTATGTTTCTGTCAATTCTGTCCCCTATGAAATTGACGAAGATATTGTGGTAAAGGTCAAAGGGCTTGAATCCCTGACCGAGGTCACCGAGGCGCGATTTCCTGAGGGTAAGAAATCGGCAAAAAATGCCTTTCTCAAAGCTCAGCGCTCAAAAATAGAAAAGCGTCTTGCCGCGATGAAAGAGGGTTCCAGAAAGGTGGTTCACGTTGCTTCCGCAGCTGCGGGAACAGCGGGAGCTTCACCGATTCCTGGGTCTGACGCACCTATAATTGCGGCAATACAAAGTACTATGATTTATAAAATTAATACCGAGTTCGAACTAGATGCGGATAACTCAAAAATGACATCAGTTTTAACCGGCATCATGGGTGTCACCGCACTGGCACAAGTGGGTAAAACCGTAGTGTCTAATGCCTTGAAATTCATTCCCGGTGCAGGCACTTTGATCGGCGGCGCAATTTCTGCCACCACAGCGATCGCTATTACGGAAGCTGTAGGTCATGCCTATATTGCTGTATTGGAAAAGTTCTTCGACATGGAAAAAGGGGAAGTCGTTTTGCCAGAGAACTCAGCTCGAATTATATCTGTATTCAAAGATGTATTCAGTTACAAGAAGTAATTGCCAGCGTCAAGAAATGTTGAGTAATTTATGTTCAGCTCGGCTTTCGTATCAGTCGAGCTGAGTTATTGCTAACAAGTTGCTGCACGCGGATAAATTACTCGCTACGCTCCCAATTTACCGGTGAGCAAGGCGTTATTGCTACAAGTTCCTCAAGAATTTTTTAAATGGAGGTTTAAATGATTAGAGCCTTTTTATCCCACTCAAGCAAAGATAAAGACGGATACGTTAGAAATGTTGCAAATTGGTTGGGGAGAGACAATATAGTTTATGATGAGCTGACCTTTGAAGAAGGTGAAAAGCCTCTAGATGAAATAATTAAAGGGTTAGACGGATCGAGTATTTTTGTGATTTTTCTGTCGGAAAATTCACTATCTTCCGAATGGGTTCAGAAGGAGATAGTTGAAGCAAAAAGCAGGCTTGAAAGCAGTGATCTAAAAAAAATATTCCCGATTATAATTGATGATAATTTAACTTACGAAGACAGGCGAATTCCCGATTGGCTACGGGATAATTATAATCTTAAGCCTATTAAAAGGGCACAAGTGGCGTCCAAAAGAATACATAATAAATTGAGAGAGCTTAGCTGGTCAAAGCATCCGCAGATCAAAAAACGCAATACAATATTCGTTGGAAGAAATGATCATCAGGAGACTTTTGAAGAAAGAATTCACGATTTTGATAAAGAAAAACCCACCACGATAATCGTATCAGGCTTCTCTGGTGTAGGAAGGCGTACGTTCCTGCATCGAGCTCTATATAAAACCAAAATCACAGAGTGCTCGAATAAGCCCTCCTCAATACTTTTAGATAGAAATGTTTCCATTGAGGACTTTATTCTAAAGATCAATGATCTCGGCTTGATTGATCTTGGAGATCGCATAATCTCATTGTCTGATAAGACGATGACTGAAAAAGCAAATATAGTCCACATGATTATGGATGCTGCTTATAAATCTAAAGAATTAATATATCTTGTCGATGATGGCTGTATTGTAAATCATGAACGATCTATATCGGACTGGTTTCTAGAGATCGTAAATTCATATCAGGGTCACGGGTACCCTATATTCTGTATCGCGTCTAAATACAATGTTAACTTTAAGAATAGGCCAAGGAATAATCTCTTTTACTTTGTTGAGCTAACAGAATTGAACTCTAATGAAAGGAAAAGATTATTCGTACAATTGCTAGAGCTATATGAAGTTAACCTAGAAAAGAGAAATTTCGAAGATATTTCAGAAGTGCTTTCTGGCTTTCCAGATCAGGTGATGTTTGCTGTTGATGTATTGATGTCAGATCCAGCCACTAAGGTGGCAGATAAAATACCATCGATTGCCGAATACAACACTGAAAAGGCATCTATCCTTCTCAATAAATATGACAGCCAGGAAGATGTTCTCGACTTTATAAGACTCCTGGCTAACTTTGAAGTTATTAGTTCAGACTTTATTTTTTCATTGGTTCCAGAAGAGAAATACTTCCCTGTTCTAGAGCGATTGTCAGCAGAACATATTGTTGAACTTATTGGTCTGGACGGGGAAATAATAAGGCTAAACGATATTGTTAGGGATTATATAAGGAGAAATAGAATTCGGTTGAATAACGACTTCTCTGGCAAGATTCGAGAACAGGTTGAGTCGATAGTTAAATCGGACGATATTTTTGAGAGAGACTCATCAGAGTATATTTTTGCACTAAAAGAAGCGCTGAAAACAGATATGCCAATTGATGATAGGCTACTAATACCATCGCATTATCTTAGATGTATGAAGGATCTTTATTACGGAAAAGGAAGCCTAGACCGGATCATTGAGTTAGCAGATATCATTCTCCAGAAGGAAAACACACTGGAGTATCGGGTCTCTCAAGACATTAGATACTACTTGTGTCTAGCATTAGCCAAGAAGAAAGACAAAAGGATGCTCAGAGAAGTTCAGAAAATTAAAGGTGATGAGCATGTGTTTCTAATTGGATTCTATTACAGGCTTTGCGGGCGACTTAAAGAGGCCCTTGAAAAATTCGAACAAATCGTAGAAGCGAAATATGTTGGCGATAGAGCTAAGCGCGAAATTGTACAGGTGTATGTCCAACTAGAAGAATACGATTTAGCATTGGGTTATGCAAGGAGCAATTATGAAGAGCATCGAGGAAACCAATTTCACACTCAAGCGTATTTTAACTGTCTTGTTAATTCAAAGGATGCACAGGAAAATGCCTCAACATTAAGAGAATTAATTGAAAACCTAAGGGGTATTAATTCTGAGCAATCTACCGAGATGGCGGATATAGCGGATGCTCTTTATCTTGCCAAAATAGAAGGGAATAAGGTGTCAGCCATAGACAAAATTCAAGATTGTGTAAATATGCGCCCAGATAGCCACTATCCGCTGCTAACGCTTTGCGATCTGGCAATCAAGTACCGCGATCTTGAACTGCTCAAAGAAGGTGTCTCCACGCTCCGTGATATCAAGAATAAAAAACACGTATCTAATAGAACATTTAATAGATATCAATCGTATGTGCATGCTCTCGAAGGTAATGTCCAAGATGCTATAAGGGTCATTGAGAATGATCTGGAGAGATACCCAAAAGAAAGTAAAGATAGAATAGTTAGAAATATCCAAAATTGCGCGAATAATCAGCCATAACAAGCAGCTGCTAGGGACTGCATTGCGCTGCGCTCCATGCAGCCCCAGAGCCGAGCGTTATGGCTTCACTGAAAAGAAGATCGACTGAAGCATGAATCTGAAAAATATAGAGTTTTTAATCGACAATGATGGAGATATTTCAGTTGGACGAACCGGCCCTATACGGTGCGCCGCTTCAGCCTGCGACGAAGATCAATGTTTAGCGATGCTCGTACGGCGAGAGGGTGAAACTTTTATGGAGCTTCTTGCTAGACTCGATAGAGCCATAGGGGATGCTTGGGAGCATCATATATTCGCTGATGAAATTAACGGGTAGCTTGTAAGCATGAAACCAAGCCATAACAAAGCGCACCATTACGCCACCGCAAGCGGTGGCGGGACGCTCGCAAGCTCGCGCCCATGTGCGCGGCGTTAAGCATCAAAACCAGTGCAGGAAACTATGACTCTAGGGAACGTATGAACAAGTTCCTCAAGAGCCATTTAAACTGCATTTTCTCTGCGTCGGGGCGCATAAAATGCGCACAACCGCCCCTTTTTAACCGACTGCAACCGCCTTTTCAGGCAGTACAGACGGATTAACCCTGTGCTCTCAACATCTGGTCTACCCGCACAACATTGGCCAGCGCGAACAGCATGGCCAGCTTGCTGTCGTTTTTCTTCAGGCCACGGTAGCGGGCTTTTACAAAACCAAACTGGCACTTGATGATCCGAAACGGATGCTCAACTTTTGCACGGATACTGGCCTTCAGATACTCAGTGCGGATTCTGACCTTATTGATCCGAGGGTGTTTTTTCAGTGTCTTCAGCTTCCCTGGCCGTTCAGCGATGTACCAGTCCGCACTGACATCTTTCAGCTCGTCTCGCTTTTCGGCACCTCTGTAACCCGCATCGGCAAAGATAAATGCTTCTTCACCGTGTAGCAGTTGATCAGCCTGATTAAGATCGTGCTCATTGGCAGCAGTTGTCGTGAAACTGTGCGTGATGCCGGTGCGGGCATCCACACCTATATGAGCTTTCAAGCCGAAATGCCACTGATTGCCTTTTTTGGTCTGATGCATTTCAGGATCACGCTCGCCCGTTTTGTTCTTGGTGGAGCTGGGGGCTTCGATGATGGTGGCATCGACCAGTGAGCCCTCTTTCAGAAGGACACCGGCCTCAGACAGCCATTGGTTCACCTCTTCAAAAACCTGTCGGGCCAGATCGTGGCGTTCGAGCAAGTGCCGAAACTTCAGAATGGTGGTGTGATCGGGAATGGCTTTATCCAGTGACAAGCCTGCAAAAAGCCGCATTGAGGCAATCTCGTACAGTGCATCTTCCATGGCTGGGTCACTGAGGTTGTACCACTGCTGCATGCAGTGAATGCGCAGCATGGTGGACAATGGATACGGCCTGCGGCCGTTGCCGGCCTTGGGATAGTGTGGCTCGATAACGGCTTCGAGACGCGCCCATGGAATCAACTTATCCATTCGGCCCAGGAACTTCTCCTTGCGGGTCTGACGGCGCTTGTTGCTGAACTCGCTGTCCGCGAATGTGAGTTGCTGATCCATCTTATGCGTCCTCGATCATGTGCAGTCAGCATTATCCCATGTGGAGGACTTGATCACACCTTCCCTAAATTAGTCGTCACACTGGTCTTGCTATGTTCCGTGTTAGCACGTTGAGTCTGGTAGTTGGTATAGGTTGAAAATCCCATTCCTGTAATACTGCTCATAACAGTTTCTCCTTATGTTTGTGGTATTTCAGCCTGAGACAAGCATATTCCAGGCCAAAAAAATCCAACCTTGGTCTGCTTTGCTCGTGATCGTTGCTTTGATGTAAAACTGAAGAAGGTTTTGTATTGAGATGAAAACCGGCGAGGCAAGCCTGTGCCGCTATAGCGGCAAACAATTGCAGTGTCTTCTGCAATGGAAATATAAGGGCGGCAAGTGGCTGTTGTCCTGACAGGAATACATGCAATAAACAATTGAAGGGGATGGACCTCGTTGTTCGCGGAACAGGACAATCGCACTATCTCCAGGTGTTGGCACGATGTGTTTGCGCCTGTCGGTATCCCTCGCCATTATCGGGTAGAGAGCAAGACCCAGCATGCTTTCAAGTGGATAGGGACGGCGCCCATTGCCGGCTTTGGGATAGTACGGCTCGATGACATCTAACAGCGGTGGCCACGGCAGTAAGGCATCAATCCGAGATAGGAAAATCTTTTTACGAGCCTGGCGGCGGTTACTGGAAAATTCACTATCGGCAAAGGTGAGTTCATGGCTATTGGCTCAAATTATCTCACATCAGAAACTTGATCGCAGGTTCCCTAATAGTAGCTGTGGATATTCAAATAATTGGCAATGTTATTTACTTTAGCAAACCTGGTTCGAGTAGACTAGATATTGCGGTGGCAGTGTAAATCTGCCAGAAATTCGGGATTGGTGCCGCCAGCAACGGCTAGCGGCATTGGTCATCTGGATGACATAGTAGCCTTTCTTAACGGAAAACAATACCGCCATCAATTAATGGCGCCTGACCTGTCATATAATCGGAGTCTGGACCGGCAAGATAGGACACAAAATTCGCTACATCTTCTGGCGTTTGTGCACGGCCAAGAGCAATGCCGTCGACATATTTTTTATAGGTTTCACCCTCTGCTGCGCCAGTGATCTCTGCGAAGCGTTTATCAATCTCGACCCACATATCAGTGCCAACGACACCGGGACAATAGGCGTTGACGGTGATACCATTGCTCGCATATTCTAACGCTGCGGCTTGAGTTAAAGCCCGCACGGCAAATTTAGTTGACGAGTACACGCCCAATAGCGCAAAACCATTATGGCCTGCGATTGAAGATGCATTGATAATTTTGCCCTTTTGTTTGCGTTCGATAAACTTCTTTGCTGCAGCCTGAATACCCCAGAGCGTGCCATCAATATTGATTTTCTGAATCTTATCCAACTCTTCCTGGGTGACATCCGCAATAGCTTGAACCTGAGCGATACCAGCGTTATTAACGATAATATCGAACCCACCCAGTGTTTTCTCCGCATGTTCGATAGCTGCATAAACTTGTTCGCGGTCGCTGACATCAGCTTTAAAAGTAGAGGCTTTGCGCCCTAAGGCCTCTACTTCCTGAGCAACTTCACGCATTTTATCTTCGTTCAGATCAACGATAGCAATGGCCGCACCGTCTTTTGCTAAACGCAGGGCTATTGCACGTCCAATACCTTGACCTGCACCTGTAACCAACGCCACTTTACCTTGAATCGACATAACATACTCCTTACTGATGTAATTGAAATCATCCAATCGGAAGACCTCTTAAACTGCTATCAAGTATACCCAAACAACCTTCTAATTCAGATGATAGACAGGTTCCATGCCATAAACAGGCGTGTCAACTCCTTCCATACGTGCTTTTATCTGCAATGATAGTGTATGTGTCATAGATCTCTCCTGTGCAGACTATTGTTTTTGTAACTGCGTTAATACCAACGTTTGCACTTAGATCAGGTGTTCCAGAGCAATGTTGATAATGTAAATAGAGCAGCAAGCGTGCCAGAGTGTATGCACGACACTTTATTTAATTATATCTATTTGATTTATTTAGATTAAAAATTTATCTGCAAATACTGGTAAGCGTATTGGCAGATAAATTAGTATGCCCATGTCGTGACACCTGTAACACCGTTGGTGTTGCATCTGTAACGCAGTATTGAACTTTGCTTTACAGGTGTAACGCTCCCAAATTAAGGCGCTAAAGCAGTATAGAAAGAACGCTTGCTTGTTCGAGAGTAAACTCGAAAACACCATGAAATAAAAATAATAGCTCGTAACAGTTTCTACTTAGTTATTGTAGCCTCTCTGTCTGAGGTAAGCATATTTGAGGACAAAAAGACTACAGTCCCTTCTACTTCAAGACGTTGGGCAGTTTCGCTGCAAATCTGAAGTGAGGCAGTTATATTGGATTGATAAATGATGTGGCAAACAGTTGCAGTTTTTCTGCTTCCTCGAAGCGTAGATGCAACAGCCGTGGAGTTTCCGTGCACCTGTACGGTCTTAAATCACCGACAGGGTTTTGAACTCATCCAGTGCATACTGATCGGTCATACCGCTAATCATGTCCTGCAACAAGCGACAGCGGCAGTAACTTTCCCACACATCGACATCACCAACTGATTGCTGACATAGCTGATAATAGGCTTTGATATGCTTGTTGGGTAAGCGTCGTACCAGTAAACCTTCCAGTAGTAATCCCTGGTTTTTTCCTTCCAGTAACTGGCCAAATTGACTGCGGGATAGTCGCAGCAGCGGGCGGTAATGGTCGAGCAGCCCAGTGAGAATACGATAGCCCTGTAATTCCAGGGTTTTCACTTCATCGACTGAAAAAACATGGCGTATCGCCACCTTTTTTAGCGTACTGACAATGGCGTGGCAGGGGGAATTATCTTCCAGCAGAGCGCGGTTTAAACGCCCCTCGTAAACCGCTTCGATATTATCGATAAAGGCTTGGGCAGCATGCTGAACCAGTGGATGGGTTAAGCCGACTCTAAGCCAAACAAAAAATTCATGATCCTTGTTGATCGATTCTTTATCGGCACGTTCCAACGCGTAGTGAACCAGATCAGCAAAACTGCTGGCATTGCGTCGGCCTGGAGCATAAAAGTGCTTTTCATCGGCATCCAGTGGCCGCAGGCGGGCAAATTGCTCGATCAGCAACTGAGCCAATTGACGGATGCTGAGTATGCCTTTGTCGATGGCGTCTTCCAGGTCAGCCAGACAATAAGAGATATCGTCAGCGGCCTCCATCAGATATGTCAACGGAAAGCGGTGACCAGGGCGCATCTCCAGGGTTTCCTGCATCTCGGCCACAAACTGACGTTCAGAAAAGTAATAGCCCGGCTTTTTCATCAGATAGCTGAGGGGATGTTTTGCATCCGGTCTGGGATCGGAGGCACAACGGGTATATTTTAAAATACAGGCGGACTGCAGGTAGGTCAGATTGAGCTTTTGCAACTGGCTGATCAGGCGTATTGCCTGGGCGTTGCCTTCAAAGGAGCACAGCTCACGTTTGAGTTTCTGCGTCAGGGCCTGACCTTCGGCTGAGCTGGAAGGAGCAATAAATCCCGGAAACTGATCGATCTGTTCAGTGAACCAGCGGGAAATCGCCGCTTCACCAAAGTGGCCGAAGGGCGGGTTGCCGATATCGTGCATCAGGCAGGCCATTTCCACCAGACTCTCTGTGGCCCGCTCACTGCCAGCCAAACCATAGCGCGACGCTTCAGCCCCGAGTTTGTCAAACAGGGTGCGGGTGATGAAGCGGCCAGTTTGTTGTACTTCCAGCGAGTGAGTCAGGCGTGAACGCACCGCCGCATTGTGTTCCAGCGGAAATACCTGGGTTTTCTGCTGCAAGCGTCGCACGGCCGCTGAGTTGATGATGCGGCCACGATCACTTTCCAGCTGTGCATCTAACTGAGGTGATGCACTGGCTTTGGAGTAAGGGCGACGTGATGAAAAACGCTTGGCAAAATTAATCAAGGTCATCCAGCGTCACAACCAGATCTTGTTTGGATACATCCACGCCCCAAAAGGTGTAAGTATCGTCATCTTCATCAATCAGATGAATATCAAACATCGGGCTTTTATAGCCTGTGATGGTCACTCGCCGGGTTTCGTTGTTGGGGAGTACCTCATCACCTAATACATCTTCTTCCCAACTGGTCGATTTCTCTGGGCTGATATAGATATAGTAGATGGTGTAACCTGTGTTATTGGTGATGTCGATGTAATAGTCGGCAGCCAGACTGGAGCTGCTGATGAACATGGACAGAAGAAACGCCAGAATCAGCTTTATTTTCATATAGGTACCTGCATTCATATCTAGGTTGAGTGTTGTGCTATTCACTATATATTAGATTTAGAGAATAGCAATATGAACTAATAACAACTGTCTGGGCCAAAATGATCTTAACGACGTAGGAAGTGGATGATGATAAAAATCAGGATGACTCATGGTATTGAAAACAGGATTTAAATGGATAGCACGCCTGTTGGCGTTTATTTTGCTGGTATTCTTTATCCCGGTAGGTTGTGCGCTGACATCACATTTTAGCGGCGATGAAGGTGCATCTGATTGGCGTACAGCCCGTCGGGACAGTGCCGGTATCGCGCCGGATGCCGCGACCCATCAAGAGGCGCTGATTCAGGTGTATGCGGCCCGAGCGTTTCGGTGGCGCGGCGCGTTGGGTGTACACACCTGGATAGCTGCCAAGCCACAAGGTGCTGATCATTACACCCGCTTTGAGGTGATAGGCTTCAGCGTAAGACGTGGCGGTGATGCCGTACAGGTTGCACAGGGTATCCCTGATGGTTACTGGTATGGCAGTCAGCCGACTTTGTTGCGTGAAATTCGCGGGGGCGCCGAAGTGGATGCACTGATCAGTCGTTTACATGATGCCGCCAGGCTTTATCCTTATAATCATGAATACCGGGTTTGGCCAGGTCCTAACAGCAATACGTTTATCGCTTATTTAGGCCGTAAAGTACCGGAACTCAGGCTTAATTTACCACCCACCGCCATAGGTAAAGATTATTTGCCAGAGGGTGGCGTATTTGCGCACGCGCCAAGTGGTGCGGGGATTCAGGTGTCCCTGGCGGGCTTACTGGGTGTAATCCTGGCACCAGAAGAAGGGTTTGAGTTGAATTTTCTGGGGCTGAGCGCGGGTATTGATCCTTGGCCTTTGGCACTTAATTTACCCGGTGTTGGACGTTTGGGATTTCCTACTCACACGCCATTAGCAAGCGATTGAGTGAAAGGTGGATTAGCTTATAGCCTTTGCCGTATGATCAAATTGGGATTACACCACAAACAGGATGAGGGAAGTTGTTATGCTATCAGTTGAAGTTTCAGGTATTTTAGGGCTCTTGCTATTGGTCCTGAATATTTACGCCATTATCAAAATAGTACAGAGTGGTGCTAGTACGGGCGCCAAAGTGCTGTGGGTGGTGTTGATTTTACTGCTGCCTGTGCTGGGCTTTATTCTTTGGTTTCTGCTGGGACCAAAATAACTGGCAATACCAACTCGGGATGGTTAACTAGACATCCCGAATTGATTCAATTGCAATCGTTCAGCTGTAAAGCTGATTGTAAGCGCTTAGCTGTAATAACTTAGCTGTAATAACACAGGTACGCGGTCGGTGTAGCGACTTGCAGATCAAAAGAAGCGCCTGCTGTAATGTTGAACTCAGCACCGGCAGGGAAGGCTTGCCAATCGCTATGTCCTGGCAGTTTTACCAGCAATTCCCCGTGAGTCACACACATGCGTTCATTCTGGCTGGTGCCAAAGGTGTATTCTCCCGGCGCCATAACGCCAGAAGTAACTGGGCCTTGCTCAGCCGTAAACCCGATTGATACCACCTTACCTTCGAAATACTCATTTACGCTTAACATCACCGTCAATTCTCCATGCAAAAATGGCGCTTATCATAATGCGCTTTTTAACACGATGCCATGCTTCTGTAACGAGCGTTGCTAACCCGACGAGAGTTGTCTGAACAGTGCGGCAACCAAAATGCCGGCAGCAATGGCCGGTAGTGGCTTCTTTAACAGCAACATGGTGACAGCTGTAGCCAACAAGGCCAATCTGGCACCGTTGTCACCTGTAACTGCAAGGGGGGCCAGAATAGCGACCAGTACGGAGCCGGACATGGCATGGATAAACTGTTTTACTCTGTAACCGATGGGCACGAAAGACATTACAAAAACGCCACCCCAGCGAGTCGCCAAGGTGACTGAGGCCATGGCCAGAATAATGACCAGAACACCCAATCCTGCCGTTTCAACGTTCATGATTTTTCTCCAGCCAGACAAGACCAACCAGACCACCGGTTATTGCACCCACTATGACGTGACTGTTTTCTGGCAAAAACCAATAGGCCAGGATTGATGAGCTGGCTGCCAGTGTCCAGATCACCAGCATCCGCAGGTTTTTTTCTCCACCGACAACCATAGCGAGTAGAAAGCAGCCCATGACCATATCCAGCCCCAAACGCTCCGGATCTTGAATAACACTGCCAAAGTAGACGCCCAGCCAGGTACCAAATATCCAGAATGACCAGAGTGCAAGCCCGCCACCCAGCAGCAGTCCCAGGCCTGGCTGTCCACGACTGAATGCCTGCATAGACAGGGCCCAGTTGGCATCAGATGCAACCAGCATAACGCCATAGCGTTTTCTCGTTGGCAGATGACGAAGCCAGGGATACAGTGTTGCGCCCATAAGCAGGTGGCGTGCATTGATTGCAAATACAGTTATGACCAATGTGAGCAGGGATACTTGAGGGCCCCATAACTCCAGAGCGGCGAATTGTGAGGCACCGGCAAAGACCAGGGTACTCATGGCAATAATAGCCGGTGCACTCAGGCCAGACTGGGCAGCTGCCAGGCCAAACGCTACCCCGAATACCACGACAAATACTGACAGAGGGAGCAGTTGTTTAAAGCCGGTCCAAACAAGTTGGCGATCGAGTTGATGTAGCTCCGCTTCGTTGACTGACACGTCAGGCTCCAGAAATTACAGCTTATAACCTGTTATGTATTGGAGTTTAATTTGAATAAAGCGAATACGTCTGGTGAATGCTATTCAATTAACGCACAGGTTATTGAGGTCGCATGAGTCTACCAGATCTTCAGATCAACTGGCCAAAATGCTTTGTAGCAGTGACATTATTATTCCAATAAGGTACTTACCTACCAGACTTTACCCATCCAGCGCTGGTTCAGTTCACGGTATTCCGGGCGTTTACGGAACTCAAGGATGAAACTGTTAATTGCCGCTAGCAGTGTCAGGCTGGAGGCATGATCACTGACCCCGACACTGTAATGCCAAAGCTCATTCGCCAGGTTACCTGGCAGTAGCTCGATGCGATCAGACCAGGGGCTGTCCGGATGGGTGGCGGCCCAGTAATAGATAGGTAGATCGACGGCAAAGGCATCGACAGTCCCCTTGCACAACGCATCATGGATCCAGCTTTGATTGGTGTAAGCCAGTAAGTTGGACAGTTGGATCTGCCCACCTGGCGTGTGCAGATTACTACGCCAGCGTAAACCGGCTTCTTCCAGGGTGGTAAAGGCGGCGGGATCATTGATGCACCCCAGTACCTTTCCCTGCAAGCTTTCAATACTCTTAATGGATTCATCACCCTTGCGACGTGCCAGTATATAGGGCAGGGATACATAAGGTTCGGAGAAGGCGACACCTTCATAGTTGGGGTCAGGTGGCAGGGCGCTCCAGACCAGATCCACCTCGGCTTCACCCGGCCGGTCACCGCAATCAAGCAGCTGGGTACAGAGATCCCAGGGTTGTTCAATAAACTGGCATTTGACCCCGAGTGATTGTGCAAACATCTGTGCCATTTCAGCATCAAACCCCTGCAAGGGGGCACTGTCAGTTGTTCTGAAAGATAACCCCTTAAAGTCCGGCTCTATGGCGATACGTACCACACCACGTTCACGTATTGCAGCCAGGCGGTCAAAACCTGGATCAGTCACCATTCCTTGCTGTATGCAGCTTTTCTGCCACTGTTGACTCAGGCTCTTTAAGCCCGAATGTTGAGGTGATAGCTGGCTGATCAATTCACGGCCCTGATGGATTTTGTGATTGGCACGCTCACTGGCGCCGCTGCCTATCTCGAGTGTGGCGTTAATGATACGGTTGTTGCTGTCTATTTCATCCAGGTGGTTAGTCATACTGGAAAGCAACTGATGCAGGCGTTCCAGAGAGTGTTCAACCTGACCTGAAAGCTCGGAAATACGGGTTTCAGCGCGGGCAAGCAGCTCAATGATGGTCTGTTCCAATGGTGAAAGATCTATCTGCTGATAGGCATTGCGAGCACTTTCCCGGGTACGACGTGCCAGCATGCGGACCTCATCGGCTACCACGGCAAAGCCTGCTCCGGCTTCGCCTGCCCGAGCGGCCTCAATGGCCGCGTTCAGTGCCAGCAGATCAACGGTTTTACCGATATTATCTATCCCTGCAATGACTGAGCGTGCATGTTCGGCTTTGGTGTTCATTTCTTTGCGTAGGGAAGAGAGGTGTTCTGAAAAAAATTGGTGCACAGCCTGAAGTTCCAGCTCTACTTCAGTGCGCAGAGAATCAGCTTCTTGTGAGCCGGACTGCAGTGATTGCCTTGAACTTTTCAGGTAGTCCTGCTGTTCGGTGGTTTTTCCTGCTATTTCGAGTAGCGTATTGCTGGCAACCCCAAGGCTATGTTGTGTATGACGTTGTAGGGCGTCAAGCCGTTTGAATACAGACTGTATCGGCTGTACAAGCGGCGTTAGCTTAGGGTCTTCCAGGTGCTGGCGTAAAAAATCGGGCAGGTCCTTGGCGTTCAATAACGCATCGTTCTGTTTTGACTCAACAGCGGTTAACCATTCGGGACGGGATTCTTTGGACTTGTCGAGTTGTGATGGCGTTGAAAAAAACAACATGCATTACTCTCCAGAAATTTGTATTTCTCTTGGGAATGCAATTTTCACGCCGACTCGCATAAACGACTACAGGCGTCGCTCTATACTGATGGGGCAATGCTATCCTCTAACTCAGGCAGTCGGTATGATGGTTGGCTTAAAGATGAATTGAATTAGGGACCTGGCTTGAAGCTTCAACTACCTTTCTGGCTTTATCCACTGGCGTTTATTCTCGGCCTGCTGATCGGCGCTGCGGCGCTGCGTTATACCCCCGATGGGCGCATCAACCTGATGCTGGTCTGGTTGGTTTGGGCTGGGCTGCCGTTTGTCGGGGCGTGTATCTCTGGACTAATGATGTTTCGCAAGCAGCGAGCCCCCTGGTTGTTGAGGTTCAGTGGAGCCCAACGCTGGCAGTTGGATAGCCAGTCACAACTGAGGCTGTGGTTGAAACTGCATCAACTCTGGTGCTTGAGTGCGCTAGGTGTGCTGGCCGCTTTTCTGACGCTGCTGTTATTCACCGATCTGGCATTTGGCTGGAGTTCAACGCTGCTCGATGATCCGGCTGTCATCCACAAAGTCACTCAAATGATCAGTGTTCATTGGCAAGCCTACTGGCCGTCTGCTGTACCGGATCAGGCACTGATAGAACACACTCGCTTTATTCGTATCGCCCCGACCACTGAGCATGCCGTGAATGCGGGAGACTGGTGGCCGTTTTTGCTGGCAAGTCTGGTGACCTATAACCTGCTGCCGCGAATTTTGCTTATTCTGGTTTGTCAGTTGCAGTTGCGCCATTATTCACACCGCCTGAGTATTAGCTCGAATCAGCCTGTGTCGGCATCAACTGAAACAGCCTTGGCTGATCTGCGGGTACAAGACCTGGCAGACTGGGAAGGCGTTGAACAGCTATTCTGGGAGATAAACACGTCAGAAGGGCTGACGTTGGGCGTAGACAGTTGGGAGTCAGATCAACAGCGCTGGCAGGCTCTGCTCAAGCGCAAACCGTCCCGGCTGGTCTGGTGTATCGATTTGCGCCGCTCACCCTTGGCAGAAATGGCCGATAGGGTAAAACAGGCATCGGCATTGGGGATTTCGCAGGCGATCCAGGTCTGGGATAACAGCCTGGAGTCACCAATTCATGCCAAGGATAGCTGGCAATTGTTTGCCAGGCAGCATCAACTGATTTGGCTGGAGGGGTAATGCTTGCAGATGCCGCACATTTTTGTGTTGTCGGACACCCCAACAAGGGCAAGTCCTCCATTGTCTCGACGCTGACAGAAAATGACACTGTTCAGATAGGTGTGGAGTCAGGGACGACCCGGCAGGCCGATAGCTTTTCTTTTATCGCTGATAATCGACTGTTGCTGGCGCTGACGGATACCCCCGGTTTTCAGCGTGCACGCCAGGTGTTGGCCTGGTTGCAACAACAGACTGTGGCACCGCATGAACGTGCCGCCAGAGTGCGTGCTTTCCTTGATGTTGCCGAGCATCGCCAGACCTTTCCCGATGAAGTCGCGCTGCTGACCCCGGTGATGCAGGGTGCCGGGATTATTTATGTCACTGATGCGTCTGGACCGGTGTCGGCCAGTGATCTGGCAGAAATGGAGATTCTGCGTTGGACAGGTCAGCCGCGTATGGCGGTGATCAACCCGATGGCAGGCAGCACGCATCAGGATGAGTGGCGCCAGACACTCAATCAGTATTTTCAGTGGGTGAGGGTATTTGATCCCATGAGTGCACAGTTGGATTCGCGACTGCAGCTCTTGCGCGCCATGAACGAACTGGCTGAACCGGAACAGCAACGTGCCTTAAAACGCTTGATTCAGCACCTGGAGACTCGTGAGTCTGGGCGTCTGAGTCAGTACGCGCAGCAGTTGGCCGCTTATTGGTGTGAACAGATCACCCGGACACTGGATGCCACCAGGCTTCAGCCTGGCCAATCGGCAGAGGAGGCGTTGCAACAGTCACTGAATAAGGCAGAGGAGGCCAGGTTTCAGCAATGGATGCAGCAATCTGGTTATAGCCGCCTTGAACTTGAGACGCAGCCGAACTGGGTGAAAGATTTTAATCAGCTTATGGATACCGAACAGTGGTCTTTCTGGGGATTAAGATCCAAAGAGTTACTGATAGTATCAGCTGCCACAGGTGCGGCGGCCGGTTCGCTGTTTGATGTGGGTACCGGTGGCAGCTCTTTGTTGTTAGGGGCTATTACTGGCGGAATTATAGGTACAGCCGGTGGCTGGTTAGTTTCTCAGCAACAGCCTGGCTCACGCTTGTCGCTGCCTGGAATTAAAAAACAGCAGGTGATTGGTCCGGTGAAGCACCCGAATTTCCCCTTTGTAGTGATGGCGCGTAGCCTCAGTTTTCTTAATCAGCTCTGGTCACGCACTCATGCCCGGCGCGATGCCCTGCAATTACAGGTCAAGGCTTCGACCTGGTCTC
This sequence comes from Nitrincola sp., assembly GCF_048264025.1. Lineage (NCBI taxonomy): Bacteria > Pseudomonadati > Pseudomonadota > Gammaproteobacteria > Oceanospirillales > Oceanospirillaceae > Nitrincola > Nitrincola sp. Next base: position 82,511 of record NZ_JBLXDN010000005.1, read on the forward strand.
AGACCGAACAGGTGCGTTTGCTGCGTTGGGCAAAACAGCTGCAATCCGATAAGTGGAGCGAGAAATCCCAGCAGGCACTGGAAGCCTGGATAGTCACGCAGTTGAGCGAAAACACCGATCAGTCAGCGTAGTAGAGCTTGCCTTCACCCACAATAATGGCTTGCCCGCCCACCTGTACCAAACCTGGCTTAAGATCCCCATTAGCGGCGGTATAGATCACGCTAGGCCGTCCCATTTCAACACCCTGATGAATTTTCCAGCGTAGCGCGTTGGGTTGGTTAGCGGCCAGGTAGCCGGTCAAGGCGGCGGCTGCACTGCCGGTCGCAGGATCTTCACAGATACTGGCATGCATACAGAACATGCGGCTGCGTATCACGGTTCCGGTTTCGGTCCCGGTTTCGGTTGGCTGTTCCGTCACGTAAAGATAGATTTGCTCAGCACTACTGCTAGCGATAAAATCTGCCTAGATGGTTGCAGAGATGATAACGCCCTCCAGGGCCGCCATGTCCGCTAACTCGATCAAGTGGTAGGGCAGCCCGCAGGAGGCAATCACAGGCTTGCCAATCACCTGGTGTGTTTCGAGACCCAATAGCGCCGCAGCGCTGGCGTGATCAAGACGGCTGTGTGTAACCTTGGCAGGCTGGGCGGTGGTAAAGGTTACTTGTCCTTGAGCATAGTTCACCGCGAGTTCGCCAATTGGCGGTTGTAGCACTAGAGTCTGCTTAGGGTTGACTAATCTCAACGCCGCCAGCAAGTGCGCAGTACCTACTGTCGGGTGGCCTGCAAATGGCAACTCTTCAGTCGGGGTAAAAATCCGCATCGGGTAGTGATTTGAGCCAGTGACAGCGCCCAAAAATACCGTTTCGGCTAGATTAAGCTCATTGGCAAACGCCTGCATTCTGCTGGTTGCCAATCCATCAGCATTTGCAAATACAGCCAATGGATTGCCTGAAAAAGGCTGGTTGGTAAACACATCCAGCAGATAATATTCAGCAGTTTTCATATCAGTCTCTTTTAAAAGATGGCAGGTTCCAAAAGGGTTTTTGCGCTTCATTTTTCGCCTGTGAACGCGTAATGCCTGCATCTGCTAGCAACCGGTCATCAAGTTTGAGTAACTGGCGGCGGCTGCGGCCGCATTGCAAGTAGTTGCGCAGACGTTGGTGAAGCTGAGTAAAGTTGAAGTGTGACATGATTTATCTCCTCATAGTTTGCCTAACTAGAGTACTCAGTGCTAGGATTTTGATACAGATATAGGTTTTGCTATTTTTAAGATACAGAAGAATATTATGCCTCTGTATGGCTATTTATCTGTGCATCTGTATTGTTTTCTGGCTTGAAGTGGGGGTGTGTTATGACGCGCTACGAAGAGGTTGCCAGTATATTACGGCAACGTATTGAGCATGATATTTACCATGTGGGAGATCGTCTGCCCTCTATCCGCGCTGTGTGCCAGGAGATGGAGGTCAGCATTTCGACGGCTCAAGAAGCCTATCGACAGTTATTGGATGCGGCACTCATCGAGTCGCGTCCCAAATCTGGTTACTTTGTGCTACCAAGCCGAGTGCCTAGTGTGTTGCCGTCGATCTCACGCCCAGCGCAGCGTCCCTTGGATGTTTCCCAATGGGATCAGGTACTGGAACTTGTCGCAACCCAGCGTGATGACACCCGGCTTCTATTAGGATGTGGCGTACCCAATCTGACTTATGAAACCTTGCGTCCTTTGTCAAAAATCCTGGCAGGCTTACACCGCAGCAATAACCTCTACGGCTTTAATTACGACAAACTGAGCGGCAGTCCTGAGCTTCGCCAGCAGGTGGCGCGGCTAGCGGTTACGTCCGGTTGTCTGTTGCACCCGGATGACATTATGGTGACCACCGGTTGTCAGGAGGCACTGGCCATCTCGTTGCGCACGCTGACCCAGCCAGGTGATGTTGTCGCTGTGGATTCGCCCAGCTTTTACGGTACCATGCAGATTCTCAAGGCCAATGGCTTAAAAGCGCTGGAAATCCCCACTGACCCGCAAACCGGCATCAGCCTGGAAGCCTTGGAATTGGCACTGGAACAGTGGCCAATTCGTGCGATACAGGTCACGCCGACTTACAACAACCCGTTAGGTTATACCATGCCTGAAGCGCGTAAGCGGGCGTTGTTTCAGCTCGCCCAGCGCTTCGATGTCGCCATAATCGAAGACGATATCTATGGTGACTTGGCATTCAGTCTTCCTCGGCCGCGCACAGTGAAATCCTTCGATGACGATGGTCGGGTGATGTTGTGTAGCGGCTTTTCCAAAACAGTGGGGCCTGGACTGCGGGTCGGGTGGCTGGCGCCAGGACGCTACCGTGATCAGGCACAGCATATGAAGTACGTTTCCACCGGTGCTTCGGCCACGCTGCCGCAACTGGCAGTAGCGGAGTTTGTAGCCAAGGGGCACTATGAGCGCCACCTGCGCTATGCTACCCGCCAGTATCAGCGTCAGCGTGACATTATGATCAGTTGGGTGCAGCGCTACTTCCCCAAGGGCGCGGGCATCAGCTATCCTCAGGGCAGCTTTTTATTATGGGTGGAACTGCCCGCTGCGGTGGATTGCGTGCGTCTTAACGAACGTTTAGCACAGCACGCCATCCATGTGGCACCAGGATCGCTGTTTTCAGCCTCAGGCAAGTATCGTCAATGCCTGCGCCTGAACTATGCGTTTACCCTGACACCCACTATAGAAGCCGCCGTGCGCACTGTGGGTGAGCTTGCCACAGAAATGGTGCAAGAAGCGCAGCAGCATGCCGTGTGTGCCTGACTAACGCTTATCCGGCAACAGGAAATTATTCCGCGGCTGATCCAGTCCCGTAAGCTCCGAACGCACAGAAGTATCCTTGAGCTGCACCCCCGATAACTGACGCCGGTAGGATTCCAGCAGCAAGAACATCAGCTTATCAGTGGCGTCATCATAGCTCAGTCCTGGTGGGCGAATATTGGAGATACAGTTGCGCGCTGCATCAGTCAGACCGACTTTGGGGGCGTAGGTGTAGTAGATACCCAGACTGTCGGGTGAGCTGAGGCCTGGTCGTTCACCGATCAGCAGAATCACCGAGCGGGCTTTTAGCAGTTCACCCACTTCATCACCCACAGCGACACGTCCCTGGCTGACCAGACAGATAGGTCCCGGCCTTAAACCCTCTGCATTCAGTGCGGCACCCAGTCGGCGTGCCATGGGGACAGCATGAGAGGCAACCGCGGTGGAGGACAGGCCGTCAGCGATAACGATCAGAGTATCTGGTGGGGTGATCTGTGTCGCTTGTTGCTGAAGGTAGCTTACTGAATCTGGACTGAGGCGACGCCCAAAATCAGGGCGTTGCAGGTATTCCTGACGATGGCTGACCCGACTGCTGAGGCGATAAACCTGAAAGCCGTCTGCTTCCAGCTGTTGTTGCAGGGCCTCTTCATCCAGGGGCAGGTGGACGGCATCCCGCGCTCTGGCATGGTCCAATTGAAAAGCCAGTTGTTCACGTGTAGGAAGGCTGACACCTGTGCGTCCCAATCCGATACGTGCATCTGTATGCTGACGCAGTGATCGCCAGCTGTTGTGGGTGACGATAGCGTCTGCTTTTGCATCTGTGTTGGCATCATCGTTCATCAGTGCTTGCCTCCTGTCAGGCGCAGATCCGCAAACGCGCCGGGTAACTGACTGCCGGTGCTGAGTCGCCCTTGCGCATCAAAAATACCCTGACGTTGCAGCCAGGCTTCAAACTCCGGCGCAGGTCTTTTACCCAGTAACTGGCGGATATACAACGCATCGTGGAAAGAGGTGGTCTGGTAGTTCAGCATAATATCATCCGATCCTGGAATGCCCATGATGAAGTTGATACCGGCCACACCCAGTTGGGTCAGCAGCATGTCCATATCATCCTGATCCGCTTCCGCATGGTTGGTGTAACAGATATCGCAGCCCATGGGGACACCTAGCAGTTTGGCGCAGAAGTGATCTTCAAGACCGGCACGAATGATCTGTTTGCCATCATAGAGATACTCAGGGCCAATAAAGCCAACCACTGTATTGACCAGTAATGGATCAAAATGCCGGGCCACGGCATAGGCTCTGGTTTCGCAGGTCTGCTGATCCACGCCATGATGGGCGTTGGCTGACAAGGCGCTGCCCTGACCTGTCTCGAAATACATCAGGTTATTACCCAGCGTGCCGCGTTGCAGCGATCGGCCTGCTTGCAGGGCTTCTCCCAGCAGTGCCAGGTTAATACCAAAACTGGTATTGGCCGCTTCGGTACCGGCGATAGATTGAAAGATCAGATCGACAGGTACGCCCCTGTGTATTGCTTCTATTTGCGTGGTCACGTGACTTAGAATGCAGAATTGCGTGGGAATCTCATAACGCTGAATGACCTCATCCAGCATCTGCATCAGCGTGGTCACAGCCTGATAGTTATCCGTGGCCGGGTTGATGCCAATTACCGCATCTCCACTGCCGTAAAGCAGGCCATCCAGTACACTGGCAGCAATGCCGGCCGGATCATCCGTCGGGTGGTTGGGTTGTAACCGGGTGGCTAAGTGCCCCTGCATACCAAGCGTATTACGAAAACGGGTGATGACTTCACACTTCGCCGCGACACAGATCAAATCCTGAATACGCATTATCTTGCTGACCGCGGCGACCATCTCTGGAGTCAAACCAGGTGCCAGTGCCTGTAATGTCAGAGTGTCTGCCTGCTCGGACAGTAGCCAGTCACGAAAATCTCCAACCGTCAGGTGTGACACGGGTGCAAAGGCGGCTGTGGCGTGGGTGTCCAGGATTAGCCGGGTGACCTCATCGGTTTCATAGGGAATCAATGCCTCGTTCAGAAAGGTCTTTAGCGGCACATCAGCCAGCAGCATTTGCGCAGCGATGCGCTCCTGTGCGTCCTGAGCCGCCAAACCTGCCAGACAATCCCCCGAGCGCAGCGGCGTAGCACGTGCCATCAAGGTTTTCAGATCCTGGAACTGATAGCGCTGTTCACCCAATACACATTGATAAGCCATGCATTATGTCTCCTGATAACCGTTCACGAGGGGGCTTTTACGGCATAGCGTGTTTTTGATATGCCATGTAATACCAGTTTCAGTAGCCCCATGGCAACTAGTACGCTAGCCATAATGCAGACAGAAAATGCGGCGGCCTGGGTCGTGAAGCCTGCCTGTTCCAGACGCATGACTGAAACGGCAGCGACGCTCAGTTGCGGTGAAATCAGGAATATAACTGCAGACAGCGTGACCATGGAGCGCATAAACAGGAAGAAAAACACCGCCACCAGGGTTGTCAGCATGAAGGGTAAAATGGCATCACGTAATCCGTGCAGCGCATTCCCCCCCATGCAGGTGACCGTTTCCTCCAGTGATGCAGGCACGCCACGCATGCCTGTCACCATGGTCAGAAAACCCTGAGAGTGAAAGTGATAGAAGTTACACAGGGCGATCAGTAGTGCCGAACCATAGAGCATACCCAGTATCGATCCACTGATATTGAACGACAGGACGTAGGCCAGGCCAAGTACCAGTCCAGGCACGCCCACCGGCAATATAGCCAGTAAATAAACCGGTTTGGCCCAGCGACGCGGTAAGCGTCGTTGTGCAAGTACCAGGCTGAACAGGGCAAGGACCCCGATGCTGGCCGCAATCAGCGAAACCGTAAATGAGGTTTTTAAAGGCGCATAGCCACCGGCAAGGGTGATATTGTAATTGGCCAGTGTGAGGTCCATGCGGTAAGGCCAGAGTTTAACAAAGCTGGCATAAATAACAGTTAAAACAATGGCATAAACCATAAAGCTACTAAAGTACACTAGTGCACCCAGTGGGATATCGCGTCTCGCTAAAAACACCGGCGTGACCGGTATGGCGCTTTCAGAATGACCACCAAATTGGCGCTGTGAGGAGACGCGTTCAATGTACACGGCTACCAATGTGGGCAAAAGCAGCAGCATACCGATCACCGCGCCGACATTGAAATTCATCTGCCCGACCACCTGGCTGTAGATTTCGGTTGCCAGTACGCGGTAATTACCACCGATTACGGCGGCGTTACCAAAGTCGGTGATGGTCACGGTAAAGATAACAAAGGCCGCGCTGATCAACCCGAATTTGGCATTTGGCAGGGTGATATCTTTGAAGCGTTGCCAATGTGAAGCGCCCATCATCTGCGCCGCATCATAGTAGCGGGTGTCGGAATGCCGTAATGACGCTTCCAGAATCATGACAGCCTGGGGTAGCGCGTAGAGACTATTGGAGATCAGCAGCCCCCAGAAGCCATAAATCTGTAAGTCCCAGCCGGTCTGTTGATTAATCAATCCGTTGCGGCCAAACAGAAAAATCAGACCGAGTGCCTGTACTAACGAAGGAGCTAGCAGAGGTAACAGCAGAGCGCCACGGATGAACCAGCGGACTTTCAACCTGGTACGCTGTAACGCATAAGCGATGGCAAAACCGAGTAGCACGCAAAGCAGAGTGGTGGCACCACTCATGATCAGGCTGTTGCTGACCACTGTTTTCATGTTGGACATCGACAGAATGCTGATGTAATTATCGATGCCAATACGTCCGTCACTACCGATTAAACTGCGCCTGGCGACCAGAAACAACGGATAAAGAAAAAACAGTAACAGACCGGCCAGCGGGATGATCAGTGATACCGACAGCAGCAGGCGGTCTTCCCACGCAATTGGATGGCCAGGGTTTTGCAGTTTATGAGAGATTACACGTGTACCCATGCGCCTGCCTCCGAGTCGACGTTGACACTGACCAGATCACCCGGTTGCAGTTGACTAAAACGGTGAGTTTCGGCAATCAAGTCCCGGCCTTCCCAGTTGAACTGCACCCGGCTGATATTGCCGAGATAGGTAATCTGAGTGACTCGTGCTGTCCCCTGTGGATCGGCTTTCAGTTGTATATCTTCCGGACGTAACGATAGCTCAAATAACTGCGGTGTTTCAGGTAGATTGCGTATCAGCTCGGGCAGATGTTCTCTGACCCAGTGGCGGCTGAGTAAGTTAGTACTGCCGATAAATCCGGCAACAAAGCGCGTGGCCGGACGGGTATAGAGTTCATGCGGCGTACCCACCTGGTCAATAACACCATGATTCATACAGACAATACGGTCAGCCATGGTCAGCGCTTCATCCTGATCGTGGGTAACCATGATCGTTGGAATGCCCAGCCGCTGTTGCACGTCTCGGATTTCTGCGCGCATCTCCATGCGCACGGCGGCATCCAGGGCTGAAAGGGGTTCATCCAGTAGCAGTACCGAGGGATCAACGGCCAAGGCTCGCGCAATAGCAACCCGTTGTTGCTGGCCCCCCGAGAGTTGATGTGGGTAACGGTCAGCCAACTCTGGCAGGCGGATCAAGGTCAGTAATTCTTCGACCTTAGCTGCGATCTGCTCACGTGGCTGTTTACGAATTTTTAAGCCATAGCCGATATTTTCGGCAACGGTCATATTGGGAAACAGAGAGTAGGACTGGAACACGATACCAAAACCGCGTTCAGTGGCACGCATTTTGGTCAGATCGCGGCCACCCAGTGAGAGTGCTCCAGAATCAAAGGGCATGAGTCCGGCAATAATTCTCAGCAAGGTTGTTTTGCCACAGCCGCTTGGCCCCAGCAGGCACACGAATTCGTTATCGCGTATCTCAAGATTGATTGCATCCAGTGCAACAAAATCATCGAAGCGTTTGGTCAGGTTCTGGATAGTCAGGTACATGTTCAGGTCCGGATTTCAAGGGTGACGATACCGACCGGTAAGCTTACCGGTCGGCCTGAAACTGTTGGCTTAGCGACCGACAGTTGTTTTCCAGGTGCTCAGAATGGCATCTCGCTCACTGCCTGATTTAGCAAAGTCCATTGGGAAGAGAACTTCTGTCAGATCTTCCGGCAGCCCGGCTTTTTCTGCCAGTGGAGAGCGAGGAACATCTGGCAGCGTAATGATCGCCTTGTATTCGGAATAGGCTTCAGCGGCTGAAGGTGACAGGGTCCAGTCCAGAAAACGTTTGGCGTCATCGGCATTGTTGCTGCCCTTAAGCAGACCCGACGCCTCCAGTTCAAAACCCGCCCAATCGGCGGGGATGACCATCTCGACAGGGTAGCCCTGTTCGATCGCCTGCATTGCCACGAATGACAGTGATGCACCGATGGCATATTCACCCACCTGCGCCATACGGCAAGGGCGTGAACCGGAGGTAGTGTACTGGGCCATGTTCGGGTCCAGGTCTTTGATCAACTGCCAGCCGGCTTCATCTCCCATGCCTTGCAAAATGGCGGCTATTTGCAGATAGCCAGTTCCAGAGGAAGAGGGATCTGGCATTACAATCTCACCCTGGTAGACCGGGTTGGTGAGGTCTTGCCAAGAGGTTGGCATGGGTAAACCACGTGCTTCCAGACGGGCTGTGTTGACACAGAAAGCACCCATGTAGCCGGTGGCGGCAAACCAAAGGTTTTCTTCATCGCGGAAGGCGTCTGGGAGTTGGTCAACCCCGTCTGCTGTATAGGGCTCCAGCAGTTGGTTGATTTGCGGGTTCAGAATATTGGTGACTGCAAATCCCCAAAGTACATCGGCTTGAGGATTGGCGGATTCAGCAATCAGTCGGGCGCCCAAGTCACCGGTTGAAAGTCTTAGAAGGTTAACTTTTAGATCAGGCATCTCTTTTGCTGCGGCTGCCAGATAGGCATTGATCTCATCTTCCTCCAGCGCGGAGTAAACCGTTATTTCTCCAGCCAAAAGGCTGGTGCTTATCAGTGTGCCTAGCAACACTGAGCTGACACGATTAAAGGTGCGTTTTACATTTGGCCGTTTCATGGTGACGTCTCCAAGTTTAAGAATATCTGGATGTGTCGAGGGGCCTTGGTCACGCAATTTTTAGTTATTTTATGTGGCAATATGTGTATTTATGCAAAAATATGTTTTATTGTCCATACCTATTACAGATTTATTACACACAAATACACACAAAGGAGTGGCAGAATGAACAACACAGAGTTGTCACCACCTGAGCAAAGACTTGCGGCACCGTTGATTAGTTTTGCTCGTCAGCAGGCCGCCCAGGCGGGTCAAATGGCGTTACAGTGGTTTCGTCAAACACTGGATATTGACGTGAAATCGGATGCCAGTCCGGTGACAGAAGCGGATCGGACTGTTGAACGTTGGTTGCGACAAAGTCTGGCTGAGCATTACCCGGAGCACGGTGTTCTGGGTGAGGAGTTTGCCAATGAACGTCTGGATGCCGAGTATCTCTGGGTAGTGGATCCAATTGATGGAACCCGCAGTTTTATTACCGGCTGGCCTATCTGGGGAACCTTGTTGGCGTTGTTGCATCAGGGCGAGCCCTGTTTGGGCATTATCGAGATGCCAGCGTTGGAAGAGTCCTGGGTGGGAATTAAAGGCCAGGGAACGTTTTTCAGTGATCGACGTAGCCAGGATAAACCCTGCCAGGTTAGTGCTTGTCGACAGCTGTCCGAGGCGTGCTTTTACACCACATCACTGTATTACTTTAGTGAGGCTGATCGTCAGGCTGTAGAACAGGTGATTGCACAGGTTGCCGTGCCACGTTTTGGCGGGGATTGTTATGGTTATGGCTTGCTCGCCTCCGGTTTGATTGATCTGGTGATTGAGTCCCAGTTGCAGCCGTTCGATTTTTTGTCACTGATACCGATTATTGAAGAGGCTGGTGGCATAATAACGGATTGGCAGGGGGCCACACTGACTTCGGCTTCAGAGGGTCGCGTGATTGCGGCGGCGACACCAGAGCTGCATCAGCAGGCGATGCAGTGGTTAAATCAATACTGTGACTGAGAACAGGATCTATGTGGCACGAAGAGCGACATCTACGTATCAGAACCCTTCTGGCAACCTTTGGACGCATTAGCGTCGATCGAATCGTATCGGAAATGCAGGTCTCGCGTGAAACCGCCCGTCGTGATCTGATGGACATGGAGGCCGCGGGCGAGTTGCGTCGGATACGTGGTGGCGCGGTGGCGATTACGGAGGCTGTAGAACCGCCGTTTGCCGAACGCATACAGATCAGACTGAAGGAAAAACGCCTGATTGCCAAAGCGGCGGCGGCCCTGGTCAGCGGTGGGCAAACCCTGTTTCTGGATGCAGGCAGCACCACAACGCTGTTAGCTGAAGCCTTGTCTGCTTTGAGTGGTCTCACATTGATTACTAATTCCATCGAGGCGGCGCAGAAGCTGCGTGAAGCCGATGCTATGGATAATCGAGAGAATCGGGTGGTGTTGCTTGGCGGTGAACTGAGTCGTGAACAGCCCGCAACCTATGGTGCGGGTACCGTTAATGAGCTGAGTCGCTATCATGTCGATGTAGCCATGCTTTCCCCCTATGGCATAGATGCCGAGCAGGGGGCTGGCAGTTTTGATCTTCAGGAGGCCGAAATTGCTCGGGCGATGGTCCGTCATGCACATCAGGTGATGATACTGGCTGATTATTCCAAGATAGGGACTGTCAGCCGGATATCTTACTGTCCTCCTGAATTGATTGATCATCTGATCGTAGATGCTAAAGCCGTCAATCGGGAGGGTTGGAAGGAACTGTCTCAGCGGGTCAAACAGGTCACGGTTGCGCCTCGGCGCTAAGTTATGCTCAAGTTCACTCTGCTTCTAAGGCAGACAAGTCCTTCAACAACTGATCTGTTTCATGACAGACATAGGCCGGGTCCAGACAGTTTTCCAGCTGAATATCGGCAAATTGCAGAAAGCGCCGTGCCGCATGGGGCAGGCGACGGTCGCGGCGCACGATAAAGTGCCAGTGGCTTTCCAGCGAGAAACCGGGCACCGACAGTTCAACCAGTCCGGCAGCACCAGGAGGAATCACATGCCGCGAGATCACCGCGATTCCCATGCCTGCCGCGACACCGACACGTATGGCTTCGTTGCTGGCCATCTGCAGACTGCGGTTCAACTGCAACCCCTGGGTTTGCAGCCAGCCATCAAACAGCATGCGGGTGGCTGAACCTGGTTCTCGCAGTAAGAATCGCTCTTTCAACAGATCCGTCATAGTTAGATTCGGCTGCTGCGCCAGTGGATGATCAGCGGCCACGATGATGACCAGTGGATTGCGCAGAAAACGCGCCGCTGCGGCATGATCCAGTGCCGGTGGGTGGCTGAAGATATAGATATCATCCAACTGCTGATTAAAGCGTTGCAATACCTGTTCGCGGTTTCCGATTTCAAGTGTCAGGTCCACCTCCGGAAAGGTTTTGCTGTAAGGACCCAGCAGGCGCGGCAAGACATACTGGGCGGTATTCACCATGGCAATACTGAAGCGTCCGTGTTGCCCGGCCTGCACGCTGTGTAACTGGTCTTGTAGATCATCAAAGCGACCGAGCATGTCGAGGGCGGCCGCATAGACTATCTGCCCTGTGTCGGTCAGTTGGATTCCCTGGCGGTGCATGATTAGCAGGGGTTCTCCCACGGCTTCACTCAAGCGCTTCAGTTGCAGCGAAACTGTTGGTTGCGTTAAGTGCAGCTGGCGAGCGGCCTCGCTGAGGCTGCCAGTCTTGATCACACAGCTAAACACTTCCAACAAGCGAAATGTAAGGTGGCGTAGTTTCATAATAGTTTCATCTCAGTACAGTATAGATAATTATCTATACTGTATGTGTAATAAGTTAATTAGTCTAAATGTTTGTATCAGGGCAAAATGCGTCGACTTTCACTTGACGGAGTAAGATCGCAATGCCAGATATCGTGGTGATGTTTTTTCTGCTGGGCCTGGTGGCGGGCCTGGTGCGTTCGGATCTCAGTGTTCCCAAGGCGGCCTATGACCTGCTGAGCCTGATGTTGATGCTGACCATTGGCTTGAAAGGTGGTTTTGCCCTCTATGGGCAACTGCGCCTGTCATTGATTCCTGAATTACTCGGGGTTGCACTGATCGGTGCGTTGATTCCTTTGTTGCTGATGCCGCTGCTTCGCCGTGTGGTTAAGCTGTCACTCGCGGACAGTGCCAGTCTGGCGGCACACTATGGGTCTGTCAGTGCGGGTACCTTCGCTGTGGCTCTGGCCTATACGCAGACACAGCAACTGGTTGTGGGCTCAGAAGTCACCTTGTATCTGGTGATGCTGGAACTACCGGCGATTATTGTGGCGTTGTTACTTTATCGTCGGGCTGTTCCTGTGACGGGGGCAAGCCTCTCCGGGCTTTGGCATGAAGCACTGACAAATCGGGGTGTGATTCTGCTGGTGGGTGGTGTGATCATTGGTGTTGCCTATGGCCCGGAACAGGGCGCGAATGTTACCGGCTTGCTGACAGGCGCATTCCATGTAGTATTGGCACTATTCCTTCTGGATATGGGACTGACCGCCGCGACAACACTTCGGCCTTTCCCGCGGGCGCAGTGGCGGGTGCTGGTGTTTGCACTGGTGGCGCCACCGATACTGGCTATGACAGGCTTGCTTATGGGGATCTGGTTGGAGCTGCCGGTTGGATCGGTAGTGATTCTGGCCAGCATGACCGCCAGCGCTTCCTATATTGCGGCGCCAGCGGCTATCCGTAATGCCATTCCCGATGCCAATATAGGTTTGGCGATGCTGGCCGCGCTGGGGCTGACATTTCCGTTAAATGTGATTGTCGGTATTCCGTTGTATCATCACTGGCTGATCGCGCTACAATCACTGTAATCCAGCACAGCCAGTATTGACGGGAAGCCCATGACTCAATTAAAAGCACATCCAAGACTGCTGTTGCGTTTGTCAGGTTTTTTGCGACCTTACACACTGCAGATGACAATCGCGGCTATCGCACTGGTCGTGGCCGCCGGATGTGTGTTGCTGTTGGGGCAGGGGTTGCGACTGGTCGTAGACCGGGGCTTTGCCGCCAATGATGTTCAGTGGTTGAATTTCGGTTTATTGGTGACCCTGGTCGTGGTGCTGGTGATGGCCATGGCGTCAGCCGCACGCTTTTACTTTGTCAGTTGGATTGGCGAGCGGCTGGCGGCTGATCTGCGCACCCAGGTGTTCAAGCATCTATTGACCCTGGAGCCGGAATTTTTTGCCCGCAATGGTGGTGGCGAGATTCAAAGTCGTCTGACGGCCGACACTACAGTACTGCAAAGCTTGTTCGGTTCATCGATCTCCATGGCGCTGCGTAATTTATTGACCTTTATTGGTGCGCTGATTTTCCTGTTTATTACCAGTCCGATGTTGACCTTGCTGGTCTTGGTCGGCATTCCGGTGACAGTGATACCGGTGGTCTGGTTTGGGCGGCGTGTCCGTCGTCTGTCACGCACTAGTCAGGACAGGGTGGCGGAGCTGGGGAGTTATGCCGGTGAAGTGATTCACGGTATTGAAACGGTGCAAGCATCGGTACATGAAGCGGAGGATCAGCGTCATTATTCGCATCGGGTGGAGCAGGCTTTTCAGAGTGCACGGGCACGTATCGTGCAGCGGGCCTTGTTGACCGGTTTTGCGTTAATGGTGATTTTTTCGGCGGTCGGGCTGATTCTCTGGCAGGGCGGACACGACGTGTTGGCTGGTCGGATGAGCCCCGGGGAACTGACGGCGTTTGTGTTCTATGCCTTGATAGCGGCCGGTGCAGTGGCCACCCTGGCCGAGGTGGCCGGTGAAGTGCAACGTGCGGCGGGTGCCACAGAACGTTTGCTGGAATTGCTGGATTCTACGCCTGCTATTTTACCTCCCCAAACAGTAACGCCCTTGCCAGTCCCTCTGCGTGGCGAGGTGATTTTTCAGGGGGTGAGCTTTGTTTATCCATCGCGACCGGAAACAGCAGTAATCAATGATTTTTCGGTAACGATCCAGCCAGGTGAGCGCATTGCCTTGGTGGGGCCCTCAGGCGCAGGCAAATCCAGTCTGCTGAAATTACTGCTGCGCTTCTACGATCCCGCCCAGGGTGAGATCTGTCTGGATGGTGTGAATATCAAACAACTGGATCCTCAGGCGTTGCGTAGTTGTATGGCCTTGGTGGCTCAGGAAACCATTTTGTTTACCGGTACCGTGGAAGAAAATTTGCGTTTTGGTCGCCCTGATGCCACGGAAGCAGAGCTGGTTGAAGCCGCTTCTCAGGCCCAGGCCTGGGAATTCATTCAACGCCTGCCACTGGGGTTGAAAACCCCGCTGGGCTCCGGCGGGATTCAGTTATCCGGTGGCCAGCGCCAGCGTATGGCAATAGCGCGGGCCTTGTTGCGTGATCCCCGGGTATTGTTATTGGATGAAGCCACCAGTGCCCTGGATGCGCAGAGTGAACAACTGGTTCAAGCGGCTCTGGATCAACTCATGCAGGGGCGTACCTCCTTAGTGATTGCGCATCGCTTGTCGACGGTGATTTCTGCTGACAGGATTTTGGTGATGGATCAGGGGCAATTAGTGGCTTCAGGTACACATCAGCAATTATTGCAACAGTCTGAGCTGTATCAGCGTCTGGCGGCTTTGCAGTTTGGTGAGGACACCCGCCGTGCTGATACGACACAAACGGAGGCGTGCCTATGAAATTCAAGCATGTTGTTGTACTCACGGGTGCGGGTATTTCGGCTGAATCGGGTATTCGAACCTTTCGTGACCAGAATGGCTTGTGGGAAGATCACCGCATCGAAGATGTAGCTACGCCGGAAGGCTTTCTACGTAACCCTGATCTGGTCTATAGCTTTTATAACCTGCGTCGTGCCCAGTTACAGGATCCGGCCGTCGAACCTAATCTGGCACATCTGGCGCTGGCTGAGTTTGAAGCCAGCCATACGGCACGGGGAGGACAGTTTACCCTGATTACCCAGAATGTAGATAACTTACATCGACGGGCGGGCAGTCGGAACATGATCCCCATGCATGGGCAGTTGCAAAGCGCACTGTGTATTCACAGTGGTTTGTCTCACCCCTGGCACGGCACTTTAAGCGCATTGGACCGCTGCAGCTGCTGTGACACGCCACAGCCGTTACGTCCTGATATTGTCTGGTTTGGTGAGGTTCCCTACCAACTGGATGATTGCTTTAATGCACTTGCCACAGCGGATCTGTTTGTCTCAATTGGTACGTCCGGAAAAGTCTATCCCGCAGCTGGGTTTTTGGGCGTAGCTCAGGATGCTGGCGCCATGACGGTGGAGCTGAATATGGAACCCACCCGAGAAGATTTTGATCAGGGCTATTATGGACCGGCATCGCAAGTGGTGGCTGAGTATCTTACTAGTTTAGAGGATCAAGCTGGCTGACCCCTTGATGGTTTGGCGGTAAGCGGGGGTGAGTTGGGAAAGGCGCCAGTCATCGGGTGTCGGTTGTTCTGGTGGGTTGTGTAGCCAGTGAATCAGTCGTTCGGCAGCGGCGTCAGCTTCGGCATCCGGGTCTTGGGGATGGCTGGCATAACACTGCTCAGCCGGGATGTATTCCGGGTAGGCCAGGCGATTTGGCGCCAGCGCGAGGCAGCCTGAAGCCATGGCTTCGAGCATAGATAGGCCCTGAAAATCGTGCAGGGCGGTTGATAGCACGATATCGGCTTGCTGTAACAGCTGATGATATTCCTCGACCTGGGTTTGATAACCAAAGTGCAACAAGCGGCTGTGGTGTGCCTGTTGAATCTGTGCAAAGGCCTCGGGTTGTTGTCGAAACTGCTCACCCACCAGGCTCAAACGAAAATCCTGTCCGCGTGAAACCAGGTTATCCAGCAGTTTCAGTAAACGATCCGGCCCCTTGTCGTATTCCCAGCGATGGTTCCAAAGCAGGTGCGGGCAACGGGTATCTGTCAGGCGTGCGCGTTTAACAAACAGCTTGTCTTCTATGGGGACTGGCAAGATGGACGATTTAGCCAACAACGCCTGTGGCAGGCCCTTGGGTAACGCATCGGGAAGTTTCTTCAATAGCCCTGCAACACCTTGTAGAAAACTCTGGCGATTCCACTCACTGTTGAACAACAACTGGTCAGCGGCAACGGCACTGTAAAGGTTAATCATTTGTGGCTCATAGCTGTTGAACTGACGGCCGGAATCCGGAAAGGCAAATTGGTTTTCGTGCAAATAGAGCAGAGCAGGCACTTGTGCCAGTTTTGGATGAAAACCGCGCAGGCTGGCAAGATCCGTCATGGACGTGGCCAGCAGCAGATCCCAGGTTTGTTGCAGCAAGGGCTCGTTCAACCAACTCAGGGCATTACCGCGTATCCGCCAACTGAAATAACGGGGCGGCAGTGACAGGCAATGCCACTCAAATTCAGGTAATGAGTTTACTAACTGTTGCCGCCAGCGTTGATGGCTTGCAGCGTCATAGGCAGAAAGTAACAGTATACGAGGGCGGGTTAGCTGCATTGGTAAAGGCTTAGTTAATTGGAATGTTTGTTTAGCTATAACTGAAACAAAATTTTATCCAGGGTTTTTTTTCGGTATGATGGCGTTAAAGGTATCACAGCCTGTTACCGCACCTTTACTATTTATCTGATTTTTATAACTCATAGGTGCTTTTACTCTGCGAAAGGTCTATTTTGTTGATGAACCAATTATCTGTTCTTATCGTCGATGATGCAAAATTCATCTGTGAGCTTGTCTCTAAAATTGTTAAGACATCCTTTCCTGGCTCAACCGTTACGGCGGCTTACAATGGACAAGAAGCGCAGTCTATTATGCAGACCTCGCATTTTGATTTGATTCTGTGTGATTGGGAAATGCCGAAAATGAGTGGTCTTGAATTACTGACCTGGACGCGGCAGCAAACACAATACAAAGCCACTCCATTCGTGATGGTGACCAGTCGGGGCGAACGTTCTTATGTGCTCAAGGCTATTCAGGCTGGCGTCAATGATTATCTCGGAAAGCCGTTTACCGGTGATCAACTGACCCAGAAAATGAACAAGCTTTTGTCGGGTGAAACCAGACTGCCCAATACGCGGAAAATAGATCAGGCAGCCGCCTCCTTAGATAAAGCAGAAAATACGCCACCCATACCTGCAAAATCGGCTTTGAAGCCAAAAGGCTTAGCGCAGCTTAGAGTCAGAGATCAGGTTATTAAGTGCGCTATTAAAGACTTGAGCTTGAGAGACGTATTGGTTGTCATCAAAAATGAAGGCGTTTTTCCTACCATACTGGATCAGGCTGTTGTCGATATAGAGCAACTATCTGGTGGCAGTGTTGCACGAGTGAATGGTTTTGTTGAACGCATTGAAGCCATGGAAAGAAAAATTGATGCGCCCTTCATTAATGTAAAAGTCGCATTTGTGGATGATGACCCGGATAAGATGGATCATTTGGCTAAGTACATTGCTTCAGTGCGCTGAGGTTATATAGCTTATCCGGGCCCGCCATCAATAAGAAAACTCGCTTACTCCACCTGGATGGTTATCTTATCGGAAACCATCGGCTCAGCATGAGGAACATGCATTTTATCGCCCAACAGCAACTGCAGCGTATGCTCTCCCGGTTCAAGTTCCAAGGTGACTTGGGTTTGTCCACCACCAAAATGCAAGTGCTGTTCATCCGCAGGCACCGGCATGTCCATGGCTGGTAAAGTATCGACATCAATTAATAGATGGTGATGCCCAGTGTTTGGGAAGTCTGCACCGGCAGGAGCTACCCCCATACCTTTCAGTCCAAAATGAACAGTGACAGGGTTGCTAAGGGTTTCACCATCAGCAGGGGAAATGATGTAGAGCTTCTTCTCGTCGTCAGCGATGGATGTTAGCGGCAACAACAGTAAAAGCAGAAATAGAGCCAGATGAGGGGATTGCCGTTTCATAATGAAGTCCTTGTTATGTTTATTTTTGAGTACGAATGGCTTAGTTCAGCCTAGATCAACCGTCTAGCTTGTCAAATTTTGTAGCTACCTGGCTCTGCCAACAAGGCCGTTATGTTCCTTAGGTGTACATCAGAGCATTCCTCTTCTACATTCATATATTCAGAGTTTATAACGAGGGAGAGCAGTGTGATTCCAAAAAGCATGGTAGCTATGTGTCTTATGGGGCATGGTGGGTTAGACCAGTTGATTTATCAGCAAGATGTGCCGGTACCGACACCAGGTCCTCAAGAGGTATTGGTTAAGGTCAGCGCCACCGCCAAAAACAATACCGACCGTAAGGCGCGTGAGGGGCTTTATCCTGTGGGAGATAGCAGTGACATTACCTCCTTTCAAATTAGTGGCACACCGACGCTGACCTTTCCGCGTATTCAGGGTGCGGATGTGGTAGGACGGATTGTAGCCGTAGGCGCTGAAGTAGCTGAGTCACGCCTGGGCGAGCGCGGCTTGTTGGATTTTAATCTCTATGCCGATACCCGCGAGGATATTAACCTGACACCCGATTACTATGGTCATGGCGCCGATGGCGGTTTTGCAGAATATATTGTTGTCAGGTCGGATCAGTTTTACCGAATCGATAATCCTGAATTAGCTGATGCCGAACTGGCCGCCTTGGGTATGTGCTCTTATCAGACTGCTTATCATATGCTGACCGCCGCGAAGGTAACATCTGGTGAGCGTGTATTGGTGTCCGGAGCCAGTGGTGGCGTGGGAACCGCATTAATTCAGCTATGCCGACTTCTGGGTGCCATTCCCTATGCCGTGAGCCAACAGAATAAGTCAGACGCTTTATTGGCTCTGGGAGCTGAAGCCGTCGTGGACCGCGGCAATATGGATGATTTTGTTGACCGCGTTTTGGCGTCGACTGGTGGCGCCCCTATCGATGCGGTGATGGACCTGGTTGGTGGTGAGATGACTGACCGTTTCATCGACACCATGATTCAACAGATGGACCAGCGTCGTAGCTATCCACGCCTAAGTATTGCCGGTGCCAGTGGTGGCAATCTCAGTCAGATGATGTGGACACGTATTTACCTGTATCAGGTACAGATTTTCGGTGTATCCCACGGAACGCGGCAAGAAGCACGACAGTTGATGTGTTGGATTGCTGATGGACAGCTCAAACCTGTGTTGCATGGCACTTTTCGACTTTCACAGCTACACGAGGCGGAAACCTATTTCGTCAATCGGGGCAGTAATTATCTGGGTAAAATCGTCATCGTTCCTGATGAAGAATGGGCCGAACATGGTGCTCCTTTTGCGTTGTCGGAGGCTTGAGTATGAGCCGACAATTGAGTTTGCAGTTGATGGATACGCATGCTGGAGGAGACGTCAGTCGGATTGTCTATGCTGGCGTAAAAGCGCTACCGGGAGACAGCGTTCGACAGCAGATGGAATACCTGCAACACCAGGCTGATGGGCTTAGAAAGCTATTATTGTTCGAACCCTATGGTATTCCGGAAATGTCAGTGGATCTGCTGGTGCCAGCCACCAATCCACAGGCGGTAGCCGGTTACATCATCATGGAGGTGATGGGCTATCCGATCTATTCCGGTTCCAACACCCTGTGCACGGCAACCGCTGTATTGGAACTGGGACTGGTACCCAAGCAGGAGGGGCACCAGCAATTCATGCTGGAATCACCGGCGGGACTGGTGCAGATCGATGCCGAAATACGTGATGGCGTGGTGGAATCAATTACCTGTGAAGGCCTTCCCAGTTATATCGACTCTTATCAGCAGACAATTTCAGTACCGGGTCTGGGTGAGGTGACCTATTCTATTGCTTACAGTGGCGGGTTTTATGTTCTGGTAGAGGCGGCCGCACTAGGTTTTAACTTGTCACTCGATGAGGAGTCACGCCTGAGTGCTTGTGCGCATGCCATTATCGAGGCGATTCGAGCCGAGCGAAGTTTTTACCACTATTCACTCGGTGATGTTGGTCCCATTCCCTTTCTGCACTTTATGGGACCGGTTGAAAATCCGGCTAAAGGGCAGTACGCATCCCGCTCGACAACCTATGTGCATCCGGGGGTGATCTGTCGAAGCACCACGGGCACAGGCACCTCTGCACGACTGGCATTGATGCAGTATGAACAGCGCATTTCACCAGGGGATACACTGGAAACCTGTTCGCTAAGAGAAACCCGCTTTCGGGGTAAATTTACCGGGATCAGTCAGTTGGAAGGCGGGCAAACGCTAGTTGAAAATAGCATCACCGGTAAAGCCTATGTGTTAAATCGCGCGGAAATACTCGTCAATGCTGATGACCCAATGGTGAGTCATGAGGGGTTGAATTCATTGCTAAAGCCGGTAAGTTGAATGGATTGTTAACTCACGGTCAGCCGACACTCGTTTTGTAGCGGTATTTTTGTTATTTTCAAAGTGTTTATAGCAATAAATAGCTGTTTTATAACAACGAGGAGTCAGCAATGACCTTTGCAAAGGTGCAGGAAGCACTCGATTTTCTGGATCGTTATCCTGATATAGAGCTGTTCGAACTGTTTATTCTGGATGCCAATGGGGTGCCGAGAGGCAAACTGTTGCATCGTGAGGAACTCTTGCCGGTGTATGAGTCGGGTCGGCCCTTGCCGAGTACCATTATGGGCCTGTCGATTAACGGTGATGATGTTGAAAACTCCGGATTGGTCTGGGATGTAGGTGATGTCGATTGCCGTGCCTACCCACTGGCCGGTAGTTTGGTACCTATGCCTTGGCGTGCTATGCCGACAGCGGCGGTACAGGTCAGCATGCATCCACAGGAGGGCCTACCTGCCGCGGTTGCTGATCCCCGTCATCTGTTACAGCAGGTTATTCAGCGCTTTGCCGCCAAGGGTTACTATCCGGTAATGGCCTGTGAACTGGAGTTTTATTTACTGGATCTGCAAACCGACAGCCACGGTGCACCGCAGTTGGCAGCGGAGCCAGGGGGAGCCAGACCCACTAGCACACAAGTGTACGGCTTGCGGGAACTGGAACAGTTGGAACCCTTTCTGGCAGACCTGTATGCCGCCTGCAAACTCCAGGGCATACCGGCGCGTACCGCTATATCTGAATATGCGCCCGGTCAGGTGGAAATCACGCTACAGCATGGCGATGCCATGACTGCTATGGACCAGGCGGTGCGCTACAAACGTCTGGTGAAGGGCGTCGCGCATCAACACGGCATGCAGGCCTGCTTTATGGCGAAACCCTTTGCACAGCAATCGGGTTCAGGTATGCACATGCATCTCAGTCTGAACGATGATCAGGGACATAATCTTTTTGCCAGTGACGATCCGGCCGGGACGCCACTGTTGCGTTGGTCGATTGGTGGCATGCTGGCGTGTCTGACCGATACCCTGCTGTTTTTCTGCCCCAATGCCAACTCCTATCGGCGCTTCCAATCGGAAAGTTACGCACCGCTGGCACCCACCTGGGGTGTTGATAACCGTACCGTGTCGATGCGGGTTCCTGGAGGGCCGCCAGTCAGCCGTCATATTGAACACCGTATCTGTGGTGCTGATGCCAATCCGTATTTGGCAGCAGCTGCGATTCTGGCTGGTGTGCTGCGTGGTATTGATGAACAAATAGATCCAGGTGCACCGGTGACTGGCAATGGTTATGCGCAGGTGACTGAAACCCTGCCGGGTGATTGGCTAACCACCCTGAATGCCTGTTCCACCTCGACTTGGCTACCCGAGCTTATAGACCCTGCATTTCTCAAAATTTATCTGGCAGTTAAGCAGGCTGAGTACCAGCAGTTTATGGCTGAAGTCGGTGAGCAGGACTGGCGCTGGTATCGCCACACCACGTGATGGCTGTCTGAATGATTAAGGAATAAGCGATGAATGGTAACAATCTGGCCGGAGCTCCTCGTCAGGAGCGCTTGCCTTCTTACTACAGTGCCACTGTGAATGATCAGAGCGTCTATCCGCCATTGCAGGGAGATGTCGACACTGATGTGGTGATTATTGGTGCCGGTTTTACCGGTATTGCGTCAGCAGTGGAATTGGCCGAGCGCGGTTATCGTGTTGCGGTGGTGGAATCCAATCGGGTGGGTTGGGGCGCCTCGGGTCGTAATGGCGGTCAGGTGACCGGGAGTCTGTCGGGTGATACGGCAATGCGTAAGCAGATGCGCAACAGCCTGGGTGACGAGGTAGATGATTTTATCTGGCAGTTACGCTGGCGGGGGCATGAGATTATCAAAGCGCGGGTGGAGAAGTACGGCATTGATTGCGATCTGCGCTTGGGTCATCTGCATACCGCCTTCAAACCCGCGCATATGCAGGAGCTTGAAGCCAGTTATGCCGAAGCCCTCCAGCGAGGCCTGGGTGACGATGTCAGTCTGCTGGACAGAGAAGGCGTGCGCCAACTGCTGGCGACGGATCTGTATTCCGGTGCAATTCGCAATAACCGCAATATGCACCTGCATCCATTGAATCTGTGTCTGGGTGAAGCCAGGGCGGCCGTCTCTCTAGGTGCGCAAATTTACGAGCAGACCCAGGTGTTGGACATTGTGTCGGGTGACACACCCTGTGTAATCACCGACCGCGGAAAAATCCGTGCTAAGCAGGTGTTGTTGGCGGGGGATGTGTATCACAAACTGGCACCGGAAAAGCTCAAGGGCATGATTTTTCCAGCAATGGGCGGCATAGTGACCACCCGTCCGCTGGGTGATCTTGCCGCTGAGCTGAATCCGCAAAATCTGGCGGTATATGACTGCCGTTTTGTGCTGGATTACTACCGTATGACAGCCGACCAGCGATTATTATTTGGTGGTGGTTGTAACTACTCAGGACGGGACTCACGTGACATTGCGGCTGAACTGAGGCCAGCAATAGAAAAGACCTTTCCGCAGCTCAAAGGGGTAGAGATCGAGCATCAGTGGAGCTGTGCTATGGGTATCGTGATCAATCGCATTCCGCAACTGGGCCAGTTATCCCCCAATGTTTGGTATTGCCAGGGTTACTCCGGTCATGGTGTGGCCAGCAGCCATATTATGGGGGAAATTATGGCTGAGGCGGTCAGTGGCCAGTTAGGTGAGTTTGATGTCTTTGCCCGCTGCTCTCAGATACGCGTTCCTATGGGTGATTGGTTGGGTAATCCCATGCTGGCTGCCGGTATGTGGTATTACCGTTTACGGGAAGCACTGCGTTGAGTGATTTACCTTTACGCGTGTTGGTGATTGGCTATGTCTGGCCAGAACCCAATTCATCCGCCGCCGGCAGCCGGATGATGCAGCTACTCGATAGCTTTTTGGTGCAGGGTTGGCGGGTGGATTTTGCCAGCCCGGCACAACCGACTGAGCATCAGGTTGATTTGGCAGCGCAGGGCATTGCCAGTCATGTTATTCGCTTGAATTGCAGCTCCTTTGATCAGTTCTTGCTGGATACAACACCGAATATTGTTGTTTTTGATCGGTTTATGATGGAAGAGCAATTTGGCTGGCGGGTTGAAAAATATGCGCCTCAGGCCTTGCGTATTCTGAACACCGAAGACCTTCACAGTCTTCGTCATGCGCGTCATCAAGCGCTCAAGGCAGGGCGGGACTATCAACCGCAAGATCTACACAGCGAGTTGGCGATCCGCGAAGTGGCCGCCATTTTTCGCTCTGACCTGACTCTGATGATCTCAGCCGTCGAAACCCGCTTGCTGCAACAGCAGTTTCAGATGCCCGCAACTCAGCTGTATACCCTGCCATTTATGCTGCAGCCGATTACAGCGACGCAGAAGCAGCAGCGCTTGAGCTTTACCCAGCGACGTGATTTTGTCAGCATCGGCAACTTTCGTCATGCCCCCAACTGGGACGCCGTACTCTATCTTAAACAGACGCTCTGGCCAGCTATTCGTCAGCAGTTACCGGATGCCAGCGTGCATATTTACGGGGCCTATCCGCCACCCAAGGCGACGCAACTGCATAATCCAGCCCAAGGCTTTTTGATAAAAGGCTGGGCCGATGATGCCAAGCAGGTGGTAGGGCAGGCGCGGGTGTTACTGGCGCCGTTGCGTTTCGGCGCCGGGCTGAAAGGTAAGCTGGTGGAAGCGATGCAGACAGGTACGCCGAGTGTCACCACGCCGCTAGGTGCCGAAGGCATGCACGCCGAGCTGCCCTGGAGCGGTGCAATTGGTGATGATGAGACGGCATTTATCCAGCAGGCGGTGAACCTCTATACTAACGAAGACGGCTGGCAACAGGCACAGCAGCAAGGTGATCACCTGCTTGAGCAGTTGTATAACCGTGCTAAGTTAGAGCCGGATTTTATTGCCCGCGTGCTGCAACAGTATCAGCAGCGTGATAGTTTGCGACAGCAGCACTTTATCGGCCAGATGCTGCGGCATCACAGCATGAAAAGCACCCAGTATATGGCGCAGTGGATTGAAGCCAAAAACAAGCACAACTAGGCTAACAGAGTGGGGCTTAGGTGGTATGCTAGATTACCCGAGTAGATAGAAATAACTGATTGTTACGGAAGCACTGACGATGGCAAAAATATGTTTACATGTCCGCGTGGTTGGCCGAGTACAAGGGGTTTGGTTTCGGCGCTTTACTCAGCAGCAGGCCGAGGCCCATGGTGTAGTGGGGTGGGTACGCAATCTGGCTGATGGCAGTGTTGAAGCCCTGTTATGCGGTGAAGAGATCAATGTTCACCATGTCGAAGCCTGGTTGAATCAGGGGCCGGAGTTAGCTAATGTAGCTGAAGTGATTGCCGAGCCAGGCGACTGGGATGACAGCCACACCAGCTTCGAAATCTGGGATGATGCAGAAAACTAACCCTGGAGTTTCCTGCAGATCCTCAAGGGTTCAACTGATCGGCAAAGTCGTGATTAACATCGCGATGCTTGGCTTCATCGGCGCGTACAGCTAATACCACATCACGTAAGCGTGCATCTTCCGGTAGCTGCCAGTAGTCGATGGCAATTTGGGGAGCGGGTACATTCTCATAGAGTCCGCTGTCTATACCTTCCAGATACTCAGTGTAACTGTATACCGCTTCCTCCTCGAGATACCCAACAAAGCGATGCGCAGTGCGGGGTGAGATCAGGTAGAGCAGGAAAAAACTATTATAGAAAATCCCTTGTACCAATAGGATTAGCAGGCGTTCGAAACGATTCGGTTGCGCAATCTCGATAAAGGTCATCAAGTGCATACGTTCATTTTCAGCCTCTTCCAGTAAGGTTCTTATCCAGCCTTCGTCGCTTTTGAGTTGTCGTAAGGCTTTCAAATGCTGCAGGGCACCGCCAACCATTCCAGGAACGGCGGCTACGGTTTCAAGCACAACGGCGCGATGGCCATAGCGCTGGGCAAAAAATTTATCGGCAAAAAAGCGTAGAAATCGGGTCATGGCATAGGCCACCCGGTCAGACCCTCTCTTTGGTTTGAAATGTGTCTGCAGACGCTGTTCGGACATTAATTACCCCAAGTTGTTTTGCAAGACTCAGTAGGTATGGCTACTCAGCATTGAATAGGTTCCTGAAAATTCAGTTAATACGACAGGCTTTCGCAGGGTGGTATTGTGTTGCTATGTGATTCAAATGCTTCGATCGGCATAAGGCGGGCGTATAAGAATCCTTGGAAAGACCGGCAACCGAAGCGCTGTAGTGCGTCACGCTGATCAAGGTTTTCAACGCCTTCTGCAATTACATTTAATGCCAGGCTGCGGCCCAGATCGATAATGGTTCTGACCACAGCAAGGTCACGTGCATCCCTGTGCATATTGCGTACAAAGGCCTGATCCACTTTCAAGGTATCCAATGGAAGATTGATCAGCAGATTCAGCGATGAAAAGCCGGTGCCAAAATCATCTAGTGAAAAGCGTATCCCTTCGGCTTTCAGTATGAGCATTTTTTCAATGGTTTGTTCAATATTATCAATCAGCAGACTTTCGGTTAGCTCCAACTCCAACTGCTGAGCTGGTGCGCCAGTTTGTTTCAGAATACTCAACACATCATCAACAAAGCTATTGTGATGCATCTGAGCGGCACTGATATTCACCGCGATGGTTAAGTGTGCTGTATCGGGGTGCGATGCCCAGCTAACCAATTGCTTACAAGCCGTATGCAAAATCCACTGCCCTAACGGCAGAATCAGGCCGGTCATCTCTGCTACCGGTATAAAATCAGCCGGTGATACCAGGGGCTGTTCAGGTGGTTGCCAACGGATCAGTGCTTCGACACCGGTCATTTGCCCTTCAGCATGGTACTGAGGTTGGTAGTAGAGTATAAACTCCTGATTTTTAAGTGCTCTGCGCAGGCCAAACTCCAGCTCGGCCCGATGCTCGGCTTTTTGTTGCATACTGGCATCAAAAAAACGTATCTGATTGCGCCCGACTTTTTTGGCATCGTAAATTGCCAGTTCGGCACGTTTTATCAGTTCTTCGGGGTTGTGCTTGCTGTCAGAATAAAGTGCTACGCCAAGACTAGCTGAGGTGGTGTAGTCCTGATTTTGGATCCGGAATGGACGTTCAAAAGCCTCAATAACCTTGTCCAGTACCTGCTCAACCTGGTTCAGCAGCAAGGTGTCATCAGCTGAGAGATCTTCCAGTAATAACATGAACTCATCACCGCCAAAGCGTGCCAGGGTATCACTGACACGTATCTGCTTACTTAGCCGCTCGGCTATGCCTGTAAGCAACTGATCACCGGCCTGGTGTCCCAAGGTATCGTTCAGGGTACGAAAGTTATCCAGATCTATAAGAATAACGGCGCCGTTACCCTGCTGGTTATGACGACTTGCCAGGCTATGCTGTAAACGGTCCATGAGTAGTCGTCGGTTGGGCAGCCCGGTGAGTACATCATAAAAAATCAGTTGATGAACTTCTTTCTTATGCCGTTTCTGCTCAGAAATATCAGTTGCAAGCCCACATAATGCATAAATTTTTCCCTGATCATCGCGCATGGGTACTTTCACTGAGAGAAATGTACGTGCTTCGCTTTCTCCAGGTAGCTTATTTACCTCTTCTTTAATAATGCTGTCACCGCTGACAAGTACCCGGTCATCCAGACGGAAAATTTCAGCGGTGGATTCATTATCAAAAAATGATTGGTCAGTTTTTCCAACAATCTCTTCCTCAGAGCAGCCAAATAGCTCGCAGACTTTGGGGCTGGCATAAAGATAGTGATGCTGTGGATCTTTGATATACACATAAGCCTGCAGGTTGTTGAGGATGGTGGCCAGCTTGGCATCACTCATTTGCAACTCACGTTGGATGTGATGCATTACTTGTCTGAGGTGCTTCATGATCAGCAGTGCCAGTAACAGTAAACCTGCCAGAACACTTAACCCAATCCAGATAAATGTAGGAATAACCGGGACTTCAATAGTTGATTGCCAGTTTTTTAGAATATGGTTGTAAGGTGAATTGGGATCAGTCTTCCAGTTGTCCAGCCATTGATCGATTCGATCCAGCAGTTCCGTGTTTTGATTCAGCGATGTGGCAAAAAACAGGCGTGCGGGCTGAAACAAAATCGAGGTAGGCTCAAGATTATAGCCATTAATATGATAGCCCCCAAACAGATTATTGGTTGCAAGTGCGTCGGCTTTGCCTTCGGCTAGCAGGTTGAGCGCTGACTGCAGATCACTGACCCGTATGAGCTCCATCTGTATACCAAACTCACTATCGACCTGTTCCAGGTATTCTTGTTGAATTGAGCCTGCAAGGATTGCAATGCGTTTGTGGTCAAGGTCGAGTACAGAATCGATCTGCACATCGGAGTGTCGAAATATTTGTGACCAGCTATGTAAAGCAGGCAGTCTATGAAATGACATCTGTGTTTGCCGTTGCTCACTGAAGGCTACATCCGGCATTAATTCAATTTTACCTTCTTGCAGCAGTTGCAGGCAGGCATCCCAATTACAAGGAACTGCCTGGAGTTGCCAGTCTTCACGCAAGGCGATTTCCTGTAATAGCTCCCCTAAAATGCCAGAAGGCCTGCCATCGGATCCCAGCATGATTTTGGGTGGGTTTTCATACACGCCGATACGAACGCTTTGCGTATCAGCCTGAGCGTTGAAGGTGAGCAACAACGCCAGTACCAGGCCGTAAAGACTGATACCAGTATATATCCGTGTCATATCGCTAACTATTCCTTAAAAAGTATATAACCGCAGTATAGACATGAAATCTTCAAGGGGTCAGCCAGCTTGATTAAAAGTTGAAGTTCAAGGGGTCAGCCAGCTTGATTAAAAAGAAAGTTGATATCATCGATTCATTGAGTAAACTGGATTCAGTCTGATTACTACAAGGATGTAACGTCATGGCTAGACAACCTAGATTGGTACTGCCTAATCTGCCTCTGCACATCATGCATCGAGGTAATAATCGTCAAAAAATATTTGAAAACAAAGGGGATATGTCACGTATCCTTGCCGATATCGCGAAGTCACTCATAAAAGCAGATTGCCAGTTGCATGCTTACGTCATCATGACAAATCATTTGCATCTACTGATTACGCCAAAAGACAAACATCAGTTAGCCGTGTTTATGCAGTCTCTGACCAATCGCTATGTCAGGTATTTTAATTCCAGTCGGGAACGAACAGGCACCATTTGGGAAGGGCGGTTTAAATCATGCCTTGTAGACAGTGATCATTACCTTTTCACCTTATACAAGTATATCGAAATGAACCCGGTAAAAGCCGGACTGGTAAGTGATCCCAAAGAATACCCTTGGTCAAGCTATCACCACAATGCGCTTGGAGCAGTGGACCCGCTGATTTCAGAGCATCCTCTCTATCTGGATTTAGCGGCTACAAAAGGTGAAAGAGCGGCTCATTACAGGTCGATGATGAGTAATGTGAACCTAAGTGATGAGAATCAAAACATAACCGAGGCAACTATTCGTGGCGAAGCACTGGGTGATGTAAACTTCAACAATTGGGTAAGCCTACAAACTGGAAGGCCAGCAAAGCTAACATCTCATGGGGGCGATAGAAAGAGTGCCGAATATAAAAACCAAGCTGGCTGACCCCTTGATTCCAGGGTTTATGGTGATTCAGGGGAATCATCTTGAAGAGTTGCGTCATTTGATGGTGAGCTGGACTCAGCATTACCCGCTTAAGCCGCTGGAAAATGAAGTGATTCTGGTACAAAGCAACGGTATTGCCCAGTGGCTGAAGCTGGCGCTGGCCGCGAACTCGGGGGATGGAGCGGAGTCCGGGCTGGGTATCGCGGCGGGTTTGCAGGTGATGTTGCCGGGGCGCTTTATCTGGCAGGCTTATCGTCAGGAGTTTCCCGAGCTACCCAGTGCTTCCCCCTTTGATAAAGCACCGCTGACCTGGCGGTTGTTACGATTGCTCAGTGATCTGCCAGCCCTGGCTGCCAGAGCGACTGATCCTCAGGTGCTACAGCCGCTGCAGCATTTTCTCGATCAGGACCCTTCCGTGTCACGCACCTGGCAGTTGGCGGCGCGCCTGGCTGATCTTTATGATCAATATCAGGTTTACCGGGCCGATTGGCTGGAGGCCTGGTTGCAGGGTGAATCCGTGTTGATCACCGCAGCGGGTGAACGACAGCCATTGAAGGCGGAGCAGGCCTGGCAGCCGTTGCTCTGGGAGTGGTTGAATGCGGATATTCGACAGGCTTACTCGGAGGCTGATTTTCTCAGTTATGCCAGCCGTTCCAGCGTGCATCAGGTGTTTTGTCAGCAGCTTGGCGAGGAGGATGCTAACCAACCATCGGCTGGTTTTCCACGCCGAATCATCGTGTTCGGCATCTCCTCCTTGCCCCGGCAAACACTGGAAGTGCTCGAAGTCTTGTCACAGTTTTCTCAGGTGATGTTGTTTGTCTGTAATCCCAGTCAGCACTATTGGGGCGATCTGATCGAAGGGCGGGAGCTGTTCAAAAAAGCTTATCAGCGCAATCCTGAGCGCCGCGTGCCGGATAATCTGGATGAAGATCAACTGCACCTGCACGGCCATCCCTTACTGGCAGCCTGGGGGCGTCAGGGGCGTGACTATCTTCGATTGTTGGATGAGCGTGATCAGCCGCAGAGCTATCAGCAGCACTTTGAACGCATAGATCTGTTTTCATCGCCAGGGAACGAAACACTGCTGCAACAACTGCAGGATGATATTCTGGAACTGCGCACCCTGAGTGAGCGCCAGGCGATGCAGAGCCAGGTAGATGTGCAAGATCGCAGCCTGAGCTTTATGCTAGCGCATAGTCCGCAGCGTGAGGTGGAGATACTTCAGGATCAGCTATTAGCCGAGTTTGAGGCGGCGCAACACTCAGGTGAACCCTTGAACCCCCGCGATATTCTGGTGATGGTGCCGGATATCCAGGTGTATGCCGCACATATCGATGCGGTGTTCGGTAAACTGGATCGAGATGATCCGCGTTATCTGCCATTTCATATTGCCGATCAGGGCCAACGCCACAAAGCGCCCTTGCTGATTGCGCTGGAAAGTCTGCTGCATCTGCCTGAGTCCCGCTTCAGTGTCACCGAACTGCTGGATCTGCTGGATGTACCTGCCTTACGTGCCCGTTTTGAACTGGATGAGGTCGATCTGCTCAGCCTGAAGCGCTGGATACAGGGAGCCAATATTCGCTGGGGACTGGATGCTGAGCAGCGTGAAGCGCTGGATCTGCCTGAAGGTGTATCGGCTAATACCTGGCGTTTTGGCTTGAAGCGTATGCTATTGGGCTATGCCAGTGGTGAAACGTCTGCCTGGCAGGGAACTGTACCCTATGCTGAAGTGGCTGGCCTGGAAGCTGCCAGGTTAGGACCGCTGGTGCTGTTGCTGGATCAACTGGAAACTGCCTGGCACACGCTGCAGCAAGCTACCCATGCTGGTGAATGGGCTGCCCGTTTGCAGCAGTTGCTACAGGATTTCTTTGTGCCCCAGTCAGAGCTGGATCAGGCGTTGTTGCTCAAATTTGAACAGCAGTTAACGCAGTGGCTAGAGGCTATCGAATTGGCTGAAGCCAGTGATCTGCCCCTAACACTCGACGTGGTGCGTGAAGAGTTGCTGTCCGGTCTGGATCAGCCGGGTTTGAGTCAGACATTCCTGGCCGGGTCGGTAAACTTCGCTACGCTGATGCCGATGCGTGCCATTCCGTTTCGGCAAGTCTGGTTGCTGGGGATGAATGATGGCGCTTATCCGCGCGCCGTCAGACCGGTGGATTTTGATCTGATGGCACAGGATTATCGACCCGGTGACCGTTCCCGACGTGAAGATGATCGCTATCTGTTTCTGGAAGCCTTGCTGGCGGCGCGCGAGAAGCTGGTAGTCAGCTGGGTAGGCCGCAGTGTTCGCGATAACTCCGTGCGCCCACCGTCTGTACTGGTCGGACAACTGCGTGATCATCTGCAGTCGGGTTGGCAAGGGCAGACTGACGATCTGCTCAATGAACTGACCACCGAGCACCCGTTACAGCCTTTCAGTCGCCGCTATTTTGACCAGGACGTCGCTGCGCACGCGCCGTTCAGTTATGCATCTGAATGGTTAGCAGTGCATCAACCGATCAGTCAGGCACAATCACTGCTAACACTGGAGCCCTGGCAGCCAGAAACCGCCTTGTCTCTGGCGCAGTTGGTGCAGTTGATGAAGCAGCCGATAGACAGCTTTTATGCCCTGCGCCTGCAAGTGCCACGAACAGAATCCATTCAGGTGTTACGCGATACCGAAAGCTTTGCGCTGGATGGATTGGAAGTTTGGCAACTGCGTGACCGGTTGCTGCAATCAGCCATCCTGCCTGCCGTGGATGAAGACGACTTTTTACAGCGCGTCGCTGATGAAGTGCAGCGTATTCAGCAGGAGGGCTTGCTGGTTGAGGGCAGTCTCGGACAGTTGCAGGGGCAGGCGCTGTGTCAGGGACTGGACGCGGTCTATAGCGACTGGTTGGCTGAACGCACTGAGTTCAGTGACGTGCTGGAGAGCCAGCCAGTGATATATTCAGCGCATAGCGAATGGGGTGTGTTGTCTGTAGAAGCCACGCTTGAGCCCCTGTATCAGAACCCTGAAACAGGGGAGGTCGCGTTACTGTTGTTGCAAAGCAGTGGCTTGATCAAGCAGGGGCGGACGCGCAAATGGCACAATCACTTGCGCGGCTGGCTGATGCATCTGCTGGCTCACCAGAGCGGCCTGAAACTGACCACCCGGATTATTACCCCTGAAGGCAAAATTCGCTTTGCACCACTGGCGTCTGCGGAGCAGGCCCATGCCTGTCTGGATCGTCTGCTACAGGCCGCTCATGAAACGCTGCAGGCGCCCACGCCGTTAAGCCTGGATACTGCCATCGCCTGGCTGGCCAACCGGGATGATGCGGCTGTACCTGAGTTTCCAGAGGGTAAGCTCCAGACCAAACTGCTGGAGGCGCTGGATAAGAGCCTTCAGCAAAGCCGTTTCTTTCATCAGCACTGTACTGGTCTTGAACAACTTTGGGCCGAAGGTGCATTTGCCCAGCATGCACAGGCGCTCTATGGTGATTTTCATCAGGCGGTGACAGCGCAGAAGGAAGCCCGCTCATGAGTGACAGCATCAATCGTCTGGATCCCTTAACCTTTCCATTGCAGGGCAAGGCTTTGATCGAAGCCAGCGCTGGAACCGGCAAGACCTTTACCCTGGCGCTGCTGTATCTGCGGCTGGTAATTCAGCATGGCGGCGATCAGGCGTTTACACGACCGCTGCTGCCACCGGAAATACTAGTGGTGACCTTCACCAATGCCGCGACAGCAGAGCTACGTGAGCGTATTCGCGCAAGGCTGGTGGAAGCGGCGGGGGTATTTCAGGGAGAGACTACCAGCGATGCCTTGCTGTTGGCGTTGCTGCAACAACTGCCAGTTGATCAGCACCCGCGGGCAGCACGCCAATTAACGCTGGCGGCGCAGTGGATGGATGAGTCAGCTATCTCCACCATCCATGCCTGGTGTTATCGCATGCTGAAAGAGCATGCTTTTGATAGCGGCAGTGCCTTTGATCAGCAACTGGAAACCAGTGAGCAAGCCTGGCAACAACAGGCCAGTGAAGATTACTGGCGTTGTGCCTACAGTCAGTTACCAGTGGAGCAGTTGGCCCTGGTGGTCGATTGTTGGGCATCACCCGATGCCCTGTTGAAACAGGTGAAGCCTTGTCTGGATAAGCTGGCGTATCTGGCCAATCCATCGGGGTCAGCCTTGCAGTTGATTCAGCGTTATCGGCAACAGCGCACGGCGCAACTGGATGCATTGAAGGCCGAGTGGCGGGCGCAGGATTATATCGGCCAGTTACAGCAGTTGTTCGATCAGGCGGCTAAGCAGAAAGCCTTTCAGGCGAAAAAACTCAACAGCGGTCACCGTGCTGGTGTGTTAAACAAACTGAGCGATTGGCTGGCACAGGCTTCACTGGAAGATCCAGGTATTTTCGGGGGTAAAAGCTGGCGCGTTATGTCATCCGAGGGGATCAGTGAGATCTGGGTGGATGCGCAACAGGCCCCGGTTGATCACCCAGCCTGCCTGGCCTTGTCCCAGTTAAAGCAGGTGCTGGCCGATTTGCCGGATCTTCAGCCTGAGCTGCTATGCCATGCGGCGCACTGGATTGCTGCACGGATCGAGAAGGTTAAGCAACAGGCTAACAGCCTGAGTCAGAATGATCTGTTGTTGCGTCTCGACAAGGCACTGGCATCCTCCCAGGGGGAGGCGTTGGCCGCAGCGATTCGCAGACAATTTCCAGTGGCACTGGTCGATGAGTTTCAGGATACCGATCCAGTGCAGTACCGTATTTTCCGTCGAATTTATCAGCAAAGCCCTGATAACACGCCAGTCGGCTTCTTTATGATCGGTGATCCCAAGCAGGCGATCTATGCCTTTCGAGGCGCGGATATCCATACTTATCTGCAAGCACGTCAGGACAGTGAAGGACAGCATTATACTCTGGATACCAACTTCCGCTCATCGTCTGCGTTGATCGATTCGGTCAATGAGGTGTTCAGTCTGGCTGATCAACGTGCCCAAGGCGCTTTCCTGTTCAAAACCGGGGAGCATAATCCGGTACCTTTTTTGCCGGTGAAGGCCGGGAAGGCCGACTTGCCGGGGTTGATGCTGGATGGAGAGCAAGCCCCTGCACAGCAAGGCTGGCTGGTTGAGCAGACGGATGACAAGCTCAATAAGGGGGATGCACGTGAGCGACTGGCACAACTGACTGCTGCCAAGATTACCGAGTTACTGATACAGGGGCAGCAGGGAAACGCCATGCTGCCTCTGGCGGAACAGGGTGGCTGGCGCGCTGTGCAACCAGCGGATTGCGCGGTGTTGGTGAATAATCTCGGTGAAGCCACGCGTATCCGGCAGGCGTTGCAGCAACTGGGGGTCGCCAGTGTCTATCTTTCGGACCGATCCAGCGTGTTTCAGACCTGGATTGCCAGCGAACTGTTACAACTGCTGCGTGCGGTGTCTGACCCCTTGAATGAGAAGCGCATTCGTACCGCGCTGGCCAGTCCGTTGTTACGCCCTGATATTGCCTCATTGGAGCGACTGAATCAGGATGAGTTGTACTGGGAAAGTCAGTCAGGTCAATTTATAACCTACCACCAGATCTGGCAGCGTCAGGGTATTCTGCCGTTGATCTATCGCCTGATAAAGGATTTCAATATTGCCCAGAGTGCCGGTCAGCGGCCGCAGGGTGAGCGCGAGTTAACCGATCTGCTGCACCTGGGTGAGCTGTTGCATCAGGCGGCCGATACGCTGGATGGCGAGCAGGCATTGATACGTTATCTGGAAGAGTCGATTCAGGAACCGGATGAGCAGAGTGAAGCCCAGCAATTGCGTCTGGAAACGGATGAGCAACTGGTGCGGGTAGTCACCATCCACAAATCCAAAGGTCTGGAATATCCCTTGGTGTTTTTGCCCTTTATCAGTGATAGCCGACAAGCCAAAGCACAGGATACGCTATTGGTCACCCATAACGCCGATCAGCAGGTTGAAGTGCATCTTCGTGCTAATCCTGAAAACCTGGCACAGGCCGATACTGAGCGTCTGGCAGAGGATTTACGCAAGCTCTATGTAGGCTTGACCCGAGCACGTTTTGTTAACTGGATAGGCTTGGCTGAAACTGACAGCTTTGCCGCATCTGCGCTGGCTTATGTGCTGGATGCCAACTCAGGCAATCTGGCTGAACCGTTAAAACAACTGAAACATCTTAGTCTGCAGGTCCTGCCAGATGAGCATCCAGAACAGCCGCTGGAAGTCTGGCAGCCGGACCGTCCGGAAGTGGATCTGAGCGCCAGAGCAGCACCGCGACTCAGCCATGAGCCCTGGTGGATTGCCAGTTATTCTGCGCTGAAGCATGGCACCACACAAGTCAGTGAAACTGCCTGGCAGGAAACGCTGCTGGAAACCCAGGATGCAGAGACCGACGCGACAGACCGGCTCGATCCCTTGGCAGCACTGGATCTGCACGGCTTACCTAAAGGCAGTCAGATAGGTACGTTCTTGCACAGTCTGCTGGAGTGGGCTGCGGCGCTGACTTGGGTCGACAGTCAGGGCGTACGCCAGCAAGGGTTTGCGGGCGTGTTGGAGCCGACATTACAGGCAAGCTGTTTGGACTATCTGATCCAGCGCTGTCAGCAGCGACAACTGCAATCCTGGAGCGAGCCGCTGCTACAGTGGTTACAGCAGTTCATCCGTCAGGACTGGCAGTTTCCACAGCAGTCGGAGCCGGGAGCGGCGCCATTCAACCTGGCTGCTCTGTCGCCCCGGCAGTTCAGTGTCGAGCTGGAGTTCTGGTTTGCCAGCCATCAGGTAAGTACCTTGAAACTGGATCAATGGGTGCAGCAGCGCACGCTGGCAGGGCAGGCGCGACCACCATTAGCCGCTAATCGTTTAAATGGCATGCTCAAGGGTTTTATTGATCTGGTGGTTGAACACCAGGGACGTTACTATGTAATAGACTGGAAATCCAATTGGTTAGGCGTAAATGATCAAGCTTATTCTGAAGATGTAATGCGTCAGACTCTGCTGGCAAAACGCTACGATCTGCAATACCTCCTGTACCTGCTAGCCCTGCATCGGCAGTTGCGCTTGCGCTTGCCGGATTATGATTATGACCGGCATATCGGGGGGGCTGCCTATGTGTTTTTGCGCGGCCATCGTGCCACCTCTCAGGGGGTGTTTTTTGATAAGCCGGATCGTCAGGTGGTTGAGGGGCTGGATCGACTGTTTGCCGGTCAGGCGTTGATGGATGAGGTGCTGGCATGAAAGCGGATAGCGAAGCGTCATTGAATTGGTTGAATCTGTTACATCAGCAAGGAAAGCTCCGTGCACTGGATCTGGCATTGAGTCGTTATATAGCCGAGGCCGCGCCTGAGTCAGATCCCTGTGTATTGCTGGCGATAGCCCTGACCAGCGAGCGCAACGGTCATGGTGATGTATGTCTGGATCTGATCGGTGCCCTGACCCATCTGGAGTTAGCCGCTGGACCCGATGCGCCGGCATTGGCCAGTATCCTGCAGATGCTTCGGTCGGTGAGTCCGGAGGATTGGTGGGCGCGTTTGAGTCAGTCGGCGGCAATTCAGCGGCTTGCATCGGATGGACAGAGTGACCAGCCGGAAAAAGCTACGGCGCCCCTGGTGTTATCCGGATCATCAGAACGCCCGATACTCTACCTGCGTCGTTACTGGAACTATGAACAACAGGTTCGCACTGCGCTGATGCAACGCATCGATCACTGCTATGACTTACCGGAAGCGCCGATGGCGGCCTTGTTGAACAGCTTGTTTCCGCCATCGGCTGATACAGCGCAGCCGGATTGGCAGAAAATTGCCTGCGCCTTGTCAGCTCGGCGTGGCTTTGCCGTGATTACCGGTGGTCCCGGAACCGGGAAAACCACCACCGTAGTCAGGCTACTGGCGCTGTTGCAGGCCCTGGCGCTTCAGCAGGAGCAACCCGTGTTGCGTATTGCCCTGGCTGCACCGACGGGTAAGGCCGCGGCACGTCTGAATGCGTCGATAGCGGCCCAGGTAGCGAACCTACCCTTGGCTGCTTTGAGTCACACTCCCGAGCAACTGGCGGACGCGATTCCAACTGAGGTGACCACGTTGCACCGGCTGTTAGGGCCGATACCGGATAGCCGTCGCTTTCGTCATCACCGCAGCCAGCAGTTGCCGGTCGATCTGGTGGTGGTGGATGAAGCCTCCATGGTTGATCTGGAGATGCTGGCCGCGCTGGTCGATGCCCTCAAACCCAGCGCACGTTTGATTCTGCTGGGAGACAAGGATCAGTTGGCCTCGGTTGAAGCCGGTGCCATCCTCGGTGATTTGTGTCAGTTGGCATCACTGGGTCGCTATCAGGATGAAACGGCGCAATGGTTGACAGACGTCACCGGGTATTCACTCGATGCGCGCTATCTTAGCGAGATCGGGCGGCCACTGGATCAGGCGATTACCATGTTGCGCCAGAGTCATCGCTTCAGTGAGCAGGGCGGTATAGGCGCCCTGGCACGTCTGGTCAATGATGGACAGCTCTATGGCCAGCCAGTTGAAGATCGTCTGAAGGCGCTGGATCAACTCTTTACTGAACAGCAGGGTCAGATAGACAGACTCAGCGTCAGCCATGCCGCGGATGCATCCCTGGCTCAGTTGATTACTCAGGGCTATCGAACCTATTTGCAACAGATTCAGCAAAGTCGACCGGCTTTGGCGGCCGGGCAGGCGGCTCATGATCTTTGGGCGGCTCAGGTACTTGAAACTCATACTGGCTTTCAGTTGTTGTGCGCGGTGCGCGAAGGCTCCTGGGGTGTTGAGCAGTTGAATCTATGGATCACTCGCACTCTGGCCGAGGCCGGATTACTGGAAGGCAGTGATGCACTCTGGTACGAAGGGCGCCCGGTGCTGATTACCCGCAACGATTACAGCTTGCGTCTGATGAACGGGGATATCGGTATTGCGCTAATGCGCCCTGTAGAAAATCCCGACGGCTCGATCACCTCCGCATTGCGGGTGGTTTTCCCCGCCGTAGACGGGAGCGTACGCTGGGTCATGCCGAGTCGTCTGCAGGCGTTAGAAACCGTGTTTGCCATGACCGTACACAAATCCCAGGGCTCCGAATTCAGCCACACCGCGCTGGTGTTACCGGATCAACCCAACCCCGTACTCACCCAGGAACTCATTTACACCGGCATCACCCGTTCTCGTCAACGCTTCACCCTGATCCACAGCCGCGACAGCGTACTCCGGCACGCCCTGGAAAAACGCGTAACCCGCCTCAGCGGCCTCCACCTCTAAAATTAAAAGGGGTCAGTACCCTTAAGAAAAGAGGTCAGTACCCTTTTTTAACTACTAAAAGGGTACTGACCCCTTTTCTTTCTGACCCCTTTTCTTTTTACTCCTTTTTAGCTGGGCGCCCCTGCCGGGTCTGGCCAATCTGCCGTCCGAGAAGGGTTTCAATTTGGTTACGAAATCGCTGATTCCCTAAAGGTGTGCCGGTTTGCAGGCAGGTTCGTAGTTGCAAAAGCTGATTTGGATGAAATGAGCTCTGGATCAGCTCTTGATAAACCATTGCTCTTTCACTTTGGGATTTACCAAGTGATAAGTAGGTTGGGTGAGGGTGAAGATTATTTAGAAAATTTCCTGATGCATTTTGATGATAACTTGACCATCGGTATTCAGCCGGATGCTCGACCATACCAGCTCTCACGGGGTTTAGCTCAATATAACGCATACAACAGAGTAGATACTCATCACTTGAAATAATTGAGCCCTTATGACGGCCTTCCCATAACGTACCGCTGCGATCATAGCGACGATTGACGTAGCTAACGTATTTTCGCCCTACATGCTGAATCGTCAAACTGATGGACTCTGGTGTCGTTGGAGTGAGCAACAGATGTACATGGTTGGTCATCAATACAAAAGCATGCAGATGACATCCATATTTTCTTGCACCTTCATGAAGCCAGTTGAGGTAAATTGAATAGTCCTCTGGCTTGTAAAAAACAGCTTGGCGAGCATTCCCTCTTTGCACCACATGGGCGGGTATATCGGGAAGATAAAAGCGTGGTTTTCTTGGCATGTCGACATCCTTGTCGGTAAGTTCAAAAACTAATTTAAGTCTAGCCCCTGAAAAAGAAAAAGCTAATATAAAAAAGCCCAAAAGGGTCAGAAAAGGGGTCAGTACCCTTTTCGCGTACTTCTAAAAGGGTACTGACCCCTTTCAGGAGGCCAGGGCTGTCAGGAGGGCTTCTACTTGTTTGAAGCGCTCTTCGATGCTTTCCATGGGCAGGGTGAAGCGGAGTCCAGAGGGGCCATCCAGTTTGAAGATGCGTGGTTGGCGCTGGATCATCTGGATGAGCTTGATCGGTTCAACTTTGGGTTCAGAGTCAAATTCGATTTTGCCACCTTTATTGCCGACATCCAGTTTCTGGATTCCCAGCGCTTCGGCTTGAAGCTTTAGTTCAGTAAGACGTAGCAGGTTTTTAGTGGCTTCGGGGAGTAGGCCGAAGCGGTCGATCATTTCCACCTGGATCTCGCGCAAGGCGTTGGCATCGCGCGCATTGGAGATGCGTTTGTACAGCATCAAGCGGTTATGTACATCCGGCAGGTAATCATCCGGAATCAGTGCAGACAAGTGGAGATTGACTTCACAGCCGTGGTTTAGCGGTTTATCCAGATTCGGTGTTTTGCCGTCACGGATCGCTTCAACGGCTTGCTCCAGCATTTCCATATACAGACCGAAGCCTATGGTCTGCATCTGACCGCTTTGATCTTCACCGAGCAGTTCACCGGCACCACGGATTTCCAGATCATGTGTGGCGAGGGTGAAGCCTGCGCCGAGTGTGGAGGCTTCGGAAATGGCTTCAAGGCGTTTTTGCGCATCGTCGGTCATGTTGCGCTTGTCCGGGGTTAACAGGTAAGCGTAAGCCTGGTGGTGGGAGCGACCGACACGGCCACGCAACTGATGCAACTGCGCCAGACCGAATTTATCTGCTCG
Organism: Nitrincola sp.; assembly: GCF_048264025.1. Taxonomy (NCBI): domain Bacteria; kingdom Pseudomonadati; phylum Pseudomonadota; class Gammaproteobacteria; order Oceanospirillales; family Oceanospirillaceae; genus Nitrincola; species Nitrincola sp. The sequence continues at coordinate 122,146 of NZ_JBLXDN010000005.1, forward strand.
CTCAATGATAATGGTATTGGCGTTGGGTATGTCGATACCGGTTTCGATGATGGTGGTACACACCAGGACATTAAAGCGCTTGTGGTAAAAGTCGCTCATCACCTGTTCCAGTTCGCGCTCACGCATCTGTCCGTGCCCTGCCGCAACGCGGGCTTCCGGCACCAGGGCGTCAATCTCAGTAACCACTTTATCGATAGTTTTGACTTCGTTATGCAGGAAGTAGACCTGTCCGCCGCGTAACAGCTCACGCAGTATGGCTTCTTTAAGCAGCGCAGGATCTGATTGGCGGACAAAGGTTTTCACCGAGAGTCGGCGAGCCGGCGGGGTGGCAATGATGGAAAGATCGCGCATGCCTGACATGGCCATATTCAGGGTACGTGGAATAGGCGTAGCCGTCATGGTCAGAATATCGACTTCAGCACGCAATGCTTTGATCTTTTCCTTCTGCTGAACACCGAAACGGTGCTCTTCATCGATAATCAGCAGGCCGAGGTTTTTGTAGGTCAGACTACCTTGCAGCAGTTTGTGGGTACCGATCAGAATATCCACCTGACCGTCACTCAGTTGTTGGGCAATGACTTGCTGCTGCTTGGCACTGCGAAAGCGCGAAATGAGTTCAACATTGATTGGCCAGTCGGCAAAACGGTCGCGGAAATTATCGAAATGCTGTTGTGCCAGCAGGGTGGTGGGCACCAGCACCGCTACTTGCTTGCCCGCTTGTGCGGCGATAAATGCCGCGCGCATGGCCACTTCGGTTTTACCAAAGCCCACATCACCACACACCAGTCGGTCCATGGGTTTGGCTGAGCGCATGTCGCGGATGACAGCCTCTATAGCGCTGGCCTGATCCGGGGTTTCTTCAAACGGAAAAGCCGCGGCAAAACGTTCGAAATCGGTTTCAGGGAAGTCAAAAGAAAAGCCTTCGCGGGCATTGCGTCGGGCATAAATATCCAACAGCTCGGCCGCGGTATCGCGGACTTTTTCAGCGGCTTTGCGGCGTGCCTTGCTCCATTGTTCGGTGCCTAAACGATGTAAAGGCGCCAGTTCATCCGTAGCACCAGAGTAGCGACTGATCAGGTGTAGTGATGAAACTGGAACATAGAGTTTGGCTTCGTTGGCGTATTCCAACATTAAAAATTCATTGATCTGCCCGTCAACCGTGATGCTTTGCAGGCCACGATAGCGGCCGACACCATGGTCAATATGCACCACAGGGGCATTCGTGGTCAGTTCAGACAGGTGGCGGATAACCTGGTCGGACTGCTCCTTTTCGCGTTGGCGACGACGGCGCTGAAAAATCTGTCTACCAAACAGCTGCGTTTCCGTAACCAGGTGTAACTCACCCGGAATGGAAATGCCCTGGTCCAGCGCAAATACGCTGATCCCCAGTCTCACCGGGCTCGCCTGGAAGGCCTGCCAGGAGTCAATATCTGTGGCCTTCAGGTGGGTACGCCGCAACAGTTCCTGCAGGGCTTCGCGACGACCGGGTGATTCAGCACAGATCAGAAAATGCGCGTCACTATCGCGTTCCATTAGTTGCTTGAGTTTATGCAATGGCTCATCACTGCCAGGCTCAGCCGTCAGGTCGGCAGGCACACTGCAAGGCAGGTTGTCGCGTCCGGGTTTGCGTTGTTCTGTTTCGGTTGTGACGCGAATGCGTGGGTAGTGCTTGAGTTGTCCAAGCAGTTCATCAGCCGAAAGGTAAAGTGCCTGGGGGGGTAGTAGGGGGCGCTGAATATCAAAGTTGCGTTCCTGATAGCGGTTTTCCACTTCTTCAGCAAAATGCCTGGCGGCTTCACTGACACCGGCTTGTTCAACAAAGAGTGTTTGTTCCGGTAGATAGTCAAACAGTGTGGCGAGCTGATCGAAAAACAGCGGCAGGTAGTATTCGATACCGGCGGGCGCGATGCCCTCGGAAACGTCGCGGTAAACCGGGCAGCGGTTGAAATCAACTTCAAACACTTCACGCCAACGCTGCTTGAAATGACGTATGGAATCCTGGTTAAACGGAAATTCGCGCGCCGGTAACAGACGAATACGCTCCAGTTGATCGATGGAACGTTGTGTTTCAGGATCAAAGGTACGCAGGGTTTCGATTTCATCATCAAACAGATCGATACGAAAGGGCAGGTCACTACCCATCGGGAAAATATCGATAATTGCGCCACGCACGGCAAACTCACCATGCTCATACACAGTATTAACCGCCTGGTAACCGGCATGAACCAGTTGTTGGCGTATGGCATCCGGATTGAACTCCTGTCCCTTATCCAGGCTCAGGCTGTTGCCGGTAATAAACGTGGTGGGCGCTATGCGCTGCATCAGCGTGGATGCCGACACAATTAAAATGCCACGCTTCATGGCGGGTAAGCGATAGAGGGTTTCTATACGCTGAGAAATAATATCCTGATGTGGTGAAAAGGTATCGTATGGCAGGGTTTCCCAATCAGGAACCAGCAGTATTTCATTGTCATCCTGACTAAAAAATCGGGTTTCCTGACGGATACGCAGTGCAGTTTCATTATCTTTGCACACCAATACTATTAGCCCTTGTTGCTGCCGGGTAAGTAATTGCTGTAGTACTAAACCTGTGCTACAGCCGGTGACATGTCCAACACGTTTGATGTCACCTGCCGAGTGTGGCAGTGCAAAGCTAAATGGGGCCAGCAAGGTACGCTCCTTTAATAGACTGCAGAGAATCTTAAAGGGGGTATTTTAACTAATGCTGTAAAAAAACACAGTAATACAGTAAATTTAGAGATGATTTAACCTTTGTTGCTGGTTCGGACCAAAGTCTACTGAAACGAATTTGATCCGGATGACGTAAACAGGGATAATGCGCGCACGCAAATAGAGCCATTACAATTTCGGAGCAAGCTGTGAGCCAAGAACTGATTTTAGCGGACTGGAATGCGCGTGAGTCGATTGCTGAAGCAATGATTCCGTTGGTCGGTCGACTTTACCGTGAACGTAACGTCGAGATCTCTATCTATGGTCGCGTCATCGTGAAACGTTCGGTGATCGACGTCATCAAGGCACACCGCTTTGTAAGACAGGTAGAGGATGAAGAGTTGTCAGTGATCGATACCTTTCCGGTACTCGAAGTGATCAGTGGCCTGGATCTTCATAATGCACATGTGGATATTGCCAAATTGGCAGTTAAATTCCGTACTGAAGCCAAAGGCCGCTCACTGGAACAGTTCGTCGCTGATGAGATGGCTGATGCGGTAGGCCCGATTGATGATCGTAAACCGGTAGATGTTGTGCTTTACGGTTTTGGTCGTATCGGTCGTATACTGGCGCGTCAGTTGGTAGATCGTGCCGGTATCGGGCATAGCATGCGTTTACGTGCCGTTGTTGTGCGTAAGGGGAATGCAGACAACGATCTGGAAAAACGTGCCAGCCTGTTGCGCCGTGATTCTGTGCATGGCTCATTCAAAGGTACGATCCAGGTAGATGAAGAAAATCAGTCTATCATTGCCAATGGTGTGGCTATCCAGGTGATCTTTACCAGTCAGCCTGAAGATGTTGACTACACCCAGTACGGTATCAATAACGCCTTGGTGATTGATAACACCGGTATGTTCCGTGATGCTGAGGCTATGTCTCGTCACTTGAAAGCCAAGGGTGCGGCAAGGGTGATGTTGACAGCCCCGGGTAAAAATATGAAAAACATCGTCATGGGTGTTAATCATCTGGATATTACCGCTGAAGACACCATCCTTTCAGCCGCATCTTGTACCACGAATGCAATTGTGCCAGTTCTGAAAGCGCTACAGGATAAGTTTGGTATAGAGAATGGTCATGTAGAAACGGTGCATTCTTATACTAATGACCAGAACCTGATCGATAACTACCATAAGGGTAGTCGTCGTGGTCGTGCGGCGGCGCTGAACATGGTTATTACTGAAACCGGTGCGGCCAAGGCGGTTGCCAAGGCGTTGCCTGAGCTGGAAGGTAAATTGACCGGTAATGCGATTCGTGTGCCGACACCGAACGTGTCTATGGCGATTTTGAACCTGAATCTGAAAACCGGAACCACTAAAGAAGAGCTGAATGAATATTTGCGCTTTATTGCGTTGCATTCAGATCTGCAGAAGCAGGTGGATTACAGTAATTCACCGGAAGCTGTGTCTTCTGATTTTGTAGGTTCCAGAGCAGCCGGTGTGGTCGATGCCTTGGCAACGATTGCTGAAGGTAATCGTTGTGTGCTGTATGTTTGGTACGATAATGAGTATGGCTATAGCTGTCAGGTTATTCGTATGGCGCAGCAGATTTGCAATACCACCTTGAAGCCTTATCCGCTTGAAGATAAGTAATAATAGTCGGTGTTAGTTAAAAAAAGGGTGTCGCAGTAATGTGACACCCTTTTTTGTTTATATGTGCTTGGTAGATCTAAGTTTATAGCGAAAACGTCTAGGCTTTAAATATTTCTGCAACTTTAGGATGAGTGGTTAGGTGCAGTGGTTGGTAGAAAAATTACAAGAATATCAGCTATAATGGCAAAGTTTTTAGGTGGAATTTTGCTCTGTTCGATAACAATAATCAGTCGTATTTCAGTGGTGCTGAATAACGGTTGGCTTAGTGGGCAGAAAACAAGGTTTCGGATTTTTTAGTCAGATTGGGTGAGGCGAATGATCAGGATCAAGAAGGGTCTGGATCTACCGATAACGGGCGAACCGGCGCAGACAATTGAAGAAGCTGCAAAAGTAAGTTCGGTCGCGCTTATTGGTTATGATTATGTTGGTATGAAACCAACCATGGCCGTTAAAGAGGGTGACCGTGTTAAGCTCGGGCAAGTGATCTTTACCGATAAAAAAACCGAAGGCGTTCAGTATACAGCTCCTGGGGCAGGTGTGGTCAAAGCGATCAACCGGGGTGAACGCCGTGTATTACAGTCTGTAGTCATTGAGCTGGACGCTGAAGAAGAGGCTGTCGAATTCAGTCAATACGCCGCTGACCAGTTGGCGACATTGACACGTGAACAGGTGCAGGAAAACCTGGTTAAGTCAGGTCTCTGGACAGCTTTGCGCACCAGGCCTTTCAGTAAAGTGCCTGCAGTGGGTACCGTGCCTCACTCCATCTTCGTCACTGCCATGGATACTAATCCACTTGCAGCTGACCCGCAGGTGGTTATTGCTGACCAGGCTGATGCCTTCAAACAGGGTTTGGCATTACTGACCAAACTGACTGACGGCAAGGTGTTTTTGTGTAAAGCGCCGGGCGCTTCTATCCCAACGGTCGATGGCGTGACCACTGAAGAGTTTGACGGTCCGCACCCTGCAGGTAATCCCAGTACGCATATTCACTTCCTGGATCCGGTTTCTCAGACGAAAACTGTTTGGCAGATCGGTTATCAGGATGTCATTGCCTTTGCCAAACTCTTTACTACAGGACGTTTGCACCTGGATAGAGTTGTTGCATTGGCCGGTCCCCAGGTTGAGAAGCCTGTGTTGGTTCGTACTCGTGTAGGTGCCTGTCTGACTGAGCTGACCGCCGGTAAACTGCGTAGTGGTAAGAACAGAATTATCAGTGGTTCCGTTTGGAATGGCATGACAGCTTCTGGCCCATTGGGTTATTTGACTCGCTATGCCACTCAGCTCTCTGTGCTGCTGGAAGGTAATGAGCGTGAGTTCATGGGCTGGATTGCTCCAGGCAAAGAGAAGTTCTCTGTGCTTAACATGTTTATTTCCAAGTTTGCGCCAGGTAAGCGTTTTGACTTTACCACCACCACCAATGGTTCCGAGCGAGCTATGGTGCCGGTAGGGCAATTCGAGGAGCTGATGCCTCTGGATATTCTGCCGACGCAGCTGATGCGAGCACTCGTCACTGGCGATATTGTGCTGGCTATGCAGCTGGGTTGTCTTGAGTTGGATGAAGAGGATGTTGCACTCTGTTCTTTTGCCTGCGTAGGTAAATACGAGTACGGCCCAATTCTCCGTGACAATCTGACGCGCATTGAAAAAGAGGCGTAGGAGACAGGCATGAGTATTAGAGCTGTTTTAGATAAAATGGAGCCGCATTTCCACAAAGGCGGCAAATATGAAAACTGGTATGCCCTGTATGAAGCTGTGGATACCATTTTCTATACACCGGGCAAGGTAACCCGTGCTGGTGCACATGTGCGTGATGGTGTTGACCTGAAGCGTATGATGATTCTGGTATGGATGTGTACCTTTCCTGCTGTTTTCTTTGGCTTGTACAGCGTAGGTCTGCATGCTAATACGGCTATGGCGCAGTTGGGGCTTACCGAGGCTGAAGGCTGGAGAGGCTCTATCCTGAGTGCTTTGACCAGTTATAACGCCAACAGCCTGTGGGATAACATTATCCACGGCGCAGTTTACTGGTTACCTATCTATGCTGTGACCTTTATTGTCGGCGGTTTCTGGGAAGTCCTGTTCGCCATGAAACGTGGTCATGAAGTTAACGAAGGCTTCTTTGTCACATCCATCCTCTTTTCACTGATTTTGCCAGCCACTATTCCGTTGTGGCAGGTTGCACTGGGTATTACTTTCGGTGTGGTCATAGGTAAAGAGGTGTTTGGTGGTACGGGTAAAAACTTCTTGAATCCTGCGTTGACCGGACGCGCCTTCCTTTACTTTGCCTATCCGGCTCAGATATCCGGGGATGCAATCTGGACCGCGGTTGACGGCTTCTCCGGCGCTACACCTCTGGGTTTAGCCGCCATGGGTGGTGTGCAGGAAATCATTGGCGCAGGTGTTACCTGGACCAGTGCATTTGTAGGCACAATTCAGGGCTCAGTCGGAGAGGTGTCGACACTGGCGATCATCATTGGTGGTGCCATTATTATGTACGCCAAGATTGCGGCCTGGCGGATTGTCGCGGGTGTGACTGTCGGTGTTATCGGTACAACCCTGCTGTTCAATATTGTCGGTTCGGAAACCAATCCGATGTTTGCGGTACCTTTCTGGTGGCATTTCGTCATTGGTGGTTTGGCATTTGGTATGTTCTTTATGGCAACGGATCCGGTATCGGCTTCGATGACCAATACGGGTAAGTGGATATTCGGTGCGTTGATCGGTGTGATGACCATCCTGATCCGTGTTGTTAACCCTGCCTTCCCGGAAGGTATCATGCTGGCGATTTTGTTCGCCAACCTGTTTGCGCCGTTAATTGACAACTTTGTTGTTCAGGCGAATATCAAACGGAGGATGTCACGTAATGTCGTCTAATAAAGATTCTATCGGAAAAACAGTTACCGTAGCCCTGGTGCTATGTGTAGTCTGTTCTGTTGTTGTATCGGCGGCGGCTGTCATGCTGAAGCCCATGCAACAGTACAATATGGATCAGGATCGTAAATCCAATATTCTACGTGCGGCTGGTATTACAGATCCCAGCAAAACCGTCGACGAGTTGTTTGCACAGATTACAACTCGCACGGTCGATCTGGAAACCGGGGAGTTTACGGATGAATTTGTTCCTGCAGCTGAAGACTTCCGTCGCGCTGCCGGTGATCCTGCTCTGTCGCAGTCACTTGATCGTCGTGAGGATATAGCCTCTATCAAGCGCCAACCCAATATCATGCCGGTGTATATCGTTGAGGCCGACGATGGCTCCATCGATACCTTAATCCTGCCGGTTTATGGTTATGGCTTGTGGTCTACTTTGTATGGCTTTTTGGCACTGGAAGGTGACCTGAATACGGTTGCCGGTCTGGGCTTCTATGAGCATGCGGAAACCCCGGGGCTGGGTGGCGAAATCGATAATCCGGACTGGAAAGCTTCCTGGGTTGGTAAAGAGATCTATTCTGGCGAGTCGACAGATGAGCCTGCGCTACGAGTGATAAAGGGTGCCGTGGATCCTTCTCAGTCTGGATCTGAGCATCGCATCGATGGTCTGGCAGGCGCAACCCTGACCTCTAACGGCGTCACTAATATGATCCGTTTCTGGATGGGTGAAACTGGCTTCGGTCCGTTTATTGCCAATCTGCGTGAAGCGAGTGCTTCAGGTACAGCCGAGTTGGTTGAGCCTGATGCCGGTGCTGACGCGCTTGAAGTGGATGAGGTGTAAACATGTCTAATACCAAAGAAATCATATTAACGCCAATTTTTAAGAATAACCCTATTGCACTTCAGGTGCTGGGTGTTTGTTCTGCATTGGCGGTGACAACCAATATGAACAATGCTGTTGTGATGACGTTGGCTGTAATGTTAGTGACAGCGTTTTCCAACCTGTTTATTTCGCTGATCAGATCACATATACCCAGTAACATCCGCATCATCGTGCAGATGACAATTATCGCCTCACTGGTAATTGTGGTCGACCAGGTACTGAAAGCAGTAGCTTATGATGTTTCAAAACAGCTGTCAGTATTTGTTGGTTTGATCATTACAAACTGTATCGTACTGGGTCGTGCCGAGGCCTTTGCCATGAAAAACCCACCTGTGCCAAGCTTCATTGATGGTCTGGGTAATGGTTTGGGCTATGGCATGGTCTTGCTGTTTGTAGCTTTCTTCCGTGAGCTACTGGGTGCTGGCAGCTTGTTTGGCTATGAAATTCTACCGTTGGTTACCAATGGCGGCTGGTATAACAGCAACGGCTTGTTCCTGTTACCTCCAAGTGCATTTTTCCTGATCGGTATCCTGATCTGGGTGATACGTACCTGGAAACCAGAGCAGGTTGAAAAGCCTGATTTTGTAATTGCCCCTAACACCAGTAAGGAGGCTGTGTAAGTCATGGAACAATATATCAGTCTTGCTATTCGGGCCATATTTGTTGAAAACATGGCATTGGCTTTCTTTCTGGGGATGTGTACCTTTTTGGCTATTTCCAAAAAGGTACAGACCGCGCTGGGATTAGGTATTGCGGTGGTGGTGGTATTGGTTATCACCACGCCGATCAATAACCTGATCTACAACTATCTCCTGCGTGAAGGCGCTTTGAGCTGGGCCGGTTACCCTGATGTCGACCTGAGTTTTCTGGGCTTCATCTCTTATATCGGCATTATCGCTGCAGTGGTACAAATCCTGGAGATGTTCCTGGATAAATATGTACCGGTTCTGTACAACGCGCTGGGTGTTTTCCTGCCGTTGATTACGGTGAACTGCGCGATCTTGGGTGCCGCGTTGTTTATGGTGGAGCGTGACTATACCTTTGGTGAAAGCATTGTTTACGGTGCGGGCGCTGGTATTGGCTGGGCTCTGGCGATTACAGCGCTGGCCGGTATACGCGAGAAGCTGAAGTACAGCGATGTACCTGCGGGTCTGCGTGGTCTGGGTATCACTTTCATTATTGTGGGATTGATGTCTCTTGGCTTTATGTCGTTCTCCGGCGTATCGCTTTAATCCACTGGGACAACAATAGAAGGGTGGAATAAGCTGATGAATGCAGAAATTATTCTGGGTGTGGTTATGTTTACGGCGTTGGTGCTGGCAATGGTTGCCATCATTCTGGCCGCACGCTCAAAACTGGTGAGTTCCGGTAGTGTCACCATTGAAATCAATGGCGACCCGGAAAAAACAATTACCGTGCCAGCAGGTGGGAAACTGTTGAACGCCTTGTCTGATCAGGGTGTATTCCTGGCATCAGCCTGTGGTGGCGGTGGTACCTGTGCACAGTGTAAGTGTGAAGTACATGAAGGCGGTGGCGCCATGCTGCCAACTGAAGAATCTCACTTTACCTTGCGCGAAGCTAAAGAAGGCTGGAGGCTTTCTTGTCAGGTGCCGGTTAAGCAAAACATGAAGATCGAAGTCGAAGACGACGTCTTCGGTGTGAAAAAGTGGACCTGTACGGTTGACTCTAACCCCAACCTGGCCACCTTCATTAAAGAGTTGACGCTGCGTTTACCTGAGGGTGAGAGTGTTGATTTTCGTGCTGGTGGTTATGTTCAGTTGGAGTGCCCGCCACATGTAGTGAACTACAAGGACTTTGATATTGAAGAAGAATATCGGGGCGATTGGGACAAGTTCAATATGTGGCGTTACGTTTCAACAGTGACTGAGCCGACAATACGTGCTTACTCTATGGCGAACTACCCTGAAGAACGTGGTGTGGTTAAGTTTAATATTCGTATTGCGTCTCCACCACCGGGAACAGATTTACCACCAGGGATTATGTCGTCCTATGTGTTTGCATTGAAGCCAGGCGATACTATTGATGTGTACGGTCCATTTGGTGAATTCTTTGCCAAGGATACTGACAACGAAATGGTATTCGTGGGCGGTGGTGCCGGTATGGCACCGATGCGGTCACATATTTTCGATCAGTTGCTGCGTTTGAAGTCCAAACGCAAGATAACCTTCTGGTATGGTGCACGCTCATTACGTGAAGCCTTTTATGTCGAAGAGTTTGATAAGCTGGCTGCAGAAAATCCCAACTTTACCTGGCATTTGGCGCTGTCTGATCCTCTGCCAGAAGATAACTGGGAAGGGCCGACTGGCTTTATTCATAATGTGTTGTATGAAAACTATCTGAAAGAGCACGAAGCACCGGAAGATTGTGAGTACTACATGTGTGGACCACCTATGATGAACTCGGCCGTGATTAAGCTGCTGGAAGATATGGGTGTTGAGCCTGAAAATATCCTTCTGGATGATTTCGGCGGCTGATCCTAGCCAACTCACCCCTAAGTTCGTTAAAATGGCCGGTAACGCAAGTTCCGGCCATTTTTTTTGCGGCTGGCCGCTCTGTCTGTATTCAGTGTATTAATTGCTTGCTCATTATCTGGAGTCCGTTATGGAAATATTTGTTATTACGCTAGTGATTCTGTTATTGCTCACCCTGGGAATGTCGGTGGGGGTGATTATGGGTCGCAAGCCGATCGCGGGTTCCTGCGGTGGTATGAGCTCTCTGGGCATGGAGACAGCCTGTGATATTTGCGGTGGCGATAAAGAGATCTGCGATGATGAAGATGAAAAACAGCGGATTATCAGTGCAAGGAAACAGGGTGATACGGACCTTGCCTATGAGGTTAATTCTAAAGGTTAATTGGCATTAAGGGTCATGCAGGCTAGGCTTGATGATTCGCGTTACATCTGAACACTCTCAATACCTGTGCAGTGTTCAATAATCATAAAAGGGGATAGTGGATGGCTGAGTATAACTACGATGTCGTAGTGATAGGTTCAGGGCCTGCAGGTGAGGGCGCTGCCATGAACGCGGCTAAAAAAGGGCTGCGTGTTGCCGTAATTGAAGAGCAGGACACCGTTGGTGGTAACTGTACACATAAAGGCACTATCCCTTCCAAAGCTTTGCGTCACTCGGTTAAACAAATTATTGAGTTCAACACTAACCCGATGTTTCGTGATATCGGTGAGCCTCGCTGGTTCTCCTTTCCCAAGGTGCTGCGACGTGCCGAGAAAGTGATCTCCAATCAGGTGATGCTACGCACCAATTTCTATGCGCGTAATCGTATTGATGTTTTTTTTGGTTTTGCCACCTTTGTTGATAAAGGGCAGTTGAAGGTTAAAAGTGCCGGGCAGGATGAAGAGATCCTGCGGGCGAAAAACTTCATCATAGCTACAGGTTCCAGCCCCTGGTGTCCTGCTGATGTTGATTTCAACCATCCTCGTATTTACAACTCCGACTCTATTTTGAAACTGAATCATACGCCACGCACCATGGTGATTTATGGTGCTGGGGTTATCGGTTGTGAATATGCGTCAATTTTCAGTGGACTGGGTGTCAAGGTAGACCTGATTGATAACCGTGATCGCTTGCTGTCCTTCCTGGATGCTGAAATATCTGACTCGCTCAGTTATCACCTGCGTAATAATGCGGTCAAAATTCGCCATAATGAAGAATATCAAAGCATTGTCGGTGATGTTCGCGGTGTCACTGTAGAATTTAAATCGGGTAAACGCCTGCGTGCTGATGCGTTTCTCTGGTGTGCAGGCCGTTCCGGAAACACCAAAGGTCTCGGTTTGGAAACTATTGGCCTGAAAGCCAACAGCCGGGGGCAGATTGAAGTCGATGAGCATTATAAAACAGCCTGTGAAGGTGTGTATGCTGTCGGTGATGTAATCGGCTGGCCGAGTCTGGCTTCCGCTGCCTTAGACCAGGGTCGTGCCGCTTCATCTGACTTGCTGCAAGCGGATGATTTCCGTTATATCAATGATGTACCAACCGGTATTTATACCATTCCTGAGATCAGTTCAGTCGGTAAAACGGAAGAAGAGTTAACTCAGGACTGTGTGCCTTATGAAGTAGGCCAGGCTTTCTTCAAGGATACTGCGCGTGCGCAGATTTCTGGTGAGCCAGTAGGAATGCTGAAAATCCTATTCCACCGTGAAACCTTCCAGATTCTGGGTATTCACTGCTTTGGTGACCAGGCGTCAGAGATTATCCATATCGGTCAGGCGATCATGAGCCAGGAAGGTAAGGCGAATACACTGAAGTATTTCGTTAATACCACCTTTAACTACCCGACCATGGCAGAAGCTTATCGTGTGGCTGCGATTGCAGGTATTAATCGCGTCGACAATCTTTGATTGGATTGAGGGGTGAGTGCCATGCTGGGGGGGTGTCGCTCTGGTATGGCTTGTGGGTTGGTGCCGCACTGGGGTGGTGTCGCTTTGGTGTGGTGCGCGGGTTGGTGCCATGCTGGGGTGGTGATATCGCTTTGGTGTGACACGCTTTTCGTCATCCATGACCGCTCGGCTGTCGCCTTGACCGCCATGGATGGCGGGAATGCCGAAAATGCAGGAGCATTTTTCGGCCCTGGCGCCAGACGGTCACCCCAAAGCGATACCACCACCCTGCCGAAACCCAGTGCCAGCTTGCATATAAAAAGCATGATCACTGCTTAGATCTCGGTATTCAGTTTCGAGTTCGACAGCATGCTAGGGATTTTCCGCAAATACCGATTTTAAGCAGACTTTCCGCTGGCACCAAAGTTTGGGAGGGTTGATGGGATCGGATGTGGCTGAGCCTGTGCGCCAGGGAAGGCGCGCTGGAGCCATCAGGGATGATTTCACGGCGTGTCAGACAGATCCGATCCCATCGGCCCTGGATCAGCCACAAGACTACACAATGGTAGAGAGAATTACTCACCCGGTTTTTTGTATACATCATCTTCGTAATAGCGTCCGCGGATGTCCAGCTTCTTCTCAACCAGTCTGTTGATATATTTCCAGATCAAAAACGCTGGCACCATCATGATCATGATAGCCAGGGTCAGTGCAGCACCGGCATGGCTGGCAGGAGCCAGGCTGACCGCCCAATCCAGAAAACCGGTTTTTCGACCAAAGTAAAACCATAGAATTAAAAACATAAAGCCGCCAGCGACGGCCAGGTGATGCAGCAGCTTTCTGCGGGAATCAGACATCTGTTTGTTCTATTGGCTGAGCTTTATGTTGGTCAATCTGTGAGCGTAGAATCAGTCTGGCCAGTTCCATTCTGCAGGCTTCTGGCATGCGCAGGAATTCCAGTCCTATATCATATCCACCCCCTTCCTGAGATTCGCAGCGCTTAACTTCTGTCATTAGCCGGAGCCCTGTTTCAGACTCTGGCATGAACAGGCGTACAGAGGCTTTCTCACCGATAGTCAGTGAGTTTGGATAGCTGAATGACAGGCCACCTTCACTTAAATTCACCAGGTCTGCACGAATATTGAATCCAGGTTCATCGCTGGCAGTCAGGGAGTTGGCAATGACATCAGTTTTCTGGTTCAGAAGCTGAAACAATTGCAGCAGCTTATCCGATACGCCATCAATACTGGACAGGTGTTGTTCGATAGCCAGATTCAGGTGATGCAGCTCGGCATGCAGCATAAAATGCGGGGAGACCTTGAAGGTTCCCGGAAGAGGGTAGTCCTGTGGTTGAGTATCTGTTTCAAGAAGTTGAAACTCCAGTGCAACCCACTTGTCAATGCGATAGAATTGTCGGCGATCCTGTTCCAAAACGTTTCTCCGTTGTGTTGTTTGCCGGTTTATCGGTCGAGTATAACGAATAATCCCATCAATCTGTTATAGGCAGCTTCAGCTGATATTGGTTTAACCCAGCTATGTTCAGACCCTTTTCGCTTTTTGTCGGTCTTCGCTACACCGCCGCCAAACGTGGCAATCATTTTATCTCATTTATCTCTCTGGTTTCGATGCTTGGATTAACCCTGGGGGTAGCGGCGTTGATCGTGGTGCTATCGGTTATGAATGGCTTTGACCGAGAGCTGCGTCAGCGTATTCTGGGTATGGTGCCTCATGCCACGCTGAGCGACTACCAAAGTGAGATGCATGACTGGCAGGCGGTTAGCGAGCGCGTTAAACGTTCATCTCAGGTAATTGCATCAGCACCCTATATTCATGCCCAGGGAATGCTTACGCATGCCGGACAAGTACAGGGCGTTCTGGTTAATGGTATTAGTCCCGAGTTGGAGCCTGATGTTTCTATCATCGAAGATCATTTTTTGTCCGGGTCATTGGATTCGTTGGTTGCCGGTGATTTTAACATCATACTCGGTGAACTCCTGGCCAGGCACTTGGGTGCACGACCTGGAGATCTTATTACCCTGGTGTTGCCTGAAGCCTCTGTCAGCATTGCTGGTATAGTGCCGCGGATGAAACGCTTTACAGTCGCAGGTATTTTCTCGGTAGGAGCTGAGCTGGATGCCAGCATGGCCTATATCCATATTGATGATGCCGCTCGCATTAAACGCATGCCTGAGGGGAGTGTGGATGGACTGCGGATTGCGTTTACAGATCTGTTTCAGGCGCCGTTTCTAGTCAGAGAACTGGCTTCGGAACTGGCTCGACCCATGCAGGTCTCTGATTGGACGCGTACCCATGGCAATCTGTTTCAGGCCATTCAGATGGAAAAACGCATGATTGGCTTGTTACTGTTTCTGATCGTGTTTGTTGCAGCGTTTAATATTGTCTCTACGCTGGTCATGGTGGTGACAGACAAACGTGCTGATATTGCCATTTTGCGTACCATGGGGGCCACTCCAGCGATGATACTGCGGATTTTTATGATACAGGGAGCTGTGATAGGTTTTATCGGCACCACGCTGGGCTTGATTTTGGGGGTCATACTGGCCTTGACGGTCAGTGATCTGGTATCTGGCTTTGAGCGCCTGATGGGAATAGAGTTTCTGTCGGCTGAGGTCTATTTTATCAACTATCTGCCGTCTCAGGTTAAAGTGAGTGATTTGGTTACGATCGTCACGACTGCTTTGTCGATCAGTTTTTTTGCTACCCTTTACCCTGCCTGGAAAGCCTCAAGAACTCAGCCAGCCGAGGCACTACGTTATGAATAATATCAAGGTACTGAGTGCCAATCAGATCAGTCGTTGTTATCAGGAAGCCGGGCAAACGTTGCAAATTCTGGATCAATTGGATTTTAGCGTTGAGAAAGGGCAGCGCCTGGCCATAGTTGGTAGTTCCGGTAGTGGTAAGAGCACGCTGTTGAACATACTTGGGGGTCTGGAGAAGCCGGATACAGGTGATGTCATCTTGCAGGGTGATTCTCTATATAGTGTTTCTGAGAACCGCCGGTGCCGTATCCGCAATGAAAAGCTGGGGTTCGTCTATCAGTTCCACCACTTGCTGCATGAGTTTAGTGCACTGGAAAATATTGCCATGCCCTTGTTGATTCGGGGTGAACCTGTGGCGGCTGCCAGAGAGGCCGCCTCATTACTGCTACAGGAGGTTGGCCTAAGCCACAGAGCTAGCCATAAACCGGGACAACTCAGTGGTGGTGAACGTCAGCGAGTTGCCATAGCACGTGCGCTGGTGACACATCCGGCCTGTGTACTGATGGATGAGCCGACCGGTAATCTTGATCGTCATACAGCGGATGAAGTTCAGCGTTATCTGGATCACCTGAATCAATCACTGGGAATTGCCTTTGTGGTGGTCACTCATGATCTGAATTTGGCGGCTCGTATGGATCAGGTATTTTTGCTTGAAGATGGACGTTTGGTGCAGCAAGCTGGATAGTTGAACGGTTGGTGTCAGTCATTATCTTTATTAAGCTGCTGGCGTTTCAGGCGCTCCCGCCCCCGTTTTATCCAGGTGCGGCGCACTTGGATGGTCCAGAGGATGCGAATGCTGATAAATCCGATGAGTCCGGCAACCAGGCCTGAAATCAGCGAGCCCAGTACCAGCGGGCGCCAGATGTGCTTGAAATTATCGTAAAGCTTATCCAGGTGCCAGACCATGACATCAGCATTACTACCAACCCCCAGAATCAATTGGCCGATACAGTAAGAAAAATAGAGGATTGCCGGCATGGTCAGCGGATTTGAAATCCATACCAGGGTAATTGATATTGGTAGGTTGGAGCCCATAAGCACTGCCAATACGGCGGCGACAACCATTTGAAAAGGCATGGGAAGAAAAGCACAAAAAATGCCGACCAGAAATGCCAGGGAGACAGAGCGGTGAGAGAGGTGCCAGAGCCCCGGGTTTTTGATATGTTCACCTAGCCAGCTAAGGTGTGGATGATTCTTGACCCAGTGAGGGTCTGGCATGTATTTTTTCAGGGTTTTGCGTGGCATTATCAGCTAATCAAGGATTGGTTACTTGCATATTATGCCGCTTTAAACCCGTCAAACCAATAGCAGGGATCAAGGATGATCGCTTATCTTTTCGGACTGTTAATTGTTTCTTTTTTGCCTCGACTTTCACTGGTCTGGCTGTTCGTTCTACTGTTGCCTTGTTGCTGGATATACCCGCTACGTAGACTGGCATTATATTTTTTTGCCGGTGTTCTGGTGGCGGCTGTTTATGGGGCATGGCAATTACAGCATCGTTTACCAGCGAGTTGGGATTCTTCCGATGCTGTGTTCACTGGCGTTGTTACAGACTTACCTGAATATAATGATCGGCGCACGCGATTTATTTTATCTGTTCAGTCAGGTACTAGTGCGGATCCGGCGCTACAGCGACTGCGCAGTATTCGGGTGAATTACTACTATCAGCCTGATGAGCAGATTAAAGTCATAGCGGCTGGTGATCTCCTGACTCTGAGACTGAAACTGCGTACACCGCATTTTTTGCAGAATCCCGATGCTTTTGACCTGGAATTACATTTTCTGCGTTCTGGGTGGGATGCCAGTGCCACCTTGCTGGACGTGATTGAGCATCAGCCAAACTACGACCAATTTCAGTCTTTACGAGAGCATTTTCGCACTTATCTGAGACGTGAGTTTGCAGCTACCGAAGCGGCCTGGTTATTGCCTGCTATTCTGTTGGGCGACCGTTCCGCCATGACAGATGAGCATTGGCAGGTACTGCAAAAAACCGGTACAGCCCATCTGCTGGTGGTGAGTGGTTTGCATATAGCCGTTGTGGCAGGGGTGGGGCTGTTATCAGGACGTGTGTTTTCAGGGCTACTGTTGCTGGTGGGATTGCGGCATAGATCCCTGCGGGTTCTGCCGTTATTACTGGCATTGCTACTGGCGACGGGGTATGCCGTTTTGGCCGGGTTTAATTTACCCGTTCAGCGCGCCTGGTTGATGGTTTGTGTATTCCTGGCAGGGGAGTGGCGACTGCTACAGTTTTCCGGTTGGCTACGCTGGCGTATCGCATTGATAGTGATTGTAACCCTGCAGCCGCTGGCTGTGATACAGCCAGGTGCCTGGATGTCCTTTGCTGCTGTGGCACTGTTACTGTTCTTGTCAGATTGTCATCGTACCAGGCACAAGATGTGGTTCGGACAGTTGCTCCGCGCACAGTGGGTCATCTTTATTGGCATGATTCCGGTTATGGCTGTGGTGTTTCAACAGTTGGGTTTAGCCGCACCTCTGATTAATTTTTTTGCTGTTCCCGTGTTTTCATTATTTATCATGCTACTGCCTGCTTTTCTCTTGGGTGTGTTTTTAGAGTGGAACTGGGTGACAGCAGTTTTGGTGTTTTTTCTGGATGGTTTTTGGTTTGTTTTGCAACACTTGGAACAGCTTCCGGGGGGACATCATAGTCTTGCTAAGCCTTCAATAATTCTGGTGCTATTGCTTGTGCCTCTACTAAGTGCCTTACTGGCCCCGGTGCCTTGGCGGTGGAAGGGGATAGCGCTACTGTTGTTTGTCCCTTTGGTCTGGCCACCAAAAGATAACCCTTCGGACGGTGATTTTCGTGCGATAGTATTCGATGTTGGGCAGGGGCTGGGTGTGCTGATTGAAACCCAGGAGCATCTACTCATGTATGATACTGGGCCAGGCTATTTTGGTGGTGGCAGTGCATGGTCTTATGCTATAGAGCCCTGGTTTAAATCCCGTAACCTGGGGTATTTGGACCATCTTGTGGTGAGTCATAACGATCTTGACCATGCTGGCGGTTTGAGTGCTTTGAAAGCGAATTTGGTCGTCAGAAGGCAGGAGACAGGTAGTCTGCAGCTGCAACCGGATTTTTTGTCTTGTCATCAGCACCAGAGCTGGCAATATGACGGCGTCAGTTTTCGTTATTTGACAGATAGGCCTGCAGACACAGCCAATGAGAATGATCATTCTTGTGTGCTTGAGGTGCGCAACACGGATTGTAGCTTGCTTTTGCCGGGCGATATCCGGGTGGCAACCGAGTATGATTTGATTCGCAGTCGGCGTCTTGAACCGGTAACCTGGCTGGTTGCTGCACATCATGGCAGTAACAGTTCTTCCAGCGAGGCTTTTATTGATCGGTTACAACCCGACACGGTAATTTATGCCGCTGGCTATAATAATCGCTATGGGCATCCGGTGGCTGAGGTCTCAGAACGATTTGCACGCCGCGGTATACAGGCTTATAACACCGCAGAGGTGGGCGCTATCACGCTCTATGCGAACGCCGGGCAGTGTCAAGAGTCGGTGCAGAGACAACAAAAAAGACGTTATTGGACAAACGGTTGACCTGCTGTTTTTGTGTATTTCATGGTAGAGTTAAGCAGTTATAGGGAGGCTTGCAGAGTGTTTGAACTGATTAAATCAGGTGGTTGGCTGATGTTGCCGATCATCGCGTGTTCTGTTGCTGCCATGGCGATCTGTTTTGAGCGCTTGTGGTTTTTAAAAACTGATCGGGTAATTCCCCAGGGGTTACTGGCTGAAGTCTGGGAGTTGATTCGCAGTGGAGAAATGACACCTGAGCGGCTGAAAGTGATTTCAGAAGGCAGCCCGCTGGGGAGTGTTATAGTTGCCGGTGTACGCAATGCGCGTTATGGCCGTGAGGTGATGAAGGACAGTATCGAAGAATCGGCCAGTCATGTGATTCATCAGTTGGAGCGTTATCTAAATCCGCTCGGTACCATCGCGGCGATCACACCGTTACTGGGACTGCTGGGAACCGTTATCGGCATGATCAAGGTCTTTACCGCTATCATGATTCAGGGCACGGGTAATGCCAATGTACTGGCTGGCGGAATTTCGGAAGCGCTGATTACCACCGCGGCAGGCCTGTCGGTTGCTATACCTGCCTTGGTGATGCATCGCTATTTTCAACGCCGTATCGACACCCTGGTCATTACCATGGAACAGGAGGCTGTAAAGCTGGTTGAAGTGTTGCACGGCGAGCGTGATGATAGTTTGTAACTGCAGGAGCCACCGGTGAAATTTTCCCGTCAGCGAGCAGAGGATCTCAGCATTAATCTGACGCCCTTGATTGATGTTGTGTTCCTGTTATTGATTTTCTTTATGGTGACCACCACCTTTACACGTGAAACCCAGTTGGAAGTGAGTCTGCCCGAGGCTGAATCCGCACAAGCTGTTGCACAGGAGCAAGAGCGCATTGATGTCGTGATTGATGCTGAGGGGCTCTATTCCGTTAATGGACAGGCGCTGGTTAATGCCCAACCACTGACGCTTCGCCGCGCCATCACCGAGCTGGTGGGTGAGCAGCGGGCTATTCCTTTCGTCATCACCGCCGATGCACAAACTCCGCATCAGGCAGTGGTATCGGCTATGGATGTAGCTGGTCAACTGGGCTTTTCTCAACTGCGTATCACTACGCAGGAGAGTGGCGAGCAATTACAGCCCATTACGGATGCAGCCTCGGAATGAAATCATTGCTGGAGCAGGCCTGGTATCAACAAGCCGCTTGGTTAAAGTTGTTGCGGCCACTATCCACTGGCTTTACCTATCTGGCACGGCGCCGGCGTGACGCTTTCAGGGGCCCAGAAAAAAGTTGGGTTGCGCCAGTACCGGTGGTAGTGGTGGGTAATATTAGTGTGGGTGGAACCGGTAAAACGCCGATAGTTTTGGCGCTGATTGAGCTATTGCGCGCTCAAGGCTATAAACCGGGAGTTGTCAGCCGTGGTTATGGTGCCAAGCCACCTCGTTTTCCCTGGTTGGTTGAGCCTGAGCAACGTGCAACACAGGCCGGCGATGAGCCGCTGCTGATTGCAATACGAGGCCAGGTACCGGTAGTCATAGATCCTGATCGGCCTGCCGCTGTGCGTCATCTATTGTCTCAGTTTGATTGTGATGTTGTCATCAGTGATGACGGGTTACAGCATTATGCTTTGGCACGTGATATTGAAATTGCGGTTATCGATGGTGTGCGCGGCTTGGGTAACCGGCGCTGTTTGCCTGAGGGCGCTTTACGGGAGCCGCCTGAACGTCTGTCTGACGTAGATTTTATTCTTCAAAATGGTAATGGCAAGGCGCTGCAGCATCCGCATGCGCAGGTGTTTCAGTTGGCCGCCACAGCGCTGCTGAATTTGAATTCGCGGGAATCAACACCGGTAGATGCATGGGTTGCTGAAAGAGGGTCTGTTCCAGTTGCTGCTATTGCAGGTATCGGTAACCCCGGGCGTTTTTTTGCAACCTTACGAGGGTTGGGATTGCAGGTTGAGGAACATCCTTTTCCGGATCACCATCCATTCGTTGCCGAGGATTTGTCGCAGCCAGAAGCGACCGCAGTCGTCATGACTGAAAAGGATGCGGTAAAATGTCGTCAGTTTGATTGTCCCGGTTGTTGGGTGCTGCAGGTCAGCGCCATTTTACCGGATAGCTTTAAACAGTCACTGCAGCAACAGCTTGCAGTCGTCCAACGTGAAAAAGGTAATCTGCATGGATAAGAAATTGCTGGATATACTGGTTTGTCCAGTGTCCAAGGCACCGCTTGAGTACAATAAGGATTCTAACGAACTGATCTGTCGTGCCAGTGGCCTGGCTTATCCGATCCGTGATGATATTCCGGTGTTGTTGGAAACTGAAGCACGCACCTTGACAACAGAAGAGCGATTAAAAGAGAAGTGATACGATGGGATTTTCTGTGGTGATACCGGCGCGCTTTGCGTCCAGTCGTTTTCCTGGTAAACCCCTCGCTGACCTGCTGGGTAAGCCAATGCTTCAGCATGTCTATGAGCGTGCGTGTGAAAGTGAGGCGCTAAGGGTCATCATTGCCACCGACGATCAGCGTATTGCTGATGCGGCGAAAACCTTTGGTGCTGAGGTCTGCATGACGTCCTCTGATCATCCATCCGGTACTGATCGGTTACAGGAAGTGGTGCAGTCACTGGGGTTTTATGCCGATGATATCGTAGTGAATGTTCAGGGTGATGAACCGTTGATTCCACCGCGTATCATTAATCAGGTGGCGCATAATTTAATGGCGATGCCGGAGGCCGGTATTGCTACGCTGTCTGAACCTATCGACTCGATCGAGGCGTTGATGAATCCTAACGTCGTCAAGGTGATTAGCGATCGCCAGGGTATGGCACTTTATTTCAGTCGTGCCACACTACCCTGGCCACGCAATGCGTTCCAGTCTGGGGATCACTCAGTGATGCCTGCTGGCTTCGCCTGGCAACGCCATATCGGTCTGTATGCCTATCGTGTACGTCTGCTGAATGATTTTGTGACCTGGCCACCGGCGGCACTGGAAGAGGTTGAGTGTCTTGAGCAGTTACGCGCACTCTGGAACGGTGTTCGTATTCATGTAGCCCCCGCCGATGAGGCACCCCCTACGGGTGTCGATACACCGGAAGATCTGGATCGGGTCCGTGAATGGTTGGTGCAGCAGGCGGCTCACTAATGCTTGAGTTGCAAACGCAGGTATCACTGCAGGCGTTAAACAGTTTTGGTTTTAATAGTGTGGCTGAGCGCTATATTGAACTTACGCAACCGGCACAATTACCCGCACTGATCGATTACTGCCAGGAGCAGGTTTTACCCTGTTTAATCCTGGGTGGCGGGAGTAATCTGGTATTGTCTGCGCGCGTGCCAGGTGTGGTTGCACGGGTCAGGCTGCGGGGTATCGAAGTCGTTTCAAGGAGTCAGCAAACTGTTCGTGTGCGTGTTGCGGCTGGGGAGTCTTGGCATGAAACTGTGTCCTGGCTGCTGGATCAGGGTTTTTATGGCCTGGAAAATCTGGCGCTGATACCCGGTACGGTGGGGGCTTCTCCGGTACAAAATATTGGTGCCTATGGTGTTGAGCTGAAAGATCGTGTTACAGCCGTTCATGTATACGACACCTTACAAAGTCAATTCACCCAATTGACACCTTCCGAGTGTCAGTTTAGTTACCGCGACAGTCTGTTCAAGTCAGTCGACCCAGGGCGCTATATCATCACCGCGGTTGAGTTTGAGTTGTTCCTTAACTCTGATCATCTGGTGTTGAATTATCAGGCGCTGCAGGAAACCTGTGCAACCATAGCCGGCTCTCAGGTTGTAACGCCCAGGCATCTGTTTGACGCGGTGTGTCAACTGCGCCGGAGTAAATTACCCGATCCAGTAAGGTTGGGTAATGCGGGCAGTTTCTTTAAAAATCCTCACGTAAGTGCTGCTAAGTTTCAGGCGCTCAAGCAGACATTCTCTAATTTGGTTGCCTATCCAGAAGGTGAGGGTTATAAGCTGGCGGCCGGTTGGCTTATTGAAGCCTGTGGCTGGAAGGGTAAGCATTTTGAGCAGGTGGGAGTGTATGACAGGCAATCACTGGTTCTGGTGAACCATGGGGGCGGTGATCGAATACAAATCGAAAGCCTGGCGGTACAGATCCAGGATTCAGTGTATAACGCTTTTGGTGTCCGGCTGGAACCTGAGCCGCGTTACTATCCTTAATGTGAGCCATTGACTGGGTAGTAGGGCCGTAGGTATAAAATAAAAAGGGCGGGTATAAAACCCGCCCTTTTTTATCATGAAGAGCTGCTGTCGCTGCCTTCTTCAGATGGCTGAGCTTGACGCTTCAGTCGAGGATCGTTGGAAGCTCGTCGACTGGGGCGTCGTGGCTGAGGCTTTTCGGCTTCAGTAGTCTGTTCAGTTTCCGCTGTACCCTGCGTTTCCGGCTGGCTGTCAGCTGCTTCAGTTTTCACTTCGTTGAGCTGGGGTGCCTGTTCTGCTGTGTCCAGGCTGACTGGTGTTTCCGCAGCCGGAGGTTGTGCAACCTCTTTAGCTATTTCCACGTCAGGGGTTGGCTCTACATCAGCTGTTGGCTCAACGCCACCTGTTGATGCAACTGTTTCGGCTTCAGCTTCTGTAGCGTCGGCGGTATCAACTACCTGAGAAGTATTACCCTCAGTAGCTTCAGCAGTCATCTCAACTTCCGCGGCAACTTCGATAGGCTTCTGAGCCTCAGCAATGGCTGGTGTTTCTGGTGTTTCTACAGAAGCAGCAGGCTCAACTGGGTCAGTCGTTGCCACCACCTGGTTTTCTGTCTCTGCAGAAGGTGTTAAGACGTCTTCCTTAGAGATTGTCTGCTCTGTTGTGGTTTCCTGCAGCTCTGTGCTTTCGACCATTTCGGCTGTTTCAGCAACTGAGGTGACTTCTGCTTTGTTGGGCGCTACATCTTGTTCTTGAATCTGTGGATTCGATGCGGCTTCAACTGTTTCATCAGTTTCAGTGTCGGCGACAGCCAGCGTACGGTTAGCGTTACGCTCGCCAGTACGACGGCGACGACCACGTTGACGGCTGCGGCTATTATCCGCTTCCGAACGATCTTTCTCCGCACTGCTATCCGGCTTGTCGGCCGTTACTTCCTGCGGCTGCTCAGTGGTCAGTTCTGTCTCAATAACCGTTTGTTCGGTTGATTCGGCTTTATCCTGTCGGCGCTTGTCGTTGTTGCGACGGCGACGACGTGGACGTGAAGCGTTTTCATCCTGAGCCGGTTTTTCACCAATCGGTGGCAGGTTCTGTTCCGGTTCAATGGTGATAACTTCTTCCTGACGCTCATCACGGCTGCGATCACGACGTTTGTCGTTGTCCTTGGGACGACGGCGACGCTTGTCACTCTGCTGAGTCGTCTGGCGAGAACTAGAGCTCTGTCGGCGACTATCAGGTTCCGAGCGTTTGTTGCGTTCTTCGGCTGGCTTTTGGACAGCAGTCTGTTTCGGGGCCGTATCCTTTGCTGAGGGTGCCACGAACAACGTTTTCAATGTCGACATCACGCGGCTGGCAAAAGAACTGCCACTGCTAACGGGAGCCTTGGCAGTCGGAGTGCTTGATACACTGGTCTGTACTGGCACTTCAGTTGCAACCGGCTGTTTACGCTCAGGTGGCGTGATGGTTTTAACCGCCGCTTCCTCACGTTTTATCGGTTTGCGGCTGTTGTCATCGGTATCCTGCTGGGGCTCAGGCTTGCTGAAGCTGGTATTGTCTGTTGTCGCAACCGTATGATCATCGCGAAGTCTCACTACTTCATAGTGAGGCGTTTCCATATTTGGATTGGGTACGATCACAACCTGAACGTCGTGGCGTCGTTCTATCGCATGGACTTCGGCACGCTTTTCATTCAGCAGGAAGGTCGCCACACTGACCGGCAGAATCGCACGGATCTGTGCGGTGCGATCTTTGGAAGATTCTTCCTCGATCAGTCGCATGATGGATAGAGCCAGTGATCCGGTATCGCGAATAACCCCTGTACCATTACAGCGCGGGCAAACACTGCCACGCGTTTCGCTCAGCGAGGGACGTAGACGCTGGCGTGACATTTCCAGCAGGCCGAAACGTGAAATACGACCCATCTGTACGCGGGCACGATCCACTTTCAACGCATCGCGTAAGCGGTTTTCGACTTCGCGCTGGTTCTTGATCGGGGTCATGTCGATAAAGTCGATAACGATCAGGCCACCGATATCACGCAGGCGCAACTGGCGGGCAATTTCATCTGCCGCTTCCAGGTTGGTGTTTAATGCTGTTTCTTCGATATCGCTGCCACGTGTTGCGCGGGCTGAGTTGATATCAATGGAAACCAGGGCTTCGGTTGGATCTATGACAATAGAGCCACCGGAGGGTAATTGGACTTCACGTTCAAACGCGGTTTCGATCTGACTTTCAATCTGAAAACGGTTAAACAGTGGGGTTTCTTCTTTATACAGTTTGATGCGGCTTTCGAAGGTCGGGATAACCTGACGTACGAACTGCAACGCCTGATCATAGACTTCCGGACTATCGATCAGGACTTCACCAATATCAGCACGAAGGTAGTCACGAATGGCGCGGATAACCACACCACTTTCCTGGTACACCAGGAAGGGCGCTTTGCGCTGGTTAACTTCGAGGATGGCATCCCAAAGGGTAGTGAGGTAATCAAGGTCCCACTGCAGCTCTTCGCTGCTGCGACCGATACCGGCGGTGCGAATAATTACGCCCATATTGTCTGGTACGTTCACACCGGACAAGGCTTCCTTGAGCTGTGCACGATCATCACCCTCGATGCGGCGGGAGATGCCACCCGCACGTGGGTTGTTTGGCATAAGCACCAAGTAGCGACCGGCCAGACTGATAAAGGTAGTTAA
Organism: Nitrincola sp.; assembly: GCF_048264025.1. NCBI lineage: Bacteria > Pseudomonadati > Pseudomonadota > Gammaproteobacteria > Oceanospirillales > Oceanospirillaceae > Nitrincola > Nitrincola sp. Next base: position 147,742 of record NZ_JBLXDN010000005.1, read on the forward strand.
CGCCGCACCCTTGTTGCCACGCTCTTCTTTATCAACCTGAACAAAAACTTCAGTGCCTTCCTTGACGACTTCACGGATGTTCGGACGTTGTCCGCGTTCCGGAGATTTACTGAAGTATTCACGGGAGATCTCTTTTAATGGCAGGAAGCCATGGCGGTCAGCACCGTAATCGACAAAGGCGGCTTCAAGACTGGGTTCAACCCGGGTGATGCGACCTTTATAGATGTTGGCTTTCTTCTGTTCACGGCTATCAGATTCCATGTCCAGGTCATATAGGCGTTGGCCATCAACAAGCGCAACACGCACCTCTTCCGACTGAGTTGCGTTAATCAGCATTCTTTTCATGTTGTTATGCGTTCTCAAAAACGTAACGCATTGCACCCCGTTAGCTTTGAGCCTAGCGGGTGTAAGTAAAGTCCAGTCTTTGTGACCGGCTGTCGCTATCGGCGAATGCAGCCGCAGGGCAGACAGTGTCTGCCAAACATGTCGGCGGTGAAGGAAACGTTAACCAATGTGGTTATTCTGTATGCCTTGTGTCTGCGTTTAAGCAGTTTCCGGGTTAACGTGCATCTTCACCTCCAACCGGACCCTCGCTCTTGCAAAGGTGGTGAAAGCGTTACTTCAAATTCTGTTTTAATTTCAAATGAAATCAGTTAATGCTACTTGCACAAAGGCAACGATGGATTGAAAAGTTCAGATATAAACGTCACCGGTTGCCCTGATTCGAAAATAGCTAAAGCCAACGGCCAGCAGCATCGGTAGAATATATCAGTAAAGTATGACCGCATCAATCAGTGAGATCGAATCAGGATATGCCAGATACCAAAGAACAAGCCCCGCGCCCGAGTGTACGCTTCATTACTGTTGCCGATGACAGGGATGGGCAGCGCATTGATAACTTTTTACGCACCGAGCTCAAAGGAGTGCCAAAAACACTGCTATATAGAATACTGCGTAAAGGTGAAATTCGCGTTAACAAAAAGCGTGTTAAGCCTGACTATAAGCTTAATGCCGGAGATGAGTTGCGTATTCCGCCTATTCGAATCCCGGAACAGAATGAACCCGTACCTGTAGGGCGCAGTCTGGCCGAGCATCTGGAGTCAGCCGTGCTTTATGAAACCGATGCGCTGATTGTTATGAATAAACCATCCGGGTTGGCTGTGCACGGGGGGAGCGGTATCAATAACGGTTTAATTGAAGCGTTACGGCAGATACGCCCCCAGGCACGTTTTCTTGAGTTGGTCCATCGGCTTGATAGAGATACGTCTGGCTGCATTATGGTGGCAAAGAAGCGCAGTATGTTGCGTTATTTGCATGAAGGCTTGCGTGAAAAGCGTATTCATAAGGTTTATCACGCCCTTGTCAGTGGTAAATGGCCTAACCGGCGTCAGCGCATCAATGCACCTTTGTTGCGGGATGAGTTGAAATCCGGAGAGCGGATTGTGCGGGTGCAGCCAGAGGGTAAAGAGTCCATTACTGATTTTCAGGTGTTACGTCGTTTTGGTGATCTGGCCACTTTGGTTGAAGCTTGCCCTTTAACCGGACGTACCCATCAGATTCGTGTTCATAGTCAGTTTAGCGGCTATCCTATTATTGGTGATGTTAAATACGGTGTTGATGCAACCAATGCCCAGATGCGCTCAATGGGGCTGAAACGGTTGATGTTGCATGCAGCGGAACTCAGGTTGACCTTGCCCGATGGCGAGCTGTTGAAGGTCCAGGCAGAGTACGATACAGAAATGGCCCAGGCTATAGATACGCTGGTTAACGCAACCGCTTGATCAATAGTGAGGTGCTAAGCAAGGAGAGTTCAGATGTTAACTATGCGTACACGGATGCTGGGGTTAATTGGTGCATTAATTGCCCTGATGCTGGGTATGCAGGGACTGTATCTCAACTTTAGCAAGGCTGATCTTCTGAGTGAGCAAATGGGCTTGCGTGCATTGAGTGTAGCCAAGACAGTTGCGGTAATACCTGAGTTGATCGCCGCTTTTGATGCCCCTGATCCAGCCGCAATTATTCAGCCGATCGCTGAGCGTATTCGACTGGAGACTGGTGCTGAGTATGTCGTGGTGGGTAATCGCGATGAGGTGCGTTACTCGCACCCTGTACCTGAGCGGCTCGGGAAGAAAATGGTGGGTAGTGATAATGAGCCTGCCTTGCTCTATGGTGAATCTTATATTTCCTTCGCAACCGGTACGCTTGGAGAAGCTATGCGGGGGAAGACTCCCGTCAGGGATACTCAGGGAAATATTATCGGTGTTGTCTCTGTTGGTTTTTTAGTGGATCAGGTGTCTGAGGATGTAGGCCGTTCGCTGTATTTGGGGTGGCTGATGATTGCGACTTCAGTGGTGCTGGGGCTGGTAGGTGCTGTGTGGATCTCAGCGCATATCAAACGACTTATCCTGGGTCTTGAACCGCACGAAATAGCAAGATTAATCAATGAGAAAGAAGCGATACTTCAGTCAATACATGAAGGTATTGTTGCGGTGAATCGTGATGGTCGTATTACACTGTTAAATCAGTCGGCGCAACGCACACTTGGCATCAGTGGACACCATGAGTTTCAAGGTATGCCAGTGGATGAGTTAGTGCCGCATTCTCGTCTTCAGGATGTATTAACCAGTGGTAAACGCCAGTTTGATCAGGAGCTTTGGATAGGCGATACCCTGGTTGTTGTGAATCGCGTGCCCATTTTTAACCCTCAGGGAGAGGTGGATGGCGCCGTGTCGACTTTCCGCAGTCAGCAAGAAATCCGTGAATTGTATGCGGCACTGAAGCAGGTTAATGCGGATGCTGATCTGCTTCGAGAACAGGCGCATGAGTTTTCTAATCGACTCTATACAATTTCGGGTTTGCTGCAGTTGGGGAAAATTGATGAAGCATTGGCATTGATTCATCAGGAGGGGCAGCTCGAGCAGGACCAGGTGCGCTTTGTACTGCAGCATCTTAATAACCCGGTTTTAGGTGCCATGCTGTTATCAAAAATGAATCAGGCTCGCCTGCGGCATATTCAATTTGAAATGGATAACAGCAGTTCGCTGGATAGCAGTCTGCATCTTCAGGCTCAGGACGCCTTGCTCAAAATTCTCAGCAATTTAATTGATAATGCATTTGATGCGGCTCAGGAAAAAGCTGATACCACTCCAAAGGTACGTTTGTTTTTTACTGATCTGGGTGAGCAGCTATTGATCGAGGTTGAGGACAATGGACCAGGCGTAGAGCCGGAAGCGCTGGAGCAGCTGATCCGGCAGGGTTATTCAACTAAATCAGGCACTCATGGTGGAATTGGCCTAGCCTTAGTTAAACGTATAGTCGATAGATATGCGGGTAATATCTATCTTGAAGAAGGGGAGCTTGGGGGGGCTTGTTTTGTTGTGACACTGGAAAAAGCCCTGATCAGTATTACAGATGCGACAGGATAAAAATGACAATGTACCGTGTGCTGATTATTGAGGATGATTTTCGCGTGGCTGATATTAATCGGCAGTTTATTGACCAGGCGGATGGGTTTGCTGTGGTAGGTATATGCCATACCGCGAGTGAGGCGCTGGTGTTTTTGGAGCAGCAGGAAGTCTTGCCGGATCTGGTTTTGTTGGATGCCTATATACCGGATGTCAAAGGGCTTGAGTTGTTATGGGAGCTACGTCGACGCTTTCGGACCCTGGATATCGTCATGGTAACGGCCGCAAAAGAAGTTGAAACCATTCAGGAAGCGCTACGTGGTGGGGTTTTTGATTATCTTATTAAGCCGATAGAAAGTAGTCGGATGATGCAGATGCTGAAGCGCTTTCGTGATGAAAGGGTCTTGATGGGTCGACATACTGAACTTGATCAGTCAGTGCTGGATAGGGCATTGATTCGCAACGAGTACTCTCAAGTAGAGGGAAGCCGTCTACCCAAGGGGATTGATCCACTTACGCTGGAGAGAGTTAAGGGTGGCTTGGACGCACGTGTTGCACAAACAGCCAGCTCGCTGGCACAACAGACGGGTGTCAGTCGTTCAACTGCAAGGCGCTATCTAGAGTTTCTTGTGGCACAGGGTGAAGTGAAGGCTGAGTTGGATTATGGCGAGGTGGGGCGCCCGGAACGGCGTTATTCGCTAGGTTAACCTAGCGGGTTTTTTCTGGTGCGTGAGCAAAATGAACAAAATGCCATTTATGCTGCTTTTATCAATTATGATCAGAAGGTTGTGAGCGCCTAGGGAGCTAATTAGATTAATCCGTGGTTATTCATAAAATGATAAGAAACAATGGAGCACTCTATGAAATCCCTATTGAAACACCCCCTCAAAACCCTTGCGTTGATGGGTACTGCACTCACCCTGTCTGCGGGTGTCATTGGCAGCGCGGTAGCGGCTGACTGGACACCATCGCGTGCTGTTGAGTTTGTAGCTCCCGCTAACCCTGGTGGTGGTTGGGATACACTGGTCAGAACAGCCGCTAATGTAATACGTACAGAAGGCCTGGCTGATCAGAATTTTGCTGCAATCAATGTTCCTGGCGGTGGTGGTGCCGTAGCCTGGGCTCAGATAGCTCGCGATAATGGCAATGATCACAAACTATTTGCCACTAGCCCTCCAATCATACTGGTGCCTTTGGCAGGAACTTCGCGTTTCAACCATACTGACTTTACTCCTGTAGCCCGTCTGATTACTGATTACTCCATTGTTCTAGTAGGTAAGGATTCACCTTATCAAACCATCAACGAATTACTTGAAGCGATTGGCGAAAATCCGCGCTTAAGTGTCGGTGGTGGCTCGGCAGCAGGCTCAATGGACCATATCTCCATAGCGGGTGCGGCCGCAGCCGCTGGAATCAATGCGGCGTCTGTTAACTACATTGCCTTTTCTGGTGGTGGTGAAGCTATGACCAGCTTGCTAGGTGGGCATGTTGAAGCGGTGATTACCGGTGCCGGTGAAGCGGCTGCACAGTTGGAAGGTGGTGAGATACGTGCACTGGGGGTTTCATCACCAGAGCGAATTGCCGGTCTGGATGTACCAACTTACAAAGAACAGGGCTTGGATTACACCTTCGATATCTGGCGGGGTGTGATGGCACCGAAGGATATCTCTGAAGAAGCACTGCGCTACTATGAAGATCTGTTTGCCAAAATGATGGAAACTGATGACTGGAAAGAGGCCACAGAGCGCCTTGGTTGGTTGGACGCGTATCAGAACAGCGAAGAGTTTGGAGCGTTTCTGGATACGCAGCTGACACAGTTTAGAGCAGTTCTGGGCGAATTAGGGCTGCTGCGCAACTAAATCACCTTATTAATATTGCCAGCGTTGACTGCAGAGCATTGTGGTCAGCGCATTTATCTGACGTATATAGGGTGACTTTATGGCACGTGTAACTACTAATCAATTAATCGGAATAATCCTGTTAATCTTTTCTCTGGGTTATATTTGGATGGCCTTTCAGATTCCAGTATTTCCTATTCCGCGTCCAGTCGATTCTGACGCTTTCCCCAAAATGCTGGGGGCTGGGTTACTGGTATTATCTCTACTGCTTATGTTCGAAAAACAAGCGCAACCCAATGAAGATGCTTCTGATGATTCAGAGCCTGCACCAGAAAAATCGGCATTTACGAAGCGGCCTGCTGTGCAAGTGATGGGCACGTCTGTGGCTGTTCTGGCTTATGCGTTGTTGATTGAGCCTTTGGGTTTCTTGTTATCCTCTGTGTTGCTTGGATTTGGGTTGGCCTATTGGTTTGGATATCGCCAGCACTGGATCAATCTGCTAACAACCGGCGGCGTCGTCCTGGTTCTTTACCTGCTGATGAATAAGGTCATGGGAATCTACCTGCCTCAGGGTGTGTTGCCCTTTTAATGCTTACAAGTTCAGATAATAAGAAGGTCTCTCATGGAATCCCTGAATAACCTGATCTTCGGTTTCAGCATAGCGCTGGACCCTGTAAACCTGATGTATGTGTTTATCGGTGTATTTGCCGGCACAATTATTGGCATGCTGCCCGGATTAGGGCCTATCAGTGCGTTGGCGCTGATGATCCCGATCACCTTTAATCTCAACCCTGCAACTGGCCTGATTTTGATGTCGGGAGTGTACTACGGCGCAATTTTTGGGGGGTCGACTTCATCAATACTGCTGAACGCCCCCGGGGTCGCCGGTACGGTGGCTACGTCATTTGACGGTTACCCCATGGCGCAAAAGGGTATGGCCGGCAAGGCTTTGGCCATTGCCGCTTATGCTTCCTTTATTGGTGGCACAGTATCCGTTATCGGATTAATGCTGGTTGCTCCATTGTTATCCAAAGTAGCGGTGAGCTTTGGTCCAGCTGAGTACTTTGCGCTGATGGTGTTGGGTTTGACTGCAGTGGTCAGTCTGTCAGATAAATCACTTTCCAAGGGGTTGATTGCCGCTATAGTCGGCATGATGATTTCAATTGTCGGTATCGACTTACAGACGGGTACAGAGCGCTATACCTTCGACAGCTTGGAGTTGATTGAGGGTATCGATTTTCTGGTAGTGGCTTTGGGCGTGTTTGCCTTGGCCGAAGTCTTTTACATGCTGCTAAAAGGCGGTGGTAAAATTCAAAAGCGTAACGAAATCGGTTCGCTTAAACTGACTCGCGCTGAAGTGAAAGAGATCGCGGCGCCTATAGGTCGTAGTTCGTTGCTGGGCTTTTTTACCGGTGTATTACCCGGCGCTGGAGCCACTATTGGCTCATTTTTGGGCTATAGCATGGAAAAGCGCATTGCTAAAGATGGGGATACTTTCGGTAAGGGTAATATCAAAGGGGTTGCTGCACCAGAGTCGGCCAATAATGCCGCCTGTGGTGGGTCCTTTGTACCCTTGCTGACTCTGGGGGTGCCTGGTTCAGGTACCACGGCGGTGCTGCTGGGTGCGTTGTTGGTTATGGGTGTCACACCAGGGCCGATGATGCTGGAGCAACGTCCGGATGTGTTTTGGGGCGTTATTGCCAGTATGTATATCGGTAATATCTTCCTGCTGGTGCTGAATCTGCCGCTGATTCCTTATATAGCGCGTATTCTCGATGCCCCTCGTCCGCTGTTGCTGTCACTCATACTGATTTTTTGTATGGTGGGGGTCTATGGTCTGAGCTTTAGTAGCTTTGATCTGATACTGCTACTGCTGTTTGGTTTGATCGGGTTGGCGATGCGTTTGAATGGATTTCCGGCCGCGCCACTTATCCTGGGGCTCATTCTAGGTGCCTTGATGGAGGAGTCTATGCGACGTGCGCTGCAGATTTCCGGTGGTGAGTGGGGTGTCTTTATTGAAAAACCCATATCACTGGCCCTGTTGCTTATAGCCTTGTTATCACTGGGATTGCCTTTAGTTAAAAAAGCCATGTCAAAATTAAGGTCAAATTGATTTCTTAGTTGGATTGCGTATTTCCGGAAGGTTATAATGTCGGCCTTTCGGAAATGCCAACCGCAGGATCATAATGACCGCCCTTGATGAAATTCACCAATTCCTTCCCTGTGTAACCCCTGATCGCTGGATTGAAGCGGCTGTACAGCCCGATAATCTCTGGTTGTTGCTGACTGATCACGCGCACTGTGAAAAAAAAGCCGCATCAACCGCTATGACGCTGATGTTCCGTTATGTGGATCGCCCTGATCTGTTGAATAAGATGTCCAGGCTGGCACGCGAGGAGCTGATTCATTTTGAGCAGGTGCTGGCGATTATGCAGGAGCGGGGCATGGTGTATGACCATTTATCCCCCTCACGCTACGCAGCCGGTCTAAGAAAGCACGTCAGAACCTCTGAGCCAGGACGTTTGATTGATGTGTTAATCATTGGTGCCTTGATAGAAGCGCGTTCCTGCGAGCGCTTCGCTAAGCTGGCACCGTTTCTGGATGAGCAGTTGGCCAAGTTTTACCGTTCGCTGTTGAAGTCCGAATCACGCCATTATCAGGATTATCTGCACCTGGCGCGTGACTATGCGGGTGAGCCGATAGACGAGCGCATCGCGTTTTTCTGTGAAGTTGAGCGGGAATTGATCGAAGCAGAGGATGAGGAGTTCCGCTTTCACAGCGGTACTCCAATTTAACAGCGGTACCCCAATTTAGTCACAGGGATATAGTCACAGGCTAGTCATACGCAAGATACAGGATCAGATATCAAAGGAAAGCAGGCGGGTGTCAGTGGCATCGGCCTTGATATACCAGCCTTTCTTATCCCAGTCACCGAGTACCATGCGTTCGGCCGTTCCGCTGCTGAGCTCCAGTTGATGAACTGCCGGGCGGTGGGTGTGGCCGTGGATCAGGCGGCTGACAGCGGCTTTTTCCATAGCCTGTTGCACCGTAGCGGGACTAACATCCATGATCGCTTCAGCTTTTGTGGCGCCCTGTTTTTTGCTTTCCATCCGCAGTTGTTCGGCAATGGCGATACGTTCATCAACTGATTTATGTAAAAAAGCCTGTTGCCAGGCCGGATCTCTAACCTGCTGACGAAACGCCTGGTAAGCCGTGTCATCGGTGCAGAGTTGGTCACCATGCATCAGTAACGTCATTATGCCGTCAGGAAAGCGTAGCTTGAAGGCTTCCGGCAGTAGTTGTGTGCCCGCCAGCTTAAGCCATTGCTGACCCACCAGAAAGTCTCGGTTACCAGCCTGAAAAAACAACTGCATACCGCGCTCACTCAGCCCGCGTAGTTGCCTGGCCAGTTGCTCGGCTCCTGGCAGGGCAGCGTCATCACCTATCCAGTATTCAAACAGATCACCCAGCAGGTAAAGCTGCTGGCAATCGCGATCAAGGTTATCGAGGAAGCGACTTAGCCCGGCCGACAAATCGGGTCGGCCGGGTTGCAGGTGAAGATCGGAAATCAGTATCAACGACATAAGCAGTCTGATTATTCAGCGTCTGAAGCGTCCACTATCTCAGCGGAGACAATGATAACGTCTTCAGCCGGTACATCCTGATGGCCTGCGCGAGAAGTAGTCTTTACCTGTTTGATTTTATTGACAACATCCATACCCTCAGTAACTTTGCCAAACACCGCATAACCCCAGCCCTGTGAAGTTTTAGCTGTGTGGTTAAGGAAGCTGTTGTCTGACAGGTTGATAAAGAACTGTGCAGACGCTGAGTGAGGGTCCATGGTGCGGGCCATGGCGATTGTGCCAGTATCATTAGTCAGGCCGTTATCGGCTTCATTTTCGATGCTGTCTTTGGTGTCTTTTTGCAGCATACCTGGCTCAAAACCACCGCCCTGAACCATAAAGCCATCGATGACACGATGAAAAATGACGCCATCATAAAAACCATCTTTTACATAGGCTTCAAAATTAGCGGCTGTTTTAGGCGCTTTTTCATGATTCAGTTCAAGGGTGATGTCGCCGAGGTTGGTGTGCAAAATAATCATTAGTAAAATCCTGTTGTGCTGAGTAAAGTCGACATTATACGCAAGTCTGAGTTTGCTGCATCTTAACTAAAACAATTTTCAGTCGTTTTAATGTTCAATCGGCTGCACTGGGCCGTGCTTTAGCAGCTGCAGTCAGTTTATAATAGTCGGTTAATGTCAGTGATAGCTGAACCGCTATCCGTTTCATCAGCCAGTATAAGTTGCCCCTATGACCAAGCATGACAGCGTAAAGCCCACTAATTTTATTCATCAGATTATTGAACAGGATCTGCAGAACAACCTTAATGATGGCAAAGTCACCACCCGTTTTCCGCCAGAACCGAACGGTTATCTGCATATAGGTCACGCCAAATCCATCTGCCTGAACTTTGGTACAGCATTAAAGTTTGGCGGGGAGTGTAATCTGCGCTTTGATGACACTAACCCGGAGAAGGAAAGTCAGGAGTATATTGATTCGATCATTGAAGATGTACGCTGGCTGGGTTTTGAGTGGGCCGGAAAAGTACGTTACACCTCGGATTACTTTCAGCAGTTGCATGACTGGGCGGTACACCTGATCAAAGCAGGCAAGGCTTATGTTGATCACCTGAACGCGGAACAGATGCGTGAGTACCGTGGTACTTTGACTGAACCCGGACGCAATAGCCCTTACCGGGACCGTAGTGTCGAAGAGAATCTGGCATTGTTTGCGCAGATGAAATCCGGTGAGTTACCTGAAGGAAGCTGTGCCTTGCGGGCTAAAATTGACATGGCGGCTGCCAATATCAATCTGCGTGATCCGGTGATCTACCGTATTCGTCATGCCCATCATCACCAGAGTGGTGATGCCTGGAAAATTTACCCTTCCTATGATTTTGCCCATGGACAGTCTGATGCGTTAGAAGGGGTGACACACTCCATTTGTACACTGGAGTTTGAAGATCATCGTCCGTTATATGACTGGTTGATCGCCAACCTTCCTGTGCCGGTGGTTCCTCGCCAGTATGAATTTGCTCGGCTAAATCTTAACTACACCATCACCAGCAAGCGCAAACTCAAGCAGTTGGTCGATGAGCAGCATGTCAGTGGTTGGGATGATCCGCGTATGCCAACCATCTCAGGTTTACGTCGTCGAGGTTATACGCCTGTAGCCATACGTAATTTCTGCGATATGATTGGTGTTACCCGTTCCAATGGCGTAGTGGATATGGCGATGTTGGAATCGGCCATTCGTGACGATCTGGATGCCAACGCCCCGCGCGCCATGTGTGTGACCCAGCCGTTGAAAGTCACTATCACCAACTTCCCTGAAGGGGAAGAGGAGTGGTTTGAATTACCGGCACACCCGAAAGATGACACCATGGGCAGTCGTAAGGTGAGCTTTGGGCGTAATTTGCTCATCGAGCAGGAAGACTTTGAAGAGGTAGCTCCGCGTAAATGGAAGCGTCTGGCCGCAGGTGAGGCGGTGCGCTTGCGCGGTGCTTACGTGATACGTTGCGAGGAAGTAATTAAGGATGCTGCCGGGCAGATTATTGAGCTTAAATGCAGCTATGATCCAGCCACCCGAGGCGCTAATCCTGAGGGTTACAAAGCCAATGGCGTAATTCATTGGGTGAATGCGGATAACTCGGTGGCTTGTGAAGTACGTCTGTATGATCGCCTGTTTACAGAAGCCAATCCAGAAGCTGATAAAGAGGGGTCATTCTTAGATTGTATCAACCCTGAATCTCTGGTGGTCTTGACTGGTTGTCGTGCTGAACCTGGGCTGGCAACAGCGATAGCCGAAACCAATTTACAGTTTGAGCGCTTGGGCTATTTCTGCGTCGATAAAGCCTCAACAGCCGATCACTTGGTGTTCAATCGTACCGTCACCCTGCGTGACTCTTGGGCGAAGATTCAGAAAGGCTGATGAGCTGGCGTCTGATTCTGTTTGCGGTTGTTCTGCTTGGCCTTATGGCGTGTACAGAACCGGCGATTAAGCCCGATACGATTGATTCTGGTGAGTCAGATGACGCGTTTGTTTCTGAGCCGGTTGAGGCAAGCGCTGAACCTGATCCTGATCCGTTCGAGGCTGTTGTTAGTCAGGCTTATCCTGAGCTGCCAGATCGTTTAACCATCGAGGCGCTGGCCGGGTTACCGGATGCTGTTAATGAAACCTCAGGTCTGGCTTACCGCAACGGACATTTTTGGACTCATAACGACAGTGGTAATGATGCCATGTTGTTTGAGCTGAGTGTCTCAGGTAAGCAAATTAACCGTCGCGTACATCCGCTGGAGTCAGCGAATCACGATTGGGAAGCCTTGGCTCAGGATAATGACCACCTCTATATTGCTGATTGCGGCAATAACCTTGGTGATCGGATCTGGATCCAGATTTACAAGCTGGCCTGGGATGAACTGGATGCTGCTCGGGATCGTGGCGTGGTGGCTTCACAACGGCTTAATGTGCGTCTGGCCGATACTCAGCCAGAACGTAATGTTCATGCTCATAACAATGACTGTGAAGCGCTTACGGTGGTGGAAGATGAACTTTGGTTGTTTACCAAGAACTGGCAGAACAATAATACCCGTTTGTACCGTCTGAATAAGAATGCTGAGGCTCAGCAGGTTATCAGCCATGCCGAGTATCCAGTCCGAGGACTGGTCACCGGCGCAGATTATAATCCGCAAACACAGCAACTGGCATTGATTGGCTATCGGCTGGGGTTTTTAAATTTATCCGCGTTTATTTGGCTGATACCTGTCGCCGATGGGCTGCCAGACTGGACTCAGGCCAGCTACCATCAGATTCATCCGATGGGGCAGTGGGAGGCCATTTTTTGGCATGAGGGTAACCTTATCGTCACCCGTGAAACCAGCCTGTTGGGTCGGGCACAGCTCGGCATTATCCGACTGAATTAACATTGGGTTAACCTTTACCCTATATAATCCGTGCTCTGACTGTGCTGCAGTCAGAAGCCATATCAAGATTAAGAGTGCATAGCATGTTACAGATATACAATACCCTGACGCGATCCAAAACACCCTTTGAACCACTGCAAGCCGGAAAAATCGGCATGTATGTGTGTGGTGTGACGGTTTACGATTATTGTCATATAGGACATGCACGGGTGATGGTATCATTTGATGTAATTACCCGTTATTTGCGCTGGTCTGGCTGGGAGGTTAACTATGTCCGCAACATCACCGATGTGGATGACAAAATTATGCGTCGGGCCACTGAAAATGGTGAAACTGTTGAACATCTGACTCAGCGTATGATTGCGGCGATGCATGAAGACGAGCAAGCCCTGTCGGTGCTACGCCCAGACCATGAACCGCGTGTTACCGCACACATGGACAATATTATTGCGTTTATCACTGATCTGATCGACAGGGGCTTTGCCTACCGGGCTGACAACGGTGATGTGTATTACCGTGTCGAGAAGTTTGAGGGTTATGGCAAGCTCAGTGGCCAACAGATTGAAGAGCTGCGTTCCGGTGCCCGGGTTGAAGTTGATGTGCTGAAAGAAAGCCCACTGGATTTTGTGCTGTGGAAGGCGGCCAAAGCTGGTGAGATCAGTTGGCCGTCCCCCTGGGGTGACGGGCGTCCGGGTTGGCATATTGAATGTTCAGCCATGTCGCGTTGCTGCATAGGTACCACCCTGGATATTCATGGCGGTGGGCCGGACTTGCCCTTTCCACACCATGAAAATGAGATAGCCCAGTCTGAAGCGGCCAATGAGTGCACTTATGCCAATTATTGGATGCATGCGGGTGCCGTCAGGGTCAACCAGGAAAAAATGTCCAAATCACTGAATAATTTTTTTACCATTCGTGATGTCTTGAAGGCCTATAACCCGGAAGTTGTGCGCTATTTTCTTACCAGCGCCCACTACCGCAGCTATATCGATTACTCGGAATCCAGCCTGACTGAGGCGCGCTCTGCCTTGGAGCGCTTTTATCAGGCGTTACAAGGCGTTGAGCTCGCCGCTGAACCACAGGGCGTTAATCCAGCGTACCAGCAGCGTTTTTGTGAGGCGATGGATGATGATTTTAATACTCCGAAAGCGCTGGCGGTGTTATTCGAGCTGGTGAATGAACTGAATAGTGCCAAACGTGAGAAGTCTGCGTTACTACCACATCTGGCAGGGGAGCTTAAACGCCTTGCCGGCGTGCTGGGACTATTGCAGCAGAGCCCGGATCAGTTCCTCAAGGGTGAAGATAAAGCCGGTGAAATCAGTGCAGTTGAGATCGAAACCTTAATAGATGCACGTAAACAGGCCAGGGATGATAAAGATTATGCTGGCGCTGACCGGATCAGGCAGCAGCTTTTGGATCAGGGCGTGGTATTGAAAGACAGTCGTGAAGGTACGACGTGGTATCGTGAAACGACATCTTGACGTGTGAGTAGGGCAACTGCGCTTCTGGCTGCATCCCAGCCATGATCGGGTTTCGGTCAACCAGTTTTGAGTAGTTAGAGGGTTTTCATGCACGAAGGAACGCAGTTTTCATCAGCTGAACAGCAGCTGGTTTATTTGCAGGCATTGATTGAGGCTGAGGATCACTCAGGGCTTAGTCGTGCCTTGGCGGATAAGGAATCTGCCGATCTTGCTCGCTGGCTTGAATCCTTTCCAGCTAATCAGCGTCATCAGATCTGGCTGGCAGTACCGGATAGCCAGTTAGGTGAAGTCTTGGCTGAAGTGGCCGAGGATATTCGTACAGAGTATATGACCGATATGTCGGTGGCTGATGTCACCGAGATAGTCAAAGGGCTGGATGCGCAGGAAGTTGCCGAAGTACTTGATGTGGTTGAAGACCATCTCAAGACGGAAGTGTATGAGTCACTGGACGAGATCATTCGTTCACAGGTTGAAGTGCTCCAGGCATACGACGAAGATACGGTTGGTCGCTACATGGACCCGGAAACCGTTAATGTAAAGCAGGGGGTCAGCCTGGAAGCCGTGCAGCGTTTTGTCCGGATTCATAAGCTGCTGGATGATGAGTCACAAGAAATCATGGTGACTGACAAGGATAAGCGCCTGCTGGGCACGATTACCCTGATAGATTTGGTTAAACAGAATCAGGATTCGCTGGTAGATGAGTTCATGTACAAGGCCTTCACCCTGAATGACAATATGAAGGTCAATGACGCTGCCTCGGTACTCAGGGCCAGAGAACTCTACTTTGCACCGGTAACCAATGCCGAGGGTGTCTTGGTCGGTCAGTTGAATATTGCTGATATTATTGAAATTACTCAGGATGATTCCGACATGACTTTAAAGCACATGTCCGGTGTCAGTGATGAGGAAGAGCTATTTTCTCCCATTCTTCAGAGTGCAAAAAGTCGTGGTATCTGGCTGGGTATTAACCTGGCTACAGCGTTTCTTGCCGCGGCCGTTATTGGTCAGTTTGAGGCTGTACTTGAACAGGTAGTCGCCTTGGCCGTGTTGATGCCAGTGGTCGCCAGTATGGGCGGAATTGCCGGAAGTCAGACGTTAACGGTGGTCATACGCGGTATGGCGCTGGGGCAGATAGCCGGTAATAACAAGGTCTGGCTATTCAATAAAGAGTTATGGGTGGGGTTGACCAATGGGGTTATCTGGGCACTGGTTGTTGGCCTGATCTCTCATCTCTGGTTTGGTGATCCAAAGATCTCTCTGGTAATTTCAATTGCGATACTAGTCAATATGACGCTTGCCAATCTGGCCGGTATTGCTATTCCTTTGATGTTGAAAAAACTGAAAATCGATCCGGCTCTGTCTGGCGCCGTGATTTTAACAACGGTCACTGATGTGGCTGGTTTTTTATCCTTCCTGGGGTTGGCGACACTGATTATTTTGCATTGAGCTAACTTTGCATTGATCTATCCGGCTTACGTATAGTCTATTAAATCAGCCACAACACGGTTGAGCCTAGCAGTACAATACCGGATAAACCTGCCCAGATTATCAGTGTATGTTGTCTTTGGTGCAGCAATTCGGTCAAACGAGTTTCCGCAGTCAGGTCATTATCTGTGGTGCCTTGAGACCAGCGTTGTTGAGTTTTCATGAGTCCTTATCCTCTCTGATTAAATATACAAGGGGGCGGTGGTGGGTTTATGTCTAGGCACATGAACGCTGCGGCTAAGACGCTGCCGTCTTCGGTATTGCCCCAGCCGATTTGCCATGGATAGCAGTTGCGCCATGGGATTGCCTACACACAGCTTCACTGGGGAGTTCCAGAGATAAAACAACAGATCCTGGGTAATCTCATTAGCAAAGCTGGCTGATCCGAACAGTCCGGAAAGGTAAGCATTCAACTCTTCGTAATGCTGAGACAAGTACTCAGACAGGTCTGTAGCGTGTTCATCGATCATCTCATCCTCCCGGATATTTCAGTTCAATACCCATACATTAATTGTAATGATAACTATTATCAATGGTATCTATAGTTTTTTTATACCTCATATCAAAGTATTTGAAGCGTTGGTTGTGAAAAGCAGAAGGAAGACAAAAATCTCTTGTAATATTTATGATAAGCGTTATCATTTGTATTGAACTAGATAAGAGGGCTTGCTGATGTATGTCTGTATATGTAATGGTGTAACTGAACGCGATGTGCATCAGGCGATTGATGGTGGGGCATCAAGTGTGCGTGATTTGAACCGTTCACTTCAGGTGGGTAGTTGTTGTGGCAAGTGTGTCTGCCTGGCTCGTGACATGCTGCGCACACAATCTCAATCCGATACCAGCTGTAACTATGTAGACGCGGCCGCCTGCTAACCCTGTCACCTCTAATGCTCATGGACGAGCGCTAAACGTCTGCGCCTGAGCAAATTCCTTTTCTGAAATTTCCTTCTATTTTCTTCTAATTTTCTTCTATTTGTATTAAACCTTGCTGTAAAAAGCTGAACCTAAGTCAGTTCTGACAAGGGGGGGTATTTTTGTGGGATTACGCTAGCTGGACTTGTGCGTGCAAAGTATCAGGCATAAAAAAAACCGTAACACAGTTTGGGCTGTGTTACGGTCTAACGTGCTGAGAGCACATGAACTTTAGTGCGGTTAAGCACGAGTTCAACCTGTCAATGAATCTTCATGTTAATGCAACGCATTATCGTTTGCAATTGTTTTGAAGAAAAAAACTAAATTTTTTTAAGGCTGTTTACAGGATCAGATCTGTGACTGTAAATAATTTTGTAATCCCAGCTTTTCTATCAGCCCCAACTGCTGTTCGAGCCAGTGGGCGTGATCCTCTTCAGTATCTTTAAGCAGCGCCAGCAGCATGTCGCGGCTCTGGTAATCCTGAGTGGTTTCGCACAGTGCAATGGCTGATTTGAGTTGACGGGTCACTTCGTATTCAAGGTCCAGGTCAAACTGCAGCATTTCAGGTACTGTAGATCCAATGTTTGCAGGGCCGCGAGTAGACAGGTCAGGCTTGCCTCCCAGCAGAAGAATGCGGTCGATCAGTAAGCTGGCGTGGCTTTTTTCATCATCAAACTCATGCGCAATTCGCTCGTGGAGTTTGGACAGTCCCCAGTCTTCATACATTTTTGAGTGCACAAAATACTGGTCCATGGCTGCGAGCTCGCCACCCATTAATTTATTCAGCGCTTCAATTACGTCAGGGTTACCTTTCATAGTGTTTCTCCGTTCGGTTCATTGTTCAGGTCATGGACTGTAGATAGTTTTCGATACTGATGCTGCTGATCAGTTGTAGCTGGGTCTCCAGCCAGTCCAGATAATCTTCTTCATATTCAAGGATATCTTCAAGCAGTTCGCGGCTAACGTAATCCTGCTCGGTTTCACAAACCTGTATGGCTGTTTTGAGCAGAGTTAACTGGTCTGAAACAAAGCCTTGATCTGCTTTCAGCATCTCTTCAGGCGTCTCGCCAATACGTAGTCGATCAAGGTGTTGCAGGTTAGGGAGGCCTTCGAGAAATAGTACACGCTCTATGAGCTTGTCGGCTTGCTTCATATCCTTGATAGATTTTTTATAGGCTTTCTCATTCAGGGCAGCAAACCCCCAGTTGCCAAACATCCGGGCGTGCAGAAAGAACTGGTTAATTGAGGTCAGCTCGTAGGTAAGGACTTTATTGAGCTGTTGTATTACGGATTTCTCACCTTTCATAATGTCTGTCCGGTCAATTGGGTTGCGTCAAAATTACAGCTGCTTGCTATAGCTTTAATGTATTAAAAACACATCCATGGTTGAAATAATTAATCGCAACAAGGTGTTGAGCAAGTCATTTGATTAATCACATAAATAATAGCACTTAATGATATTTCTGTGTTGACAAATACACGGATGGAAACGATAATTGTTATCGTTAGTGTTAAGGAGCTTATATGAAAGATCAACCATCAGCACAGATAAACGCTGAACAGAACAAGACTGCTCCACTCATTGGCAGTCGTGGATGTTCACCAAGGATTTCCAGCGAGGAATTGCTGGCAGGTAATGGGCGTCTTGAGATAGTACATGAAAATGAAATCTATCGTTTGTCACGGACGAAAAATGGAAAGCTGATACTGACCAAATAAGTGCTCTGACACTGATTCCCAATCAACTAAAACGCGTAACGCCAGCCACCCAGTGCCCTCAGGCAGCCAGCTCGCGCGGATGACATCACAGTGATGCTGTCCACGGAGCCATAGATGAACAATTACTGGTTTGAATTTGTTTGCATCGGCGTAAGCGCCTTGTGCGCTTCAATGTTTATATTGCCTTCGCAAATCCCTATCTGATGTGTCTTTAATTTCTCTTGCAGATGGGGGTGTCTAATATTATGGGTGGCAAAGTTATGAATTACGCAGTTTATTTTCCGCGCCAGGCGCTGACTCTGGCGGTTGGTATTGCCATTTCAGGCTTTTCTTTGGCTGAAGTCTCGACTCCAGTGGCATCGAAAGCCTCGCTTAAGGAGTTAACAGTAACGGCGTCGCATACTGAGCAGGATGTGCTGAATGTAGCCAATACTGTCAGTGTGATTACTGAAGACGATGTGCAAAAGCAGCAGGCTTCAGATGTAGAGGATATGCTGCGCTATGAAGCCGGTGTGTCAGTTCGCGCTCAGCCTATGCGCGCCACTGCAGCGCTCAGCGGCGTCGGCAGGGGCGGTAATGAAGGCGTCAATATTCGTGGTCTGGAAGGCAATCAGGTGACGATTCAGACCGATGGTGTTCGTCTTCCGGCTCTTTATACCTTCGGCCCTATTGTGACGGGTCGTGCTAATTATCTTGAGCCAGAAGGTTATCGACGCGCCGAAATTTTACGTGGGCCGAGTTCAACGTTGTATGGCAGCGAAGGATTGGCGGGTGCCGTCAGTTTTGTGACCAAGGATCCTGAAGATCTGCTGACACTAGGCAAGGATGTACAGGTTAATCTCAGAACGGGTTATGCCTCAGAAGACAAAAGCTGGTTTTCTACATCTGCTGTAGCAGCCAGAAATGAGCAGGTGTCAGTCATGCTGCTTTATACCCAGCGTGATGCCGAGCAGTTACGTAACCAGGGTAGTGCGACGGGTGTTGGTACTACCCGAACCCTGCCCAATCCGCAGCAAATCGATAGCGATTATTGGCTTGGAAAGCTGGTATGGGATGTGAATGATGAGCATCAGTTGAAATTCACCGCTGAAACAATTGATCGCAACACGGATACGGAGGTTCTGAGTGGTTTAAGCAGTACAGTAACTGCATTGAATGCCGACGATCGTGTACGCCGTGATCTGTACAAGATGGATTACCTGTATCAGCCTACGTCGAGCGATGGATTTCTCCGTATGGCGCGTATCAGCCTGTATCAGCAAGATAGCAGTGAACGGCAATTTAGCGATGAGCGACGCACGATAGGTGATCGTACCCGTGATAATGAATACAGCGAGTTGGTTCAGGGTGTGAATGCGGTGTTTGAAAGCCAGTTGGGTGACGCCGTCACCCATACCTTCCATTACGGTCTGGATTACTCTCAGACGGATGTTCAGGCGTTTCGAGAGGGTACCCCGGCGGGCACCAGCTTTCCGGATAAGCCATTCCCGGATACTGATTATCAGCTGTTAGGCTTGTTTGCTCAGGACGAAATAGCCCTGGGTCAATGGCGTATTATTCCGGGCCTGCGTTACGATAGTTACAAGCTTGATCCGACTGCTGATGACCCGCTATACCGAGGGCTGTCGCCAGAGACCTTGTCGGACAGTGCGGTGTCAGCCAAGCTGGGAGTTGTTTGGCAGCAGGCACCACTACTGAACTGGTTTGCACAGTATGCTGAAGGTTTTCGTGCACCTACGCCGCAAGACGTAAACAGTGGCTTCACCAATCTTAGCAGCCCATTTTTTTCCTATCAGACCATTGCTAATCCGGATTTGAAGGCAGAAACCAGTCGCATGTATGAGGTTGGCCTGCGTGGTCGTGACAATAAACTACGCTATAGCGTCAGTGTGTTCCGCGCAGACTACAAAAACTTTATAGAAAACACAGCTGTTAGTGGGACGGGTACGCCAACTGATCCGATGACCTATCAAAGTATCAATCATGACAAGGTTACTGTGACGGGTATAGAGGGGGATGCAAGATGGCAGTTTGATCCTGTCTGGGCGATTTCAGCTGGATTTGCCTGGCACCGAGGTGACCAACGTGGCGATGACGGTAAAGCTCCCTTGGCAACCATTGACCCCGCCAAATTCCTGGCCGGTCTTCATTATGATCAGGGTGAGTACTATGCCGATCTAATGTTGACACATGTGCAGGCAAAGAAGCGTAATCCTGACGAAGATGGTTATTCGCCCGCCAGTTTTACCACAGCTGATCTGATGGCAGGCTGGCAGATTAATCGAAACGCTTCGCTTCAGGCGGGTGTGTTTAACCTGACAGACGAGCGCTACACCTATTGGGCTGATGTGCGCGATCTGAGTGCAGATTCGCAGGAAATCGATGCCTATACGCAGCCGGGACGTAACTTCAAGGTCAGTTTTAATTATCAATTCTGAATCTGACGGCACAGTCCTGGCTGCGCTGGCAGAGCAAAGAGGTGAACGTTATGAATATGATGAATCACAATCTGGAAATGATTATGCAGGAAAATCTTGTTCAACAGGTTGAAACCCTATTGCGGGAGAAACCGCAGCTGCGTCCCGTTGAAATGGCGGATGAGCTAAAAGTTACTGAGTGGTCTGTCGTATCAGCATTGCCGGGCGATATGGTGTACCTGATCAAGGGGAATCTTGCAGAAGCTATTCTTCTAGATATCTCACACTGGGGCGCGGTGACAACAATTGTTGAGCGTGATGGCTCGGTGTTTGAGTTCAAAGGGAGTTTGCCAGAAGGCAAGCCTGGCTTTGGCTACTTTAACCTGATGGGTACGGCTGGGCAGTTGCATGGGCATCTGAAGCTCGATGCTATTGCCAATATCGCCTTACTCAGCAAGCCGCTACGCGGTAAAGAAGCGCACGCCATCGTATTCTATAACAGGGCTGGAGCTTGTGTGTTTAAGGTTTATCTGGGGCGCGATGAGCAAGGCGTAATTTATGCGCATCAGTTGCAGGCATTCAATCGACTCAAGGGGCTTGGTTATGCCCGATAAATTACGTCGCTTGTTGCATTACGTTGTGGTGTTTCTGTCGACTGGCATCGCCTTTCAGGTAGTGGCTGAGCCTCAGCGTGTGGTTTCAGTGGATGGTTCCATTACGGAAATCATTTATGCACTGGGGCAGGGACATCGATTGGTGGGCCGAGACACCACCAGCACCTGGCCAGAGTCAGCCAATGCCTTACCTGACGTGGGTTATATGCGCCAGTTGTCAGCTGAAGGTTTGTTGTCGTTAAGACCGGACCTCATTCTTGTTACAGCGGATGCAAAGCCTCAGACGGTACTGGATCAGTTGCAGCAGACAGGTGTGAATATTCGGGTAATACCCAATGTTTACTCAGTAGAGGGTGTTAAAAACAAGATCGCTGAAGTGGCAGATGCACTTGGGGTATCTTCAGAAGGTGATGCATTGATTCAAACGTTTGCTGATGAATCTGAACGCGTGATTTCGCGTTTGAGTGCTGATAATTCGAATGGAATTCGTGCGATTTTCGTGATGGGTGTCCGTAACAGCAGCATGATGGTGGCAGGAAAAGGTAGTCGGGCCGATGCATTTTTGGCGCTGGCAGGCTTGACCAATCCTTTCAGCGACAGTGTTGAAAATTATCAGACGGTATCCGCTGAAGCGCTGATGCAGGCCAATCCTGATTTGATCCTGACCCTTGAGAATGCTGAGGCGATGGGTGGCGGCAAAGATAGAGTGCTGGCTGATCCAGCGATTAGTCGTACTGCTGCAGGACAGGCTGGCAAGGTCATCGCCATAGAATCACGCTGGCTTAATTTTGGTCCGGATTTACCCAAGAGTCTCGATGAGCTGGTAAACAGCCTGATGCTACCCGAAAGCACTGTTGGACTGGTAGGTTTGGAAGGAGAGGGGTGATGCAGCGTGTCATCGCATCGCCACGATTGGCGGCAGGAATGCTGGTATTAGCGCTGCTGATTACATTGAGTGTCTCTTTGACACAAGGCGCTATGACTCTTAGTGTTTGGCAGGTCTACGGTGTTCTGGCAGGGCTGCTGGATGATGCGCAGGCGGCGCTGGTGGTGATAGATATTCGTTTGCCGCGGGTTGTGCTGGGTTGCATTGTCGGCGCAGGTCTTGCTATTGCTGGCGCGGCGATGCAAGGGCTTTTTCGAAATCCATTAGCCGATCCAGGCTTGGTGGGTGTATCCAGCGGTGCCGCGTTGGCCGCCGTTATGGTGATAGTGCTGGGTGGCACCTACTTGAAGCAATGGGTGGTCTTATGGGGGTATTTTGCTCTACCGATTGCCGCTTTCATTGGCGGGATATTGGTAACAGCATTGATTTATAGGGTGGCTACCCGCGATGGGCGAACGGATGTCGCCATCATGCTGTTGGCCGGTGTTGCCATCAATGCGATCGCAGGCGCTGCCACCGGCATCATGACCTATTATGCTACAGATGAAGAGCTGCGCACGCTGACTTTTTGGTCAATGGGATCACTGGCCAGTGCTTCCTGGGTTGATGTAGCCATGGCTGGTATTCCTATTTTACTCGCGTGCGTACTCTTGCCCTTATACTCCCGGACGCTTAATGCGTTTCTGATGGGTGAAAGTGTCAGTACACATATGGGCTTTGATGTGAAACGGATGAAATCTATAGTGATAGCACTGACGGCCCTGGCAGTAGGTGCGGCAGTTGCGGTCAGTGGTGTGATAGGTTTTGTAGGGTTGGTGGCGCCGCATTTGGTGCGATTGCTAACCGGTCCTGATCATCGCTGGGTATTACCTCTGAGTGCGGTAATGGGGGCTTTACTGGTGGTGGCGTCAGATATTTTTGCCCGCCTGCTCATTGCGCCAGCCGAATTGCCTATAGGGCTAATGATGGCATCCATTGGTGGGCCCTTTTTTCTGTGGCTTTTGTTACAGCAACGCGCAAGGGTGGGCTTCTGAATGTTGTCTGGACATGAATTAACACTGACACTAGACGGAAAAAAACTCCTGGATAGTGTATCGCTGCATATACCTGCAGGCGAGATGTTGGCCGTTTTGGGGCCGAATGGTGCAGGTAAATCCACGTTGTTAAAGGTGATGAGTGGTGATGTTGCTGGTTTAAAGGAACAGGTGGCGCTAAATGGACGGCGTTTAAACCACTGGACTACTGGCGAGCTGGCACAATACCGAGCCGTTATGCCACAAAGTGTGCAGTTGAACTTTGCCTTCACCGTAGAGGAGGTGATTGAAACCGGGATACGTCATCCCATGCCACGGCTTGATCGCCAGGCGCATATTCTGCAGATGCTATCCTTGTTTGACGCCGCGCATTTGATTACACGTAACTATCTGACACTGTCAGGTGGAGAGCAACAGCGAGTACAGTTGGCGAGAGTCCTGTCTCAACTTGAGGTGATGCCAACAACTGAGCCTCGTTATCTGTTGTTGGATGAATGTACTGCGAGCCTTGATTTGAGCCATCAGCATCAGGTGTTTTCAGTGTTGCAACAAAGAGTACGTCAACAGGGTATGGGTGTACTGGTGGTGTTACACGATTTAAATCTGGCCGCTCAATATGCCGATAAAATCCTGTTGATGAATGCTGGTAAAGTTGCCTGTCAAGGCAGTGTACGAGAGGTTTTGCGGTCAGACCTGCTCAGTGAGGTGTACCGCTACCCTATCGATGTAATGGAACACCCTGGCGGTTGGCCTCTGGTGATTACCGCACCATCCGCCGCGGTTGCGTGATACAGAAACCTTAACTGTTATTGGAGAGACACAATGAATGAAGATCAGAACCGTTTGCAAGAGCGTCTTTTGCCAGAGGTCAGGGCGTTTAGAGACAGCCGTAAAACCCTGGTAATGGCCACGCTTGACCAGGGTGCAAACCCCAATGTCAGCTATGCACCGTTTGCGTTACAGGAAGATGGCTACTATGTGTTAGTGAGTGAAATAGCCCGACATGGTCAGAATCTGCAGCAATGCAATCGAGTATCGATCATGTTAATAGATGACGAAGGTGAAACACGACAAATCTATGCCCGTAAGCGTCTGACCTTTGATGCGCTGGCGAACGAAGTAACCAGAGGCAGTAGCGATTGGCAACAGGGTATTGCGGCTTTGCGTGCACGTCAGGGAGATATTATCGACAACTTATCTCAGTTGGGAGATTTCCATCTGTTTAGACTTGTGCCTGAGAAAGGCTTGTATGTCAAAGGCTTTGGTCAGGCATTTACTGTATCAGGTGATGAGCTAATAGACTTTGTGCATCTTAAAGAAGGGCATAGAAGTTTAAAGGCATCATAGCTTTGAGGCGTAATTTTATAATTTGTTAGGTTTACATTACTAGCCAGCCAAAGAGTTACTTTCTTGAGCCAGCCAGATCTACTCATGCCATCCCGGTTGGGATTCTCCTGGAAGTTAAAACATGTGTGCTGGTTATACACGTCGAAGTATGTTGCTTGTCTTTGCGGCAGGCACTGTGTTGTTGAGTACATCCGCTGTCGCTACTGAGGAATCATCGAGTGAGGCAAGTATTGTCGACTCGTCTCAAACAACGGATACGCATCTTCTGCCCTCCATACAAGTTGAAGCTGCAATCTATGAATCCTTGGATCAAGGAACACAAACCTATCATCGAGATTTGATTCAGGCACTGCCTAGTGGAAATGGTGATATAACCAGTGTACTTAAACTCAATCCAAGCGTGCAGTTTGATGACACACAGCTCAGCAGTAAAACACCGGGAGAGATAGATCCCGCCAATATCAGTATTAACGGGGCTGTCTATTGGCAGAATCTGTTTTTATTGGATGGCGTTTCCATGAATAATGATTTGGATCCAGTTAGTTCTAACCCATTGAGTATGACCGATGTGCCTGGTCGTAGTCAGGGATTAGCTCTGGACACGGATTTAGTGGGTAGTATTGAGGTGCTTGACAGTAATGTCAGTGCTGAATTTGGTGGGTTCAATGGCGGGGTGGTTAATGTGACCTCGCGAGCGCCAGCAAAACGTCTTTCCGGAAAAATTTCCATACAGCATACCAGTGATGCCTGGACACAATACCATATCGATGAAAGTCAGCTGGCTGATATGGAAACCTCAACATCCGCTGCCCTTCAGCCTGAGTTCAGTAAGTGGATAACACGCGCGACCCTGGAAGGTCCGGTAAATGATGAATTGGGGTTGCTGTTCAGTTTCTCGCGCAAGGATTCGACTATCCCGCTGTATCTCTATGACCCAGATACCTATGCGACCCCAGCAGGTGAAGGGCAGAAAGACCAGGAACGTCGCATTGATAATTATTTCGTTAAAGCTCACTGGACACCAACAGAAAACCTGGTTGTTGATGCCTCACTTACCCATGCACCACAAGAAAATCTGTACTTTATTTCAAATGGAAAGGATACCGATACCCGAATTATCTCCGGCGGTTACAGCGGTAGTATCAAGGTTGACTGGACCCTGCAGCCAGGATTGCTTTCACAGACCTTTGGCTTTAGTGATCTGGAAAACTCACGTGAAACACTCACCGATTATTATCGCGGCTGGCGCTGGTCTCCGGAAAAAAACTGGAGTAACCCTCTGGCAACGGATGCAACACATTTAAGTTCAGAAGGCAGTTGGGGCGATATAGAGCAGCAGCAACGCAATTTCAGTTATAAGGCGAACATGGACTGGAATGCCCTGTATACAGGGAGTGTTGAACATCGCATTAAAACCGGTGTAGAACTGGGTTGGCAACAGGCTAGTTATCAGCGCCCAGAAGAAATGACCTATGGATCTTTACTGGCGGCTACCACCAGTTGTATTGAGACTGTCTGGTGTTCCATGAGCCCGACACCGCGCTACGGGGGCATGGGTCAGGCTTTCCGACGACTGAATGTCTATGAAGCCGGAGAAATTGAATATGAAACCACGCAATGGTCTGCTTATCTGGAGGATGCGCTGACATTCGGACGTTTACAGTTACGCCCCGGTGTTCGCTTTGATGCCGACAGTTTTATGGATGACGCCACTTGGTCGCCGCGTTTTGCTGCTGAATTGGATCTTTGGGGTGATAGACGTACCCGATTGAGTGCAGGGGCTAACCGCTATTATGGTCGTAACATGCACGCCTATCGCCTTAATGAAGGCCGGACAGCGTTGCAGTACACCCAGACTCGTACCAATGGCTCTCAGGAATGGGGGGATCCAGTCCGCACCCTGAATAATACCCGCTTGAATGAATTGAAATTACCCTATGATGATGAGTTAATGCTGGGACTGGATCAGCAGGTCGCGGGTTATCAACTGTCGCTGAAATATGTTCACCGAGATGGCAAGGATCAGATAGTCCGTGCGCGTAGCGGCATGCTGGGTCTTGAGCCTGGCTCCGGTGATCTGCTGGCAAACTACTTCACCTACAACAATCAGGGGAGCAGTACCAGTGAAACGCTCACCTTGACTTTTTCGCCGATGGAATCCATCCGTTTTCGGAATACTGAACACCATTTTCAGCTGGCGTTGGACTGGACCGATGTGACGCGTTCGCATCGGGATTACAGCACCACGATGAGTTCAACTGAGTATGATGACCCTTACATACGTTATGATGGCCGCTTTATGCGCTACTCTGAACGGCCTGCTGATAATTTTAACCGTCCCTGGACAGCCCGTTTGACGACTGTGTCTAGCCATCCAGCAAGTGGACTGACACTGACTAATTTCTTGCGCTATCGTGCGGGGTATCGGGCCATGGGAGTCACTGGCGATCTGGTCGAATATCAGGGCGGGCTGGTTGATGTCTGGGAAGAAAATCAGTACAAAGAATCGGTGAACTGGGATATGCGCCTGGGATGGGAGAAGCGCTTATCGGGTGAGTCGGCGGTGTTTGCTAACCTGGATGTGTACAATCTGCTGGATAAGGTGAATCTGATTGATCTGAGCAACAGCGATGTACCGACCTATGAAACAGGGCGTCAAGTCTGGCTGGAGGTGGGGTACAGCTTCTGATGATCGGACAGATACACTGGAAAACACCTGGGGTGATTATCACTGGGGTGTTTTTGATTATGCTGGTCAAAAACAGCTATGACACCCCAAACCAGGATGCTGGCTTGTCGTTGCGTCAGATTTATTCTCAATCTAGCGACAGTTGGCCAGCGCCCTGGGTTGATTCCGGGGTTAACTGGCAAGAGCTGGCTGATATACCCGTGCAGCCGTCCGCTGACGCTGGTTTGATAGCCCTGGGCGAGCAGCTTTTTTTTGACCCCTTGCTGTCTGAGTCAGGGCAAATTGCCTGTGCCTCCTGCCATGAGCCTGAACTGGCATTTACCGATGCGCGCAAGGTGTCTTTTGGGCACGACCGTCAGGCAGGTCGACGCAATGCGCCCTCTATACTGCTCAGTGGTCATTTTCAGGCGCAGTTCTGGGATGGAAGGGCTGCTAGCCTTGAAGCACAGGTGCTGATGCCTGTTCAAGATCCGGTTGAAATGGCTTTTACCTTGCCAGCCTTGCAACAACGTTTGCAAACTCATGCTACTTATCCTGCTGTGTTCGCCCAGGTGTCGGGCGAAACCACTATTTCTCTGGAAGTGGTCTCTCAGGCGCTCAGTGCCTATATCCGTAGCCTGCGTTGGCGATCAACAGCATTTGACCGCTTTATGCAGGGCGACTCGCAGGCACTGGATAATGTGGCTATACAAGGGCTGCATTTGTTTCGAACCAAAGCCCGTTGTATGAACTGCCATCATGGCGCGTTGATGTCAGACCAGCAGTACCATAATCTTGGGCTTACTTATTATGGTCGTCGTTACGAAGACCTGGGGCGCTATCATGTGACCGGGCAAGTTGCCGATGTAGGCGCTTTTCGTACCCCAACCCTGAGAGGGGTTAGTCAGACCGGGCCGTGGATGCATAACGGCTTGTTTCCATCGCTGGAAGGCATACTGCAAATGTACAATGCCGGCATGCCAAGGCCCCAGCCTGCTACCAGTCAACAGCAAGATCCACTGTTTCCAGAGACGTCTCACTTATTGCAGCCCCTGGGGTTGTCGGAGATAGAGCTTCAGGCGCTAAAGCATTTTCTTGATCAACTCTAGGTTCGTTTTTTGAAAAATCAATATTGCAATAATGTCTAATTATATTAATAATGTTTCTCATTAGCCTTATTGATATCTAATTAGGTTCTCGATGTGTTTAGCCAGCCACCTGAATCTTCAAATCAGCTAGCCAGCCACAATGCATCTATTGCCCCCGGTACCTCAGGCCGGGGGAGGCGACTTTGTGTCTGATAACTAACGTATTTGGAGTGGTGAATGAAACGACTACGATTAAAGCTATTGGCAGCTTCAATCGCTTCAGTGACTGGCATGGTTTATGCGGATGAGACTGTGCGCCTTGATAGCATGGTTGTTAGTGCTTCAGGTTTCGAACAGAAAATTACTGATGCGCCAGCCAGTATTTCGGTTGTGACACGGGAAGAGTTGGAGCGTAAGAATTTTTCTAACCTGGCTGAAGCTCTTCAGGATGTTGAAGGGATAGATGTGTTGGGTAACACGGGTAAAACGGGTGGCCTTAATATCAGCATTCGAGGTATGCCATCTGATTACACCCTGATTCTGATCGATGGTCGTCGTCAGAATTCAGCGGGCAGTATCACGCCTAATGGTTTCGGTGAGATGTCGACCGGTTTTGTACCTCCGGTTAATGCGATAGAGCGAATTGAAGTGATACGTGGTCCTATGTCTACACTTTATGGTTCAGACGCGATTGGCGGGGTGGTTAATATCATTACTCGCAAAGTATCTAACGAGTGGACAGGTTCGGTAACACAGGAATTTACCTTCCAGGAAGATTCAGAATTTGGTGATAGCCGCAAAACCAGCTTTTATACCAGTGGCCCGTTAATAGAAGATCGCCTAGGGCTTACCTTGCGTGGCAGCTATTTTGATCGCGATGAATATAATCTCACCGCCCAAGGCGTTGATGGCCAAGATGTTGAGTTGAACTCTCGTGGTCAGAGCAAAGTAGAAGCTGATATTTATTCGTTTGGTGGTCGGCTGGACCTGCTGGCGCATGAAAATCATGATCTCTGGTTTGATTTTGATATCTCCAGACAGACGTATGATAACGGCACACCAGAAAATCGTAAGTTAAGTAATAATGATACAGCGACTAACTGGCGTGGCTATGATGATGAATTGCGTCACGACCGAGAGCAGTTTGCCATTGGTCATACCAGTCGAGTAGGTTCGGGTACCTGGGAGTCCAGTCTGATGCGCAATCAGACAGAAACTATCGGCCGAACCATTCCGGGTAACCCAAACGATCCCACGAACTCAGGGATACCGGGTAAAAACGTCATGGATCCACGGGAGTTGGAAGCCACCAACCTCATTCTCGATAGTAAATATATGCAAGCACTTGGTGAGCGGCATTTCCTGACGGTCGGTGGACAGTATTGGAAAGCCGAAATGATCGATGGTGTCGCGCCGAACAAGTTCAAGCAGGATGACTGGTCTCTGTTTGCTGAAAATGAATGGGCCGTGACGGATGATCTGTTGTTAACACTGGGTGCACGCTATAACCACAATGAGTTCTTTGGCGGTCATGTAACACCGCGTGCTTATGCTGTCTACAGCCTGAATAATAATTGGACGCTGAAGGGTGGGGTGAGCACAGGGTATAAAACGCCGAATGTTGATGCTTTGTACGACGGCATTAATGGCATTACAGCTCAAGGTCAGACCGCAACAGTGGGTAACCCTGCGCTGAATCCAGAAAAAAGTGTTAATGGTGAATTGGGAATCTATTATCAGCAGGATAATGGCTTGACTGCCAACGCAACCCTCTTCCAAAGCCGTATCGAAGATCGCTTTAGCTCTACTTCACGCTATAACTGTAATTACGACGGTAGTGGTAGTGACCCGCTGCAAAATCCTGTACCGGGGGATTGCTATACCCTGGTTGGTTTTGATGGACAGTCAACAGTGGGCTGGACTGAAAACCTCAATAAGGCACGCAGTGAAGGTATTGAGCTTGCTGCCAGAATCCCGCTGGCGCCTCGTTGGGACTTGTCAGTAAATTATACTTACACTGACACAGAAATTGAGGATGAAACAGGTCAGGTAGTGGGCGAACTAAGCGATACGCCTACCCATCTTGCCAATGCTCGTTTGAACTGGCAGGCGACCCATCAGGCTAACTTTTGGTTGAATGCCAGCTATCGTGGTGAGAGTCGTCGATTTGATACTGTTCCAACCAGTGGTCAGAATAAAGCCTTGTATGATGCCATTGGTGATATCAAAGGTTATAGCTTGCTCGATCTGGGTGGCTCTTATCAGCTAAGTAAAAATCTGCGTATCAGTGGTACGATTCAGAACTTGCTGGATAAGGATTTCCGTGATTACAAGGCGTATGAATACAACGGCGATACCTACTATGCAAGCGCGTATAGCCACTTTACTCGCTCTACTAAAGGTGCTGTTCTGGATGGGCGCCGCCTCTGGTTGTCAGCTAATCTGAGTTTTTAATACGCTCCACTAGCTTTCCATGAAAACTACAGCCGCCCGGACTTTATTCTGGCGGCTTTTTTGTATGCCTTGGATGTATGAATGCTCAAAAATGCTCATCGGAAGGGTACCGGCCTGTTTAAAAATATTTTTAGACCAGTAGAGTTGAAATTTAAGCGAATAAAACTGATAATGGTTCGCATTAGCTTTAATGATAATCATTAAAGGTTTTCAGTATGTTATAGCCAGCCACCTGACTCTGCAATTCAGTTAGCCAGTCACAACATGCATTGTATCCTTCAGCACATAGGGCTTTGGGTGCATTTGTATCAGGTAACTAACGAATTTGGAGTGGTGAATGAAACAACTACGATTAAAGCTACTGGCGGCTTCAATCGCTTCCGCAACCGGTATGGTGTCTGCCGATGATACGGTTCGTCTCGATAGCATGGTTATTAGTGCCTCGGGTTTTGAGCAGAAAATTGCTGATGCACCGGCAAGTATTACCGTGATCACACAAGAGGAGTTAGCATCAAAACCTTACATGACATTACTGGATGCGGTCCGTGATGTTGAAGGGGTTGATGTAGGAGAAACCACTGATAAGTCAGGCCAGGGGACTATCAGTATACGTGGTATGGGGGCTGACTATACGTTGGTCTTGATTGATGGTCGGAGACAAAATAACGTTGGAGATCTCTACCCGAATAACTTTGGCGGCAACCAGTTCAACCATATTCCACCGCTAGACACGATAGAGCGTATAGAGGTGATTCGTGGTCCCATGTCAACGCTCTATGGTGCCGATGCGCTGGGTGGTGTAATTAATATTATTACTAAAAAAATCACGGATGAATGGTCTGGTTCTGTTACATATAGTCAAACATTTGAAGAGAATGATGATTTTGGTAATGACCGGACGACAGATTTTAGCGTATCTGGTCCGTTGATCGAGGGGCGCCTGGGTATTGGTTTGCGGGGTAGTCTGTATAACCGTGATGAATCTAATCCTCAGTATGCCTCGGTAACGGACCCAGTCGGTACTATTCATAATCGCAGTCTGGGTTTTGGTAGTGGTGGCCGTACAGTCGATAATGAAAATAAAAACCTCGGTATGAAATTGAATTATCGTATCGATGAACGCCAGGATATCACCTTCGATTATGAGACCTCTACACAGGTGTATGACAATACCCCGCGTGAAGATGGCTCCTACCCGCTGGGCACTAAGGATGAAGTGGGTTCCGTTATGCGAGTCTCTGCTGGCGAGGTGCAGCCGCGTGTCGGTTATGCTGCCGATCAGGAGTTTACTCGTGAGCAGTTTTCTCTCCGTCATGAAGGACAATGGCGCTTTGGTAACAG
The DNA here is from genome assembly GCF_048264025.1 of Nitrincola sp. Taxonomy (NCBI): domain Bacteria; kingdom Pseudomonadati; phylum Pseudomonadota; class Gammaproteobacteria; order Oceanospirillales; family Oceanospirillaceae; genus Nitrincola; species Nitrincola sp. The sequence continues at coordinate 179,418 of NZ_JBLXDN010000005.1, forward strand.
CGATCTCAGCGTACATTATGTTGAAACCAACAATAATGGTCGTACCCTGCCTTTTACAGTACAGGAACGCGACCAGTTGCAGCAGATGTATGATGACAATGGATCCAGTTGGGCTGGTATTGAGGACCTGGTTGAATCGACATTTTTGCCGCGCCCTAAACGTGTGATGGAAACACGGCAAACCACCTACGACGCAAAGTTTGATGCGTTGCTGGGCGAGCATTTGCTGGTGTTTGGTGGTCAGTATATCGATGCTGAAATGGAAGATGGTGTGTTTGGTATGGATGGTGATGGTTTCCAGACAGGCACAGTGCAACCTCATAAGCAGTGGGCGCTGTTCCTTGAGGATAACTGGGAGCCTTTGCAAGACCTGGTTCTGACCGGTGGTGTTCGCTATGACAATCACGATGTGTTTGGCAGCAATGTCAGCCCACGCCTCTACAGTGTTTGGCAAGCAAGTCGTGATTGGACCATCAAAGGCGGTGTAAGCACTGGTTACAAAACACCTAAAACCAGTGACTTGTTTCCCGGCATTACCGGTTTTGGTCGTCAGGGCACTTTGCCGTTTGTCGGCACGCCGGATCTGCAGCCTGAAACCAGCGTGAATACCGAACTGGCTGTCTATTATACCCATCCGCAAGGGCATAATTTTAATGCCACGGTGTTCAGTAATAGATTCAAGGACAAAATCTCCAGTGGTGACAGTGTTCCAAACTGTGAAGTATCAGCCGTTCCCGGTTGTGTCGATATAGGGGGTGGTTGGGCTGACCTGGGCTTTACTGAGTTTTCTCAGAAGCAAAATATTGACCGTGCTGAAATCACCGGACTGGAGCTTGCCGGGCGTTACTGGATAACGCCTTCCTGGTCAATTCGGGGTAATTACACCCTGACAGACTCAGAGTAAGCGCCAAAGAATCAGCACCTACAATTTAGAATGTAACCGCTTCAAACTAACTCCATCAAATTCAATGTATGGAGCTCAGAATGGCCAACCAAAAATGCCAAGATAACTGGCAGCAGATTATTACCC
>NZ_JBLXDN010000006.1:0-177912 GCF_048264025.1 Nitrincola sp.
AGTAGTGAAACGCGTCATCGCCGATGGTAGTGTGGGGTCTCCCCATGTGAGAGTAGGTCATCGCCAGGCACTTAATATAAAAGAAAGGGTCATCCAGCAGGGTGGCCCTTTTTTTATGTGCAGAATGTACGGGCAGAAAACTGCTCCTGCGTTTTCTGCATAAGCGCCGTCCTTGGCGCGATATGCCGCGAGCGCAGGGATGCGCAGAAGCGGCGATATTTGCTCGTTATTTAGGAGTCGGTTGTATATGCTTGTTCCTGAAATAGATCATCCTTTTCCACGCAAACCCTTTAATGCGCGCGGTTCCAAGGTTGTGCGTTGTGACGCCTGCCGTTTGCCTGAATCCTTTTGTATCTGTACTGATATTCGTGTAGCTGAACCTGCGGCTGATTTCTGGCTGTTAATGCATCACAATGAGTTTTACAAGCCTTCGAATACGGGGCGGCAGATCTTACAAACCTTCCCCGGTAGTGGCGTCTCTGAATGGCAGCGATTGCAGATGCAGCCGGAATTTGAGACATTGCTGCAGCAACGTAAGGGCTCCGTCTGTCTGGTTTTTCCTGAAGCACCAGATTACAAGCACCGCATGATCACTAATACATTGGAGCTGGAAGGTCGTCCACTGTTTGTGATACCGGATGGTACCTGGCGCCAGGCAAGGCGTATTTTCAGGCACAGTGACTATCTACAGGATCTGCCCGTGATTGAGCCGCGTGTACTGGAAGGGAGTGGTTATTTTCTGCGTAGCTCGGGGCCGGAGCATCATCTGTGCACCGCTGAGGTCGCAGTGGCGTTATTGGCGCAGATGGGGGATGAGGTTGGAGCGAGTGCATTGATGCATAACTTCAAACTGTTTAATGAGCGTTATTATGCGTCAAAAGGCAGAAATCTGCAGACAGCAGCAAGGTGATATTCACCGTGGGTGCTACTGTCTACAGGTAAGTTACCGCTAATTTAGTGGGTTTCTTCAGGTGCTGGTTTGTCTTCAGCTGCTTTTTGCTGTTCGGCTTTCTGCTGTAACTGTTGAGCGTAGAGCGCATCAAAGTTAACTGGAGCAAGCATCAGCGGAGGGAAGCTGGCACGGGTCATGAAGCTGTCAACGGCTTCACGTGCATAAGGAAACAGAATGCTGGGGCAAAAGGCGCCGAGCGTGTGGCCAAGCTGTTGATCTTCAAGACCACTGATCAGGAAAATGCCAGCTTGCTGCAGTTCGATCAATAGTGCTGTTGCACCATCATTCTTAATAGTTACAGTCAGTGTCAGTACGACTTCATAGTGGTTGTCATCAAGACGACTGGTTTTGCTGTTCAGATCCAGTTTGACATCGGGCTTCCAGCCTTTGGTGAAAACAGAGGAACCCTCAGGTGTTTCCAATGAAACGTCTTTAAGGAAAACGCGCTGTAACGCAAATTGTGGTGCGGCTTGGTTTTCGGCCATGTTACAAATCCTTCGTCGGTTTATTTAAGCGGGTTGATCAAGCAGTGGATCTAGCTTGCTCTCAATATCCAGTTCGTAGAGTTCATCACAGCCGCCGACATGCAAACTGTTAATGAATATCTGCGGTACGGTGTTTCGACCACTACGCTGTATCATTTCCTGGCGTAATTCGGGTGAGCTACCGACATCTATCTCTTCATAAACAGCCTTTTTCTTGTCGAGCAGGTATTTTGCTCTATGACAAAAAGGGCAGGTTCGGGTGGTGTAAATCGTAATTTTAACCATGGTTTATTTCTTCACTATTGGGAGGTGCTGGGCCTTCCATTCGGTGATACCGCCAGCCAATCGTGTGACCTCGGTAAAACCGCTAGCTTTGAGCTTCTTGCCGGCACTACCTGCTGTCTGGCCCAGGTTGCAGACGACAATGATAGGCTTGTCTTTTAAGCTCTCTAGCTCGGTGATGCGCTTGTCCAGATCCGCAAACGGAATATGACGGGAGTTGGCAATGTAGCCAGTGTCCCATTCCTTTTTGGTTCGAATATCCAGAAGAACCGCCGATTCTTTGTTAATCATGCGGGTAGCCTCCGCTGGAGAAACCGAACGTCCGGATTTTCTTTTTTCTGTCCACAGTAAAACTGCAAGAGTGACCAGCCAGGCACTGGCTAGTAGCGGGTGGTTGCCAATAAATTCAAAAATTTTTTCCATCGGGGGTTCCGTTCTGTGAACTCAAAAAAACTTTACTAAGTATACAATGTACGGCTCTCGGGGATAAGGGTTAAACGTATCTGTGTTAGCCTTAATGCCGGATAGTCAGTAAAATGATTATATTTTTCACTTTCAAAAACAGATGGCCGACTATGAGCGATAATCGATCAACCAAAGCACTGATAATTCTTGATGGTTTTGGTGTTGAATCAACACCCTCATCTGCTATTGATGCGGCGAACACGCCCAACTGGGATGCCTTACTGGCCTCTAACCCCAACTCACGCATTGCTACCTCTGGTTTGGCGGTAGGATTACCTGAAGGGCAAATGGGTAATTCAGAAGTCGGCCATATGAATATCGGTGCTGGACGGGTGGTGTATCAGAATTTTACCCGTATTTCTAAATCGATTGAGGACGGTGATTTCTTTACTAACCCCGCATTGACGGCTGCGATGGATAAAGTCATAGCAAAGGGATCCGCGTTGCATGTAGCGGGACTTCTGTCTCCCGGTGGCGTGCATAGCCATGAAATGCACCTGTTTACGCTGATTGAGATGGCGGTGAAGCGGGGTGTAGAAAAAGTCTATCTGCATGCGATCCTGGATGGTCGTGATATGCCCCCGCGCTCGGCTGAACCATCACTGGAAAAAGCAGATGCGCTGTTCAAGCGACTTGGCTGTGGGGCTGTCGCCACGGTAATTGGGCGTTACTTTGCCATGGATCGTGATAATCGTTGGGATCGTGTGCAACTGGCCTATGATGCAATGACATTGGGACAGGGTGAGTATTATGCACAATCGGCCCAACAGGCGTTGGCGGAAGCCTATACACGTGATGAAAATGATGAATTCGTAAAACCCACCGTTATTACCGATATGGCGGGTCATCCCAAAGGTGTTATCAGCGACGGTGATGCGGTGATCTTTGCTAATTTCCGTCCGGACCGTGCGCGTGAAATTACCCGGGCCTTTACTGAGGGTGATAAATTTAGCGGCTTTCAGCGACAAAAACATCCTGAGCTCTCCGCCTATGTGACCTTCACTGAATATGCTGCCGATATTGACGCGGCGTGCGCTTATCCACCAACAGCCCTGCATAACGACCTGGGCGAGTATTTATCCTCGCTGGGCAGAACGCAGTTACGCATTTCAGAAACGGAAAAATATGCGCATGTCACCTTTTTCTTTAACGGAGGGCAGGAAGCTGTTTATCCGGGTGAAGAGCGTATCCTGGTTCCTTCCCCGCAGGTTGCGACCTATGACCTCAAGCCTGAAATGAGTGCCTTTGAAGTCACGGATAAGCTGGTTGAAGCGATTAAAAGCCGTCGTTATGACCTGATAGTGTGTAATTTTGCTAATGGCGATATGGTGGGTCATTCTGGTAAGTTTGATGCGGCTGTTAAGGCCGTTGAAGTGGTTGATCAATGCATTGGCCAAGTGCTGGAAGCGATGCGTTCAGTGCAGGGTGAAACGCTGATAACGGCTGATCATGGTAATGTTGAAATGATGCAGGATCCAGAAACAGGTCAACCCCATACCTCGCATACCATCTGGCCGGTTGCACTTATCTATGATGGGCCCCGAGCGGCTTCGGTTCAATTGCGTGACGGTGCTTTATGTGATTTGGCACCCACGTTGCTGCACCTGATGGATCTTCAGTCCCCTGAAGAGATGACCGGTAAGTCTTTAGTTGATATGAGCTGATTCGCCAGGTGTTCAAACGTGTTTTAGTCATGCTGTTGCCTGGGCTGCTGTGTTTGGCTAGTCCTGCCTGGGCGCAAGATCAGCAGGCAACTCAGGCTCAACTGGACAGGTTGAAGCAGGAGGTTGCACAGGTACAACGGCGTATAGCAGATCAGGAGCGCCAGCGTCAGGATGAACAGCAGGCTTTAGCCCAGGCGGAGCGGGAAATAGGTCGAGTTACGGCTGAGTTACGTACACTCGATCACGAGCTGGTACAGCTGGATACTGACATGCAGGGATTGCAGAGTCAGCGTGAGGCACTTGAAACTGCCTTGGTGGAGCGCCGTGGTTTGATTGAGCAATTGATTCAAGAGCAATATCGTCAAGGCCGACAACCGCGTTTGCAATTGCTGCTGAAGCAGGAAGACCCTGAGCGTTTGGATCGGATGTTGCGCTATTATGACTATTTGAATGCCGAGTTGACCGAACAGTTGCAAGCTTATCAACAGCAACTGGATAGTTTGGGAACAACGCGTGCACAGATAGGGTCAACCGAACAGCAAATAGCGGACAGGCGATCCCAGTTGGAGACAGAACAGCAACATCTACAAAAGGCACGTGCCGACCGTCAAGCGGCGGTGGCACAGTTAGCGACAGCGCAGCAGCAAGAACAACAGCGTCTTGCGGCTCTACGCCGTGACCAAGAGGCGATGGAAGCGTTACTGGCGGATATTCAGCGTTCTTTGGAAGCGGCGCGCCTTGCACAGGATAGACAAGATTTTGCCAGACTAAAGGGGGCTTTGCCTTGGCCATTGCAAGGACGCATACTACGAAGCTATGGTCATCAGCGTAGTGGTGTGGCTTTTGAAGGCTTATTGATTGCTGGCCAGGCTGGAGCTGAGGTAAAAGCCGTGCACCACGGGCGCGTGGTGTTCTCAGACTGGTTGCGTGGCTATGGGCTGGTGTTGATACTGGATCATGGTTCGGGTTATATGAGTCTGTATGGCCATAACCAAACGCTGTTATTCGAGCCTGGCGACTGGGTTACCACAGGGCAGGCCATTGCTACGGCGGGAAATAGCGGTGGTCATGAAGAAACCGGACTTTATTTTTCTATCCGTCATCAGGGTACACCGGTAAATCCGTCGCAATGGCTGAAACAACCTTAAACTGGCACCAAAGGATCTACTTATGAAAGGTTTGCGCATCTATCAATTATTACCGATTTCACTGTTTGCGCTAATGTGTGCTCAGTTTGTGCTGGCAGAAGAGGTTGAAACTGAAGCCACGACTATTCCGGTAGAAGAACTGCGTTTGTTTGCTGAAGTGTTTGATCGTATCAAATCGGCTTATGTAGAACCTGTATCGGATAAAAAATTGCTTGAGGATGCCATTCGTGGAATGCTCAGCGGGCTGGATCCTCACTCGGCTTATCTGGATGCGCAAGCTTTTGAAAATCTGCAGGTGCACACGTCCGGCCAGTTTGGTGGCTTGGGTATTGAGGTGGGTTTACAAGATGGCTTTATCCGAGTTATCGCACCGATTGATGATACGCCAGCACAGCGAGCTGGCATCCAAGCTGGCGATCTGATCACTAAAATTGGTGATGAATCGATTCAGGGTGTCAGTCTTAATGAGGCTGTGGATAAAATGCGCGGCAAAATCGGCACTCCTGTCACCTTGACATTGATGCGTGAGGGCATCGAAAAACCGTTTGAGTTGACGCTGGAACGCGCTTCAATCAGTGTTACTAGTGTCCGGCATCGGTTGTTGGAAACGGGTTATGGCATGATTCGTGTCAGCCAGTTCCAGAACAATACCGCCGAGCAGCTTACACGTTCCATTGACGCTCTGAGGGCTATGGGTGAGCTAAAAGGCCTTGTTCTGGATCTGCGTAATAACCCGGGTGGAGTGCTTCAAGCTGCCGTCCAGGTGAGTGATGCTTTCTTATCGGAAGGGCTGATCGTTTATACGGATGGTCGTTTGCCCAATTCTGAACTGAGCTTCAGTGCTACGCCAGAAACGCCAGCTGGTGATATTCCTTTGGTAGTATTGATTAATGCCGGATCAGCCTCTGCATCAGAAATTGTTGCTGGTGCGTTACAGGACCACCGTCGCGCTATTGTGATGGGAACAGATAGTTTTGGCAAAGGCTCGGTTCAGACTATTCTGCCAGTCAGTGTCGACCGAGGCGTAAAATTGACCACAGCCCGCTATTACACCCCGAATGGGCGCTCCATTCAGGCTGATGGCATTCGGCCGGATGTGGTGGTGGAAGATGCACGTATTACCCGCATTGAGGCTGAAGCAAACGAGCTTCGGGAGCGAAATCTCAGTGGTCACTTACTAGGCGAGGAGCCTGCTGAAATCAGCCATAATACGGATGATACTCTGGGTCAACGTGACTACCAGCTCTATGAAGCCCTGAACCTGCTTAAAGCGCTTAATATACTGCGGCCGGATCAAGGCTGAAATTGCATTGAAACCTGGGCTATGTGCTGGGCTGTTGTTGTGGGTAGGCATTTGGACTTTGCCTGTATGGGGAGATGAGATTTCTCCTCGCATGGTGCTGGTGATTGATGATCTGGGACCAAACCTGCTGCAAGGGCAGGCGGTACTTGAGCTTCCGGGGCCGCTGACCTATGCCGTACTGCCGTTTACGCCACATGCGGAGCGTTTGGCTGATTTGGCCGCAGAGCGCGGCAAGGAGATTATTCTGCATGCGCCCATGGCCAATATGGCTAATCTAGCCTTGGGCCCTGGTGGTCTGTATCCGCACTTATCGGAGCAGGAGTTTAAGCAGGTACTGAACAGCAACCTGGACTCCTTGCCGCAAGCGCGTGGCTTGAATAACCATATGGGTAGTCTGCTGACACAGCAGGAGCAGCCGATGCGCTGGGTCATGGAAGTTGCCCGCGAACGTAATCTTTTTTATATAGACAGTCGCACTACGGCTGAAACCCAGGCGGCCAGTATTGCCAGAGAAGAGCATATACCGGTACTGGAGCGCAAAGTGTTTCTTGATCATCAGGTTACCGCTGACTATGTTGAGCAGCAGTTCCTGCATGCGATTGAGCTGGCTCAAATGGAAGGGGCTGTGGTGGTGATAGGGCATCCCTATCCCGTTACGGTAGCCTATCTGCAACAGGGGTTGCCCTTGCTGGACGAGTTAGGCATTCAGTTGGTTTCCGCTTCCGCATTTTTGATGCAGGAAGCGGAACTGGAGCGACTGGATCGTTACCAGCAGCTAGAAGAACAGACCACTGGTTCCTTACCCGTTTTGCACCTCGCGCCGGAATAGACCTTCAGCCAGGCGTGGCCATTGTTCCGGCCAGTGCTCGGTTGGGCGACGGCGAAACTCGCTGCGCACATACTGACGAATCTTACCTTCGGCAGTTGCTATCAGCAGGCTGGCACAAGAGCCAGCCGGAATACGAGTTCTAATCCCTTCTTTTTGTTCGGCTTCGCGCATAATCTGCTTGAGTTGGGTTTCCATGCGCTCAAACAGTTGATTGACCTGACTACGCAGTCTGTCGGTTTCACCTGACAGCGCATCGGCGGTCAGAATCCTGGCCATACCAGGGTTCTTTTCAACAAAGGCCAGCAGTAGGGTTAATATTTGCTCACACTGACGTATACCACTGGCTTCAGAGGTAACGATCAGTCTGATCCGGGTGAAGAGGGTCTCTTCGATAAAGCCAATCAGGCCCTCGAACATCCGTGCTTTGCTGGGAAAGTGACGGTAGAGGGCCGCTTCAGACACGCCAACCTCTTTAGCTAACGCCGCGGTGGTGATGCGTTGCCCTGGGTTAACTTCCAGCATCTGTGCCAGCGCTTGAAGGATCTGCTCACGACGGGAGATTTTCAACTGCTGTTTATCAGTCATTCATTTGATCCCTGAGTATTATAAGGATTTGTTGGTGATCAGGGTGCCGACACCTTCATCGGTGAAGATTTCCAGCATACAGGCATGCTCAACGCGGCCATCAATGATATGCGCGGTATTTACACCGGATTTAACTGCACTCAGAGCACAGTCGATTTTTGGCAGCATACCGCCGTAGATGGTGCCATCTTCTATCAGTGCATCCACCTGACGGGTTGAGAGTCCGGTCAGTACCTTGCCTTCCTTGTCCATCAAGCCAGCGATATTGGTTAGCAGGATCAGCTTTTCCGCCATTAGTACTTCGGCGACTTTACCGGCTACCAGGTCAGCATTGATATTGTAGGCGTGGCCATCGGCACCCACCCCAATGGGCGCAATGACTGGAATGAAGTCCGAGTTTTCGAGCATCTGCAGGACTTTGATATTAACGCTTTCTACTTCACCCACATGACCTATGTCGATAATTTCCGGGGCTTCCATTTCCGGCGTTTTATGCTTTACCCGCAACTTGCGCGCGCGCAACAGCTCACCATCTTTACCTGTCAGACCTATGGCCTTACCACCGGCACTGTTGATCAGGCCAACGATTTCCTTATTGACCATGCCACCCAGTACCATTTCGACGACGTCCATGGTTTTAGAGTCAGTGACCCGCATGCCGTTGACAAAGTGGGACTCAATTTTCAGCTGTTCCAGCAGCTTGCCTATCTGCGGGCCGCCGCCGTGAACAACGATAGGGTTCATGCCGATCAGCTTCATCATCACGATATCGCGGGCAAAACTGGCCTTGAGCTTCTCGTCAGTCATGGCATTGCCACCGTATTTGATCACGATGGTTTTGCCGGAAAATTTTTGAATATATGGCATTGCCTCGCTCAGAATTTTCGAGGTATCAATGGCTTGTTGGCGTGTTAGTGGCATAGTTATTACCTGGGGGGTCAGTATTATTCGAGAGGGATCATCAGACTAGAGTCGACTTGATGCAAGCGCGCCTGAAAGGCATCGCGGATACGATTCAAGGCGGCATCTGTTTCAGCTTCAAAGCGTAGCACTAATACCGGTGTAGTGTTGGATGCACGTACCAGTCCCCAGCCATCGGCATAATCAACCCGCACGCCATCAATGTGACTGGTCTGTCCGCCTTCGAAAGTAAGTTTCTGTAGGGCTTCGACAATGGTGAACTTGTTGTCGTCTCGTACTTCAATGTTAATTTCCGGCGTGCTGATATCTTCCGGGTAGGCCTTGAAGATGGCTTCGGCACTGTTTTCGCGGGCCGACAGGATTTCCAGTAGGCGAGCGGCACTGTAAAGTCCATCATCAAAACCGAACCAGCGCTCTTTGAAGAAGATATGGCCGCTCATTTCGCCAGCCAGTTGGGCTCCACAGGCTTTCATCTGTTGTTTGATCAGTGAGTGCCCGGTTTTCCACATGGTGGCCTTACCGCCAGCCGCTTCAATGATCTTCGGCAGCAGGCGTGAACATTTGACATCAAACAGAATTTCCGCACCGGGATTGCGCGCCAGTACATCTTCAGCAAACAGCATCATCACCCGATCTGGATAAACGACATGTCCCTGGTCAGTCACAACACCGACACGGTCACCGTCACCATCAAATGCCAGTCCAATATCAGCCTGATGCGTAGCCACAGCCTGGATCACATCCTGTAAATTTTTCAGCTTACCTGGGTCCGGATGGTGGTTAGGGAAGGTACCATCCACGTCACAAAATAGTGGGATAACCTCGCAGCCCAGGCGCTCAATCAGTTCCGGGGCCAGTATGCCAGGGATGCCGTTACCGCAGTCCACCACCACTTTCAGTGGACGTTTCAGTACAACATCTAAGGTGATTCTCTGCAGGTAGTCTTCAGCAATATCCTGCTGGGTTAGCTGCCCGCTACCTTCTGTGTAGTTCTGCTGTTCAATGCGCTGGCGTAAGGCCTGAATATCGTCTCCTGACAGCGTATGTCCCGCCAGCATCATCTTGAAGCCATTGTAATCAGCAGGGTTGTGGCTACCAGTAATCATGATGCCGGTTTTGTCGGCTTGCTGATGGGCCGCATAGTAGAGAGTTGGGGTCGGCACATAGCCTATATCCAGTACATCACAGCCACCGGCCAGCAGACCTTCGCTGAGTAGTTGTTTAAAGGCTGGGCTGGATAAGCGTCCATCTGCTGCGACAACAACCTGTTTCACGCCCTGTTGTTGTGCTTCTGCAGCAAAGGCGCGACCAAGATGCCAGACCAGCGCATCGGACAAGGCCGTGCCTGCAATACCTCGGATATCGTAAGCGCGGAAAACTTCGGTATCAAAATCAGTCAGTAAATATTTCACGTCAACTCCATCTGTCAGTTTGAAAGTCATATTTAGTGGCGGCCTGAAGAGCCAAAGCCACCGTCTCCACGATCACTGTCAGTAAATTCACTGACGAGGTCAAAATCAGCCTGTACTACTGGTACCAGAACCAGTTGCGCCATGCGCTCGCCAGGCTCCATAACAAAGGCTGTATCCCCGCGATTCCAGCAGGATACGAATAATTGGCCCTGGTAATCAGAATCAATCAGGCCAACCAGGTTACCCAACACTATACCGTGTTTATGACCCAGTCCGGAGCGTGGCAGAATCATGGCACAGAGCTGCGGGTCTTCAATGTGTATGGCCAGTCCGGTAGGGATGAGTTCGGTTTGACCTGGTTGTAGTGTCAGGGCTTGATCCAGACAGGCACGCAAATCCAGGCCGGCTGATCCTGGGGTAGCGTAGTTGGGTAGTGGGAAGCTTGTCCCGATTCTCGGGTCGAGAATTTTAACCTGTAGTTTTTTCATTAGCTGCCATCTGTTGGTTAAAGTGTTGGGCGATATGTTCGATAAGCTGTCGTGCCAACAGCCGTTTTGATGTTTGCGGTAAAGGTACTTCGCCGCTAGCACTGACCAGTGTTACCCGGTTGTCATCACTGTTAAAGCCTATTCCCGGAACTGACACATCGTTAGCAATAATCAAATCAAGCTTTTTACGCTCCAGCTTGCTGCGTGCGTAGCTAAGCAGTTCATGGGTCTCAGCGGCAAAACCTACCGTAAAGGGGCGTTGCGATAAGGCCGCAACGCTGGCGATGATATCGGGGTTTTTGACCAGTCGCAGCTCCATGATCTCTTCGTTGCCCTTTTTGATTTTGTGCTCAGCCACGGCCACTGGTCGGTAGTCAGCTACGGCGGCTGCACCGATAAACAGGTCACAGCTGTTTATACCTTCCAGTGATGCAGTCAGCATCTCTTCAGCCGTTTCAACCTGTATACATTCCACCCGTTCAGGTGCGGTCAGGTTGACCGGGCCGCTGATCAGTTTGACCCTTGCACCTGCATCAACGGCGGCCTGCGCCAGTGCATAGCCCATTTTTCCGGAACTGTGATTGGATATAAACCTGACGGGGTCAAGGGGTTCGCGGGTGGGGCCTGCGGTAATGAATACCGTTTTACCACTGAGTGCCAGATACTCAAACTCGGCGGCGATGAGTTCAGCCAGTGCCTGAGGTTCCAACATTCGGCCAGGTCCAGTATCGCCACAGGCCTGCTCGCCTGAATCGGGACCAAAGACTTTCATCCCCGTGGCTGTAAGTGAACCAATATTACTTTGCGTATGTGAATCTCGCCACATCGCCTGATTCATAGCGGGTGCCAGGCAAATCGGTGCCGTTGTTGCCAGACACAGGGTGGTCAGCAAATCGTTACCCATACCTGCCGTACAGCGGGCAATAAAGTCAGCGCTTGCGGGGGCTATCAGTATCAGATCAGCCCATTTTGCCAGCTCTATATGCCCCATTCCGGCTTCGGCTTCTGGGTCCAGCAGGTGGAGATGCACTGGGTGCCCGGAAAGTGCCTGCAGCGTCAACGGGGTAATAAACTCCGTGGCAGCGGGGGTCATGACGATACGCACATCGGCACCAGCTTTTTTCAGCAGGCGGGTCAGCTCGGCACTTTTGTAGGCCGCTATTCCGCCGGTTATTCCGAGCAGAATGTGTCTGTTAGTAAGTCTATGCATACCCGGGAGGTCCGAAGATTCCATGCAATTAAATAAGACGCTAAGATACCATCTCATTGTGCATTTGCGTAGAGCAGGGCCGGACAGATCTTGCTCCTGTCTATCATAAGGAGGTGACTATGGTCATTCGGGACGGGTCTGAATCGGTTTGGCAATAGCCGCGATGTACTGCAACCTTTAGAGGCTAAGCATATGAAAAAGCAATCGCTTGTATTTCTGCTGTTAATAGTCGCATTTGTATTGTCAGGCTGTAGTTTTTTTGATGGCGTGAAGTATTACACTAGAAGCGATTATTCTTTTTATAATGAAAGCTTCGAACTTAGTGAAGAGTCACTACTAAAAACAGATGGAGTATATGTATTAGAAAGTGTTTGGTCTAGTGTTGATAATGAGATCAATAGAAAGGGTCGGAATAAATCCCTTTATATATTTCATAAGACTGGGCAGTCTAATATGATAATGATGCCCAGTGTTAGTTCTGTACCGGATTATAGAGAAATAGTTATGGAAAACTATAATCGAAGTGAACATAATGAAAATATTGGCACATTGTTTCAAGGGTATTACCGGCTGCAAGGCAATAGAATTATCATAGAAAATGCTAATTCAGCGCTAAAACGATTTAATTATAGCTATGGTTATATTGAGAATGACAAGCTGATAATTGTAAAGCCCAATTCTTTGCAGGGCGATGGGGAATTTGAAGATAAGTACTTTTTACAAACTTATAAAGAGGTATACGTATTTGTACCAGTAGAAAATTTAGAGTCAGTTTTACCTAATTGGTAAGTTTGTTTTTGTGTGGCCAATAGAAATAATATTACTTTCATCTCGGAAAAATTTCTCTTTCACATTGTTTTAGCTCCATCCTTTAACCCACTCATCTGAAAAGCCGTCGATGTCTATACCTATCAAAGCTTCCATACAATTAAATAGGGCGTTAATATATTACCTCATTGTACATTTGCGTAGAGCAGAGCAGGAAGGATCTTGCCCTTGTACATCATAAGGAGGTGAATATGACCATTCGGGACTGGCCAGAAGCTGAGCGGCCGAGAGAGAAACTATTGTCGCAGGGAGCTGCTGCGCTTTCTGATGCTGAGCTTCTGGCGATATTCCTGCGCACAGGAGTCAGTGGTAAAACAGCTGTAGATCTGGCGCGTGAACTGCTGACGCATTTCGGCGGACTTAGGCCACTAATGGAATGCAGTGAAACGGCCTTTTGTCATGCTCCGGGGCTGGGCCGGGCCAAGTACGCGCAATTACAAGCGGTGATGGAGATGTCGCACCGTCACCTCGAAGCGACCTTGGTGAGGGATTCGGCGTTGGAAAGTCCTCAGGCTGTGCGGCAATACTTGTCGGCGCGTCTGCGTCACGAAGCCCGGGAAGTGTTTGCTTGTCTGTTGTTGGATAATCGCCACCGAGTGATACGTTATGAGGCGCTGTTTTACGGCACGATTAATGCCGCCTCTGTATATCCTCGGGAAGTCGTCAAGCTGGCACTTGAGTGCAATGCGGCGGCCGTGATCCTGTCTCACAATCACCCATCCGGTGTCGCTGAACCCTCTCAGGCTGATCGGCAGATTACCGACAGGTTGTGTGAAGCCCTGTCTTTGGTAGATATACGTGTGTTGGATCATATGGTTATTGGTGATACCGAAGTCGTGTCTTTTGCCGAGCGCGGTTGGTTATAACCTCTGGTTAAGGCATGCATTAACCAACCGCTCTCAGATGATGCGCGTCGTTTGGTTGAGTTATTCGCTAGGGTACTCAACCAATATATCTTCATCGCGCATAATCATCTGACAGGCCAGCCGCCAAGGTGATGGCGGAATATCATCAATGAGCATCTGTTCAATCTGTTCCTGACTTACTTTACCCATCTCTTTCAGCACAGCCGTTTCTCGTGGGTTTAAGGGGCCACCCATTGGGCGAGTTTGATCCAGGCTTGTTACTTCAACCAGGCAAGTGCCGCATTCGCCGTTTTGGCAGCCAAAATCTATAGGAATGTGATTTTCTTTCGCCATTTGTAATATGGTTTGTGTGTGGCTGCCCGCGACGGCATAGGTGCGCTTATCTAGGTGCAGGCTGCTTTTAAAGGTTATATGTGCCATAAGTCATGTTCCTCATTATTGTGACAGGTGTTGTGGTGCGAATGACGGCCTTGATTGGGTCATATAGAGGAAGAGCAATTTTTATACCATGCAGAGTTTTGTGAAACTTGTTGGCTAGCAACCCCAGTTTTGCTAAGGGATAGCCGTTATCTTTCTGCGTTTAACCGGATTTTTGTCAGGTTTAGCCCAATGTGTGCTGCAAAGCTGACAAAATCAGTTGATGGTGTTATATAACTGTGCTTTGCTGATGTGTAATGCTGCTATACTGAATGTTGCTGGGTAATCTGGCTGCATCGGCAGCTGGTGTACTGCAAACTAAGAGGCTAATACTTATGAAAAAGCAATCGATTGTATTTCTGCTGTTATTGGCAGCGTTTGTATTGTCGGGCTGTAATACCGTTGAAGGTGTAGGCAAGGATGTGCAGCGTGGTGGTGAAGCCCTGGAAGATGCCGCTAAAGACTGATAGCTTGCTTACCCTGTCTGTATAGGGCGCTGCCCACAGCCTGCGCTTCCTGGTGGTGTTTTAGACCTCAGTTAATATGACTGGTGAAAAAATCATCAGAAAGCTGGCTTGTGGGCTTGAATTGAGTATAATATGCGCCCTTCTATCCCTTAATGGTATGGTATTCTGTCTTGTACATAGGACGCTCCGCCTGAGAGAGTGGTATTTTTTACTCTCAATAAACATCGGATAGGGTAACAGTAACTTACAGAATCAGGATTGATGCAATGTCTCGAGTTTGCATGGTAACGGGCAAGCGCCCGATGACTGGGAACAATGTCTCCCACTCAAATCGTAAAACGCGCCGCCGTTTTCTCCCTAACCTGCATTGGCACCGTTTTTGGGTTGAAAGCGAAAACCGCTTTGTACGTCTGCGTGTTTCCTCTAAAGGTATGCGTATTATTGATAAAAAGGGTATTGATCCAGTTCTGACTGAACTGCGTGCCCGTGGCGAAAAGGTTTAAGGAGCTAGACGATGGCAGCAAAAGGTGCTCGTGAGAAGATTCGCCTGGTTTCCTCAGCCGGAACAGGTCACTTCTACACAACTGACAAAAACAAGCGCAACACCCCGGATAAATTCGAATTCAAGAAATATGATCCGGTTGTTCGCAAGCACGTGATCTACAAAGAAGCTAAAATCAAGTAATTGATTCTGGATCTTCTTGACAAAGCCCGGACCTGGTTCCGGGCTTTGTGCGTTATGGGGGTTTGAAAAATGTTGATTCGGTTTGTACCACTTGTTTTCGTGTTGCTCTGGAGCACGGGTTTTATTGGTGCGCGTTATGCGTTGCCCTGGATCGAACCCTTCAACTTGTTATTTATCCGCATGGTTATCACGCTAGCGGTGTTCCTACTGCTTATTCTGGTAATGCGTGCACCTTGGCCGAGACCTCGTCAAGCTGGACATCAGATGGTTGTCGGGCTGTTGATCCATGCCATTTATCTCGGGGGTGTGTTTGCCGCTATCAAGCTGGCGCTGCCTGCGGGTGTGACCGCTCTGGTTGTTGGTTTACAGCCGCTGTTGACCGCCTTGCTCGCCTGGGTTGGTATGGGGCAGCAGTTGCGTCGTGTTCAGTGGGTGGGACTGGCCGCCGGTTTGCTGGGGGTTTCCCTGGTGCTGAGTAGTGGCTTGATGGCGCAGAGTTTTGAGGTTCATCCTCTGGCCTTGGCTGCGGTGCTGTTGTCACTGTTCAGTATTTCTATCGGTACGCTATATCAGAAAAAATTTGGTGGACAGACTGATCTGCTGACAGGTTCTTTCTACCAGTATCTGGCAACGGCGCTGTGTATGGCGGTATTGGCATACAGTTTTGAAACACGTGAAGTCATCTGGCATGCCGATTTGATACTGTCTTTAATCTGGTTAGTTTTTGGGTTGTCTGTCACTGCCATACTCCTGTTGATGCTGATGATCCGATTGGGTGAGGTGTCCCGTGTTGCCAGCTATTTTTACTTGGTACCACCCCTGACTGCCATTGAAGCCTGGTGGCTGTTTGATGAACAATTAAGTGGCATTGCGCTGCTGGGTATTGTGATAACCGTGACCGGTGTTTATCTGGCGTTGAAAAAACCGGCTGTAAAAGCTAACCCTGGAGTGGAATGATACATGCCTGAACTACCAGAGGTTGAAACCACTTGCCGAGGCATTGCTCCTCATGCTGAAGGTCAAAGTGTTGTTGCGCTGCATGTGCGTCAGCCGCAGTTACGCTGGCTTGTGCCTGCGCAGTTGGCAGAGCAGTTACCGGGCCAGAAAGTGTGCCGGGTGCATCGGCGTGCCAAATATATATTGTTAGCGATGGAGCAGGGCGATTTGCTGATTCATCTGGGGATGTCGGGGAGTCTGCGAGTGTTGCCAGCCGGTACCCCGGCCCTCAAGCATGATCACGTAGATCTGGAATTCAGTAATGGGCAATTGATCCGTTTGACTGATCCACGGCGCTTTGGGGCGGTGTTATGGCAAGACGCTGACACAGTCCATCCGTTACTGCAGAAGCTGGGACCAGAGCCGCTGAGCGAGATATTCGATGCTGATTATCTGGCTAGTTGCTGTAAGGATAGAAAGCAGCCAATCAAACAACGTATTATGGATAACCATGTAGTTGTTGGGGTCGGAAATATTTATGCCAGTGAAGCACTGTTTGCGGCTGGTATCGATCCTCGCCGTGCCGCTGGTCGTGTTTCCAGAGAACGCCTGGGGAAACTGGTGCTGGAAATCAAGAAAGTACTGGGTTATGCCATTGAGCGTGGGGGGACAACGCTGCGGGATTTTGTTGGTGGTGACGGAAAGCCCGGTTACTTTCAGCAAGAGCTGTATGTTTATGGTCGTAAAGGGTCGCCTTGTCGACGTTGCGGCAGTATCCTGAAAGAGGTCCGATTGGGTCAGAGAAGCAGCGTATTCTGTGCTGAGTGTCAGAGCTGATCTATTAATGAACTAGGTGTATGAAATCATGAATAGTTTTTTCGATCCGGTAGGCTTGATGTCCGATACGGTCAATGAGTCTACAGAAGACCGGCAACTGCTCCGGGATAAGCTCGGACTAAACCCATTCCTGGCACAACGTGAAGTGCTGGTATTGGGTGACCAGGAATTACATTGCGAACTCTACAGTCACAGTAAAACGGCACCAATAATCATTTTTCTGCCAGGTATAGGTACTTATTGTGAGCTGTACGCTGAGTTACTGGCTGGAATCAGTGCTCGGGGCTTCAATGTGGTGGGTATTGATTTGCGCGGCCATGGCTACTCTGGTGGCAGTCGCGGTGATTATCGCGTTGAGCAAGTTATGGAAGATATGAAACTGGTGGTCGATAGCCTGACACAGCGTTTCACCGGCCCAGTGGGTGTCTATGGCTACTCTATAGGTGGTTTGCTTGCGGTAGCCTTTGCTGAGCGAGATGCACGGGTTAAATCCGTGTTGTGCGGTACCTTACTGGTAACGGAGATCGCACCAGACCTGATTCATCAGTTTGGTTGGAGTATGACCTGGGGTAGTGCCATATTCTTCCCGCAGTTGAAAGTGCCGATGAAAAGCTTTATTGATTATGAGCAGCTGTTGGAAGGCCATCCAGCGGCGACTGAAATCAGTCAGGATCCGCGTATCGTTTATGACTATCCGCTGGGTACGCTGGCCAGTTTGTTCACTCATAGCAGTGGCACCATGAATAAACGTTATGACTTTAACGCCGCGATTATCCATGGTGAACATGATGAGGTCTTGCCGCTACAATACTCCAAGCAGGTCGTGGCAGCTATGACGCACCCGTTTGAGTTGATTGAGCTCAAGGGCGAAGGACACATGATTCCCTGGGATAACCCCAGCAGGTTGGTGACTGAAGTTAGTGACTGGTTTGTACGTTCGCTGACATAAAACCGTCATCTGTTATTCATCTGTATGTCACTTTTACAACGGCATAATGCCATCATGCAATTCAAAGCAGGATGGCAGCATGCAAAATGCACTGGAAAAGCTCAGTGCCGCTGATACCCGAATCTTTTTCTGGTTCAGTGGCTATAGAATATTCCGGCCGGTTGAATACGCCAGTCGCTGGGTATCGCGTTGTGGTGATGGCTATCTTTATGGCCTGGCTGGCATACTGCTATTGTTATTGGAGCCTCTGCAGGGGCGGCATTTTTTTGCAGCAGGGGCGTGGGCTTTTGCGCTTGAACTGCCTCTGTATTTGTTATTGAAAAACACTATTCAGCGTGACCGTCCCTGTCATGCGCTGTCACAAATCGAAGCGTTGATAAAGCCCTCGGACAGGTTCAGTTTTCCATCCGGCCATGCCGCCGCAGCCTTTTTGTTTGCGACGGTGGTCTCAGCTTTTTATCCACAAGCCGCCGTGATTATGTATCTGTTGGCAGGTATTGTCGGGCTGTCTCGGGTCCTGTTAGGTGTGCATTACCCAGCCGATATTTTGGCAGGCGCATTGCTTGGTTATGTATCGGCAGAGTTGGTGCTGGTGTTTCTGGGTCATTAATTAATGCGGATACTCTATGCGGTACAGGCAACTGGTAACGGGCATATCACCCGTGCCAGGGCCATGCTGCCTGCTTTGCAGCAAGCGGGAATTTCAGTTGATTTTTTGTTTAGTGGCCGTCCACGTGAGCAGCTGTTTGATATGCAATGCTTTGGTGACTTTCGGCACTATCAGGGTTTTACCTTTAAGACTGAAGCGGGTAGTGTCAAGCGCTGGCAAACGCTCAAGGCGGCGGGTGTTACGCAATTTTTTGCAGACGTCCGTTCTATTGATTTAAGTGGCTATGATCTGCTGTTAAATGACTTTGAGCCAGTGACGGCCTGGGCAGCCAAGCGGCAGAAACTCCCTAGCCTCGGGTTGGCCCATCAATATGCCTTGCGCTATCGTTTGCCTGGTACACGCAAGGCTTTCTGGCTTAAACGGGCAATAGACACCTTTACCCCGCTGGATCGCTGCCTTGGAGTGCATTGGCAGGCGTTTGATCAACCCATACTGCCCCCCTTGCTGGCGCTGAATGCAATCCCCCCGACGCCATCTGACGATCAGCAGCCGTTTGTATTGGTCTACTTGCCCTTTGAAGTGACGGATCAGGTGGTGCACTGGTTGCAGTCAATGCCTGGTAGCAGGTTTATGCTGTATGCCGATGTGCCTGACGTCGCTTACCTGAAAAATGTTATTCTCAGGCCGCTCAGTCGCGAAACTTTTCCTCGGGACTTGCATCAAAGCCATGGCGTTATCTGTAACACCGGCTTTGGTTTGTGCAGTGAGGCCCTGATGCTGGGGAAAAAAATCCTCACTAAACCCTTGTCGGGTCAGATTGAGCAATACTCGAATGCCTGTATACTGGAGCAGATGCAGCGAGCTACGGTGATGCAAGCCTTTGATGAAAAGTTGGCTTTGAGTTGGCTGGAGCAGCCCAATGTGGCGCCTGTGGTGTATCCTGATGTTGCGCAGCACCTGGCCAGATGGTTAAAGTCTGGTACAGACTTACAAGGTACACAGCTGGTAGCTCGGGTGTGGCAGGAAGTGAGTCAGCGTTCAGTATAAAGCTGAAGAAATTTCTATAATGTACTGATTTAAAAGCCTGAAAAGGTAAAGGGGGCGCATTATCCGTAATGCGCCCCCTTTATTGGCGGTCCTTATCCGTGCGATCCCGAACATCATGTTCTTGCTATCCCGGCATCCCTGGTCGCTTTGCTTGCCATCCGTATATTCAGTCCATGAACAGGAGATCCATGGGGCTTATTATGCCAGTCATACAGAAAGTTGATATAGGAGTTTTTCCTAAAAATCAGTTTTTTTGAAAAAATCTCTATTTTGTCACTTGGGGTTTTTGTCATACTCCTGTCATGTTTTATTCGTTCAATATCTATCTTCAAAGGAGCCTAACGTGGGATTTAATAACAGCCAGCGCTACTATCCGGAAACTCGCATGCGTCGTATGCGTGTGGATGATTTTTCCAGGCGTCTGATGCGTGAGAACAGGCTGACACCGGATGACTTGATCTATCCGGCTTTTGTTATCGAAGGACAGGGTGAACGTGAAGCGGTTGCTTCCATGCCGGGGGTCGAGCGGCTGAGCATTGATCTGATGGTGAAGCAGGCGCGTGAGTTAGTCGATTTGGGTATTCCTGCCATTGCCTTGTTTCCGGTAACCCCGCTGTCGGTGAAAACTGAGCTGGCTGAAGAGGCTTTTAATCCAGATGGTCTGGCCCAGCGTGCTGTACGTGCGATCAAGGATGCCTGCCCCTCATTGGGAGTGATCACTGATGTGGCATTGGATCCGTTCACGACACATGGGCAGGATGGCATCATTGATGAATCCGGGTATGTGCTGAATGATCGCACCGTAGAAACCTTGGTGGCACAGGCGTTGTCTCATGTAGAGGCTGGTGCTGATATCGTTGCGCCCAGTGATATGATGGATGGGCGCATAGGTTATATTCGCGCTACACTGGAAGAGCAAGGCCATGTAAATGCGCGCATCATGTCCTACGCTGCCAAGTATGCCAGTGCCTACTACGGCCCTTTCCGTGATGCTGTAGGATCGGCGGCTAATTTGGGTAAAGGCAATAAATTTAATTACCAGATGGATCCAGCCAACAGTGATGAAGCCCTGCATGAAGTGGCACTGGACCTGGCTGAAGGCGCCGACATGGTAATGGTTAAGCCCGGCATGCCCTATCTGGATATCGTGCGGCGGGTGAAGGATGAATTAAAAGTGCCGGTATTTGCTTATCAGGTGAGTGGTGAATATGCGATGCATATGGCTGCCTTTCAGAATGGCTGGCTGGATGAACAGAGTGTGATGCTGGAGTCACTATTAGCGTTCAAGCGCGCTGGTGCGGATGGCATACTGACCTATTTTGCGGTTAAAGCAGCGCGTGCGCTGAACTGAGGAGTTAAGAATGAACGAAATGAGCATCGATCAGGCTGAAGTGGAAGCCACTGCGGCGGCCGCTTTATTGGAGAGTCGGGAGATTTTACCGACGATTGAGCCGATCGAAGAGGTGCCTGTTGATCTGAAGGCATCGGAGCTGTATATCAACCGCGAGCTGAGCCACCTGCAGTTTAATGTTCGGGTGCTGGAGCAGGCGTTGGATGAAGGCTACCCGTTACTTGAACGTCTGATGTTTCTGCTCATTTTTTCCAGTAACCTGGATGAGTTCTTTGAAATACGTGTTGCTGAGCAACTGCGACAGCTCAAGTATGGGCGTGAAGATGTTGGCCCGGATGCGATGTATCCACAGAAAGTACTGGAGAAAATTCGCGAAATCTGTGAAATCAATGTCGACCGTCAGTATAAAATTCTGAATGAAATTATGTTTCCGGCTCTGGAAGCACAAGGGGTGCGTTTTCTGCGCCGGGGCAATTGGGATACTGAGCAGCGTCGCTGGGTCAAAGAGTATTTTGAAGAAAAAATCCTGCCGGTCATCAGTCCAATCGGGCTGGACCCATCACACCCTTTTCCTCGACTGGTCAACAAAAGTTTAAACTTCATTGTGCAGTTGGAAGGAAAGGATGCCTTTGGGCGTGAAACCGGGTTGGCGATTATTCCTGCCCCTCGTTCCCTGCCACGGCTGATACGTCTACCCGATGAGCTGTGTGAACCGGGCGATAATCTGATTTTTCTGTCCTCTGTTATCCATGAATTTGCCGATGATCTGTTTCCAGGGATGAAAGTGCGTGGCTGTTATCAGTTCCGTATTACCCGTAATGCCGACCTGAGCTTTGATGTTGAAGAGATAGAGGATCTGGCTCGTACCTTGCGTGGCGAGCTGCACTCGCGCAAATACGGTGATGCGGTCAGACTTGAGGTAGATCAGCGTTCCCCGGAAGAGCTGATCAGTGTGTTGATGGCTGAGTTCAAGCTGGAGGAAAACCAGGTCTATCGGGTCAATGGGCCGGTAAACTTGAATCGCCTGATGGCCGTACGTGATCTGGTGGATCATCCCAACCTGCGCTGGAAACCCTTTACTCCGGGTGTGCCGGGTAAGCTGAAAACGGAAAAAGATGTGTTTGCCATTTTGCGTCGCAATGATCAGTTGCTGATGCACCCCTTCCAGTCCTTTACTCCGGTGATTGATTTGTTGCGCCAGGCGGCTAAAGACCCGGATGTTATTGCGATCAAACAAACCCTTTACCGTACTGGGGTGAAATCTGACATAGTCAATTCTCTGGTGGAGGCCGCCCGTAACGGTAAGGAAGTCACTGTGGTGATCGAGCTTCGGGCCCGATTTGATGAAGAAAGCAACCTGCAGTTGGCAAGCCGCCTGCAGGAAGCTGGCTGTCTGGTGGTATACGGTGTGGTGGGATATAAAACCCATGCCAAGATGATGCTCATCATCCGCAGGGAGGGTAATAACCTGGTACGTTACTGTCATCTGGGGACGGGTAATTACCACTCAGGCACCGCACGCTTGTATACCGACTACAGCTATATGACCAGTGATAAAGATGTTGGCGAAGATGTTCATAAGGTGTTTCAGCAGTTAACCGGTATGGGCAAAATCCAGAAGCTGAAAAAGCTTTTCAATGCACCCTTCACTCTGCATGCGCGGATGCTGGAGCTAATGCAGAATGAGATACGTAGCGTGCAGGCGGGTAAGGAAGGCCATATCATCATCAAGGTGAATGGTCTGACTGAGCCGAAGCTGATTCGAGGCCTGTACGAGGCCTCACAAGCCGGAGTGAAAATCGATCTGATTATTCGGGGTATGTGTCGACTGCGCCCTGGCTTGCCGGAGATTTCGGATAATATTCGGGTACGTTCCATTATCGGGCGTTTCCTTGAGCATACCCGGGTTTACTATTTTGCCAATGGTGGGGATCCTCTGGTGTACTGCAGCAGTGCAGACTGGATGGAACGCAATATGCTCAACCGGGTTGAAACCGGCTTCCAGTTGACTGGCAAGAATGCTGAGCGTATCGTGCGGGAACTGGAATATTATATGCGTGATAACTGTCAGAGTTGGGAGTTACACTCAGATGGCAGCTATACGTTACTGCAGCCACAGGAAGGTGAAGAGCGCTTCAGTGCTCAGCAGGTGTTGCTGGAAGAGTTTGCCAAGGTCTGATATTCCGGTATTGCTCGGTATCGGCTGCAGCGGGTGAATCAGGCAGAACCCGTCTACCTCAACATCTAAGGAAACTGCATGACACTCACAGAGTTACGTTACATCGTTACCCTGGCTCAAGAACAACATTTTGGTCATGCAGCGGAACGTTGTTTCGTGTCTCAACCTACTCTGTCTATTGCAGTAAAAAAGCTGGAAGACGAGTTGGGTGTGGCGCTGTTTGAGCGCAGTAAAAGCGCTGTACGGGTCACGCCGGTAGGCGAAAAAGTAGTGCGTCAGGCGCAAACTGTGCTGGAGCAGGCTGAGGCCATCCGCGAGATGGCCAAAGCAGGCAAGGATCAACTGGCCAGCCCGCTTCGTGTGGGTGCTATTTTTACCATCGGTCCTTACCTGTTTCCGTCGTTGATTCCGCATGTGCAGCAGTTGGCACCACAGATGCCGCTCTACATCGAAGAAAATATGACTGAAACCCTGCGCGGAAAAATCCGTAATGGTGAGCTGGATGCGATTATCATCGCCTTGCCTTTCAATGAACCCGATGTGCTGACACGACCCGTCTATGAAGAGCCTTTCCAGATGGTACTGCCGAAAGGGCATGCGCTAAGCAAACAAAAAAGCATCAGTCCCTCGGCCATTGGTGAATTACGTATGTTGTTATTGGGCGAGGGACATTGTTTCCGGGATCAGGTGTTGGAAGCTTGTCCTACCCTCAATCAGTCTTTCCACAATCAGCACACCGTCACCGAAGGCAGTTCGCTGGAAACCATCCGTATGATGGTTGCTTCGGGACTGGGCTGCAGTGTATTGCCGCAATCGGCGATAGAAGGACATCCATCCAGCAAGCTGGTTGAAGTCCGTCCCTTTACCGACCCGAAACCCAAGCGTACTGTCGCTATTGCTTGGCGTGCCAGCTTCCCTCGACCACAAGCGATTGAAATACTGGTGCAGGCTGTAAACCGTTGTCAGGTTCGGGCGCCGCTAGTGGAGGTCTGATGCCAGGGAAGCCGGTCAGGGAACTCAAAGGGGTCGGGACAGCTCTGGAACTTAAGCTGACCAAATTGGGTATTCTGACGCTGCAGGATTTACTCTTTCACCTGCCGATACGCTACCAGAATCGTACTCACATACGTCCAATGGGCACACTGCAACCAGGCGATGAAGGGGTTGTTGAAGGCGAGTTGCGCTTGGTTGATGTGGTTACTGGCCGTCGCCGTAGTCTGTTGTGCCGTTTGCAGGATGGTACTGGGCAACTCACACTGCGCTTTTTTCACTTCAGTGCCGGGCAGAAAAATGCCTTAAAACCCGGTGTGCGGATGCGTGCCTTTGGTGAAGTGCGTCCCGGTAGTGCCGGACTGGAAATGATTCATCCGGAATATCAGCTGCTAGCCTCTAGCCAAACACCACCACTTCCTGAGCAGGCGTTGACTCCGGTTTATCCGCTGACCGAAGGGCTTACTCAGCCGCGCTTACGCAATCTCATAGAGCAGGCTCTGGAGCAGCTCAATCAGGCGGAGCTGCCAGATTTTTTGCCGCCTGAAATACGTCGCTCAAGTGCGTTGCCTGAACTGAATCAGGCACTGCGCTATTTGCACCACCCGCCCCCAGAGGCTGACCAGCAGGCTTTACTGGAGGGGCGTCATCCTGCTCAGCGTCGCTTGGCGTTGGAAGAGTTATTAGCGCATCATTTATCACTTATCCGTGTTCGTCAGCGTATACAGCATCAGGGCGGTTGGCCTTTGCCTCCAGCCAAGGAGTTGGAGCCAGCTTTTTTACAACGTCTACCCTTCGCGTTAACGGACGCTCAACAACGCGTCATCGCTGAAATTGCTCAGGATCTGTCTACGGATGTACCGATGCTGCGTTTGGTTCAGGGCGATGTTGGTTCAGGTAAGACGCTGGTGGCCGCTCTGGCGGCGGTACAAGCCATAGCCGCCGGTTATCAGGCCGCGATCATGGCACCCACTGAAATCCTGGCCGAGCAGCATTATATTGCCTTCAGTCAGTGGTTCGAACCTTTGGGTATACAGGTGGCCTGGCTGGCCGGTAAGGTGAAAGGCAAGCAGCGTAGTCAGCAGTTGGAGTCGATCTCGCTGGGTACGGCGGCACTGGTAGTCGGCACCCATGCGCTATTTCAGGACGACGTGAAGTTTGCCCGGCTGGCACTGGTGGTAATCGATGAGCAGCATCGTTTTGGCGTGCACCAGCGTCTGAGCCTGCGTGAAAAGGGCCGGGATGGCATCCGGGTACCACATCAATTGATTATGACCGCTACACCTATCCCACGAACCCTAACGATGAGTGCCTATGCCGATCTGGATTGTTCGGTAATCGATGAATTACCGCCAGGCCGTACACCGGTGAATACCCGGGTTATTTCTGATACACGACGCGATGAGGTGGTGGCAAGGGTGCGCGAAGCCTGTGCTCAGGGGCGGCAAGCCTACTGGGTCTGTACCCTGATTGAAGAATCAGAAGTGCTGGAGTGTCAGGCCGCTGAAGTCACGGCTGAGCAGTTGGCACTGCAATTACCGGAGTTGCGTATCGGTTTAGTGCATGGTCGGATGAAGGCGACGGAGAAAGCCGCTGTTATGGCGGCATTCAAGGCGGCTGAACTGGATCTTCTGGTGGCTACGACGGTGATTGAAGTGGGGGTGGATGTTCCCAATGCCAGCTTGATGATTATTGAAAATCCGGAGCGTCTCGGGCTGGCGCAGTTGCACCAGTTGCGTGGTCGAGTGGGGCGAGGTTCGATCGAGAGCTTCTGTGTGCTTATGTACCATGCGCCCTTATCGCGACAGGGGCGTGAGCGTTTGCAGGTGATGCGGGAAACGACCGACGGATTCCGTATCGCTGAAAAAGACCTGGAGCTGCGCGGTCCAGGCGAAGTGCTGGGCACTCGGCAGACAGGGATGATGCAGTTTCGCATCGCTGATCTCGAACGGGATGCTGACCTGCTGCCTCAGGTTAAAATCCTGGCAGCGAATCTGCGCGATCATCCGCAGGTGATAGACGCATTGATTCTGCGCTGGATGGGCAGCAGTGAAACCTATGCTCAGGTATAATTGTGATTTTTGATGAGCGACAAGGCACGAATTCAGCATGCAACCCACCCCCGAACAACTGCAGATTATTACCCGTCAATTAGGGCGCAAACCCAGAGGGATAGCCGCTATTGCGCATGCGACACCAGCGGGTGTGCCCGTGGTGCTGCAAATGCGCTCTCTGGTCGCGGATAAACCCTTTCCAACCCTCTATTGGCTGTGCAGTCAGGATTTGGATAAAGCCATAGCGCGGATTGAAAGTACTGGCTGGATTAAAGCGCTGGAAGACGAGTTGCAGCAGGATGACGCGCTTCGGGATGTCTATCGGCAGCAGCAGATCGCCTACGTGGAGCAGCGCTGGCAATTAATGAACGCCGTTGATCGTGCACAGATTGAAGCCCTCGGCTTTCAGGAGTTGTTCAATAAACTCGGGATAGGGGGGATCGCGCAGTGGGATAAGGTGCGTTGTCTGCATATGCAGTATGCGCATCATCTGGTGGCTGACAATCTGGTCGGTCAGCGTATGGATGCAGAATTCGGCCTGGATCAGCTACCGATCAAGTTTTGACACTACTTGAGGTCGAGATAAAGGACGTGGGCAGTGGAAACTGCCCACGAGGCCATTATGATTGGCCAGTCAACTGCTTGTATTTGTCCATCAGCATCTCTTCAGTCTCGACATGGTCGGGATCTTTAGGGATGCAATCGACTGGGCAGACTTCAACACACTGAGGTGTATCGTAGTGTCCGACACATTCGGTACATTTGTTCGGATCGATTTCATAAATTTCTTCGCCCGGATAAATTGCCTCGTTAGGGCATTCCGGCTCGCATACATCACAGTTGATGCATTCATCGGTGATGATTAAGGCCATTCGGCTACCTCATTGACTCGTTATACGGTTTTTGAACTCAGGTATGCTATCAGTGCATCCGATACTTCGGGGTGTACAAACTGACTGACATCTCCACCTAATGAAGCGATCTCTCTTATTAGTGTAGAAGAGATGTAGGTAAGATGTTCAGCCGGTGTTAAAAACAGGCTTTCGACATCCGGGCTCAGCTTGCGGTTCATATTGGCCAGCTGAAACTCATACTCAAAATCGGACACCGCTCTCAAGCCGCGTAGAATAATATTGGCACCTTCGCGCTTGATTAGTTCAGCCAGTAGGCAATTAAAGCCTACAACACGTATATTGGGCAGGTGGCTGAGCGAGGTCTTTGCTAGAGAAACTCTGAGATCTAATGGCAGTAGTGGGCCTTTTTTAGGGCTCTCTGCTACGGCAACAACAACCAGATCAAACAGCTTGCTGGCGCGTTCAACCAGATCAGTGTGTCCGTTAGTGATCGGATCAAAGGTGCCGGGGTAGACTGCCGTATTCATAGTATCCTCAGGGATTCTGCTGAGTATTTGCGCGGATGTTAACGGAAACGCTCGCAAGGCACAAATACAAAAATAGCATGTCCTGAGTTAAATCAGTAATAAATGCAATAGACCCATACATTCTGGCTATATATTCAGGCGACTTTTACACCGTATGGCTGTGGATTGGCAGATGACACTTTGGTTAAATAAACACTTCCTGCTTGCAAAACAGTAGATTAAGAGCCTACATTTATACATGGTGTTGATAATTTAAACGAACAGCACTTGATCGAGGGAAAGTCATGCCTAGGCGTACAAAAGAAGAAGCAGAACAGACACGTCGTACTTTGTTAGCTACTGCAATGACGCTTTATGCCGAGCGGGGGGTTAACCGGGTTTCCTTAAAAGAAATCTCAGCGGCCAGTGGTGTTACCCACGGCGCCCTTTACTGGCATTTTCGTAACCGTGATGATCTGTTGCAGCAGTTATATCTTATGTCAGGTCACCCGTTTGAGCTCCAATATATAGAGCAGCGTCAGTCGGCCAAACAGGACCCGTTACAAGCACTGCATGACTATCTGATGGGGGTGGTGCGTGCTTACGTTGAACAGGTCTCTTATCGCCGAGCCTATCGAATATTTTTTACCAATCCAGAGCTTCCAGAACTACTGAATCTGAGAGCACAAGTCGAGGCTGATCAGGCTCTCGTATGCGAGCACATTCATTATTTTCTTAAGCAAGCGAAAAAGAAAAAAATGCTACGCAAAAAGTTGCCCCTGACCACCGCCTCACAGGCGCTGTCAGGCGTACTGAACAGCCTGATAGCCAGTTCTATGGTTCAGGTCGGTGAGGATGTCATGAGTCAGGCTCGGCTGCTGACACAGATATTCACTGATGGGGTGCGAAGCTGAGATCAGATTCAGAGATGGTGCTTTGTGGCTCATCACGTTGATAAAGCCGATAGCTGACCTGGCCCGCAGTTTTTTCACGGTAAAGCACCCAGTTTTCTGGTAAACCATCTGCTTGCCAGTCACTTTCGGTTTCGATATAGATCAGTGCATTACTGTTGAGCAGGTTGCGCGTTTCCAACAGGGTAGCGGCAGACTTGATTAGATTCTGCCGGAAAGGCGGATCGAGAAATACCAGATCGTATCTCGCTTCCTGATCAGCCTGTTTCATCTCCAGCCAGTCAAGAACAGCGGCACAAATAACGTCAGCGTTCTGTGCTTTGAGCAGGTTTAAATTCTGGCGTACCTGATGTACCACCTCCGGTGCTCTGTCTACAAACGTGACCGAGGCAGCGCCGCGCGACAGGGCTTCAAATCCCAGCGCACCACTACCACAAAAAAGATCCAGACAGGCGGCTCCGGGTGTGCTGGTTTGTAGCCAGTTAAACAGCGTTTCTCTGACGCGATCAGGGGTTGGACGCAAGCCGTCGATGGTGGGGAACGGGAGTTTACGACTGCGCCAATCACCACCGATAATACGTAGTGTGGAAATGTCATCTTTAGGTAAGATTTGGCGGCGGGCTGCACTGTTGCGTCGGCTCATTGGTTCATATTTCCCAGTTTCAGAAAGGTTTAAGCGTCACGCTGAGCTGGTGATCAGCATTGAGTAAGAACTGCAACTGCTGACGAATGGCATCGGCACTGAGCTGCTGCAGTGCTGTTGCATACGAGAGTTCACTCCCTAGAGGTAATCCCAATAGGGCCGTCAGCTCCAGCCACTGGTGTTGAAAATCAGGATGGCTATAGCGTTCTGAAAATTGTTCAAGTAGTTGCGCTTGTGCTTGCAGCAGCAGACTATCAGAAATTTCGTCAGTAATCAGCTGAGGTAGCACCGCCGAGGTGGTTTTCACCAGCGGCTCACTCAGTATCAATGCCAGGTGGCTTTGCGGTGGCAGTGGTTGCCAGATCAGGCGATAGTTACGTCGCTCATTTTGTTGCTGCAACGCGAGCTGGAGTGCCAAAACCGCCGCCCGATTGAGGGCCAGTGAGCTTGTATCCGTTATAGCCGGGGATGGCCAGGCCAGTAGTTGGTGCGGCGTAGATGTGTAGCCATCCAGCAGGTAGGTCGTCGCACTGGGTAAGCCTCTATCTTTTTCTGCAGGGATTACCTGAGTAGGTTCACCCACACCCGCTTCAAGATCTGGTCCTGTGAGTAAGAGTTGCCAGTGGTTGTTGTCAGATATGATCGGTACTTGCCAGTGTTCCAGTTCCGCCATCAGACGGGCCTCTGGTTGCTGTATATCCAATCGCCACTCGGCCAAAATACGCTGCTGCTCAGCGGCATTTAAGGGGGAATGGGCAGCGTGTAGTTGCTGCAATAACCAATTGAGCTGTGTTTGAGTGGGCTCGGCAGCCATTTGCAGCCTGAGACGGATCAGCGCTGTTTCGTGTGTCAGGCTGGGTTGCCAGCCAAACTGCTTCAACTGCGCCTCGGACTCGGGCAGGGATAGACGCTGTCGGATGGCATGGTAATGGGTGGCTTGCAGTTGTCGCCCTGTCAGTCCGAAGGCTGCTGATGTGCTAAGCAGCGCATCGAGCTGATAGTGGTCTTGGGTGTCGATCTGCATCCGCCAGTGAGTGGG
Organism: Nitrincola sp.; assembly: GCF_048264025.1. NCBI lineage: Bacteria > Pseudomonadati > Pseudomonadota > Gammaproteobacteria > Oceanospirillales > Oceanospirillaceae > Nitrincola > Nitrincola sp. The sequence goes on from NZ_JBLXDN010000006.1 coordinate 29,914, forward strand.
TTCGGCTTGCCAGCTGATAGGCAAGGCTTGCCTTGGCTTTTCTCTACCTGTTGCACTAAGTAACACGATGGCAATGGCGACCGCCCAGGCCAACCAAAAAAGGTAGCGTCGATTAAACAGAGGTTTATACGTCGATGGTGGCATATTCGTTCCGATCAGGTTTGTCAGCAGCCGCTCTGTGGTAAGATAACGCAATTTTTCAACCTTTATCTACTATTTAGCAGGCGGACTGAACAGCTTTATGGAATCTATCAACACCTGGATGCTCAATAATGGCCTGGACCCGGCTCTACTGCCCTATATGGCAGCGGCACTGGTGTTGCTGGTTATCATCATTATTATTGTGGCTCGGAAAAAGCCGAAAGAGGCGATTAAGCCAGAAAGTATCGAAAAAACGGCTCAAGCTGACAGTGCGCCAGCGGTTTCTGCAACTGAAGATATGCCTCAACCGGAGGTAGCCGCGAAGGAAGCTGAATCAGTTGCTAAGGTTGATACTTCAGAGCAAGTTCTGGTTGAAGAGCCTTCAGAAAAGCCGCTTGACACTGAGCGACCTGTTGTCGAATCTTTTGAGCCTGAGCCTGAGCCTGAGCCTGAGCCTGAGCCTGAGCCTGAGCCTGAGCCTGAGCCTGAGCCTGAAATAGCCCCCGTACCAGTCGTTACGGCCGAAGCACCAGAGCAGCGTAAACAGCGCTTGTTTGAGCGTATCAAATCCGGTCTGAGCCGAACCAAGGCGACCCTGACTGCCCAACTGGGCGATCTGTTCAGTGGTAGCAGTGAAATTGATGACGACATGCTGGAAGAGCTGGAAACGCTGTTGCTGATGTCAGATGTAGGGGTGGAAGCTACCACCGCCATTATTGAAAGCCTGACTGAGAAAGTGGCTCGCAAGCAACTCAAAGATCCGGCGGCCCTGAAAGCCGAGCTAAAAGCTGAATTGATCGCCCTGTTGTCCGGTGCTGAACAGCCTTTGGTTCTGCCAGCCGAGGGTAAGCCGCGGGTTATTCTGGTGGTTGGAGTTAATGGTGTAGGCAAGACCACGACTATTGGTAAAATGGCCAAGCGTTTCCAGTCAGAAGGGCAGTCAGTCATGCTGGCAGCCGGTGATACCTTCCGTGCCGCTGCCGTGGAGCAGTTACAGGTATGGGGAGAGCGTAATCAGGTGCCGGTTATTGCGCAGCATACCGGTGCTGACTCAGCCTCGGTTATTTTTGATGCCTTGCAGTCAGCCACAGCACGTAAAACAGATTTATTGATTGCCGATACCGCTGGACGCTTGCAGAACAAAGACAACCTGATGAATGAGCTGAGCAAGGTGGTTCGGGTAATGAAAAAGATCGATCCGGATGCGCCGCACGAAGTATTACTGGTATTGGATGCCGGCACCGGACAGAACGCCATCAGTCAGGCCAAGCAGTTCCAGGAAGTCGTAGGTGTGACTGGTATTGCCCTGACCAAGCTGGATGGAACGGCCAAGGGCGGTATCATCTTTGCTGTCGCCAAGCATTTTAATCTGCCAATTCGCTTTATCGGCGTGGGTGAGCAGATTGATGATTTGCGTCCATTCCGGGCCGAAGAGTTTGTTGATGCGCTGTTTGACTGAGGTCTGATTATGGCAGCTATACGCTTTACCAATGTAGGCAAACGTTATAGCGGTGGTTTTGATGCGCTAACGGGTGTGGATTTTGCGCTGGAATCAGGTGAAATGGCATTTTTGACCGGCCACTCGGGCGCGGGCAAAAGTACTCTGCTAAAGCTGATCATGCTGATGGAACGTCCCAGCCGTGGACAGGTTCAGGTAGGTGAGCACGACCTGGCCAGTCTGACTCGTCGTAATATTCCGCAGCACCGCCGACGTATCGGCGTGGTGTTTCAGAATCATCACCTGCTGTTTGACCGTAGCGTGTTTGACAATGTGGCACTGCCTTTACAGATAGCCGGGTATGATCCAGCCGATGCCGCACGACGAGTGCGGGCCGCACTGGATAAAGTGGGTCTGCTGATGCGTGAAAAGCAAAATCCGATTGCACTGTCCAGTGGAGAGCAGCAACGGGTGGGTATTGCTCGGGCGATTGTGCACAAGCCAGCATTGTTATTAGCGGATGAGCCGACCGGGAACCTCGACCCAGAGTTGTCTGAAGGGGTGATGCGCTTGTTTGAGCAGTTTAATCGTATCGGCACCACCGTACTCATCGCCAGCCATGATCTGTCACTGATTCAGCGTATGCGTCGGCGCACGCTGGTGTTACGTGGTGGGAGGTTAGTTGCTGATGGCTGCTAAACCGCAGGACAAAGCTCCTCGTCGAGGTGCCGAAGCACACAGGGTGAGTTGGACTGATCATCTGCGTGGCTGGTTGCGTCACCATCTGGAGGTGGCGCTGCAGGCGTTATTGCGTCTCACTGTTACACCTATTGCCTCGTTGATGACCCTGGCTGTGTTGGCCATCGCACTGGCACTACCCGGTTTTATGTTTACCGTAGTCAATAATATTCAGCAGTTCAGTAGTGGTTGGGACACCAGCCCTCGCATCATGCTGTATCTGAATCAGGATGTGAGTGATGCCCGTGCTGAGCAGCTCAGTCTGGAGCTGATGCTACACGATGGACTATCAGGTATTGAGTTGATTGATCGTGAACAGGGGCTGCGCGAATTTTCGGGTTATTCTGAGTTTGCCACGATGCTCAGCTTGCTGGACAGCAATCCCTTGCCTGCCGTCATTCTGGTGCTGCCCGCTGATCATTCGACGGCAGGCCTGCAGCAGTTACAGCATGAGTTGGCCGGTTTGCCTGAAGTACACGAAGCCACACTGGATATGGAGTGGATTCAGCGCTTGAATGCCTATCTGCTTATGGCTGAGCGATTTAGCTGGGTGTTGAGCGGGTTGTTGGCCTTGGCGGTGTTGCTGGTGGTGGGTAATACTCTGCGCATGACACTGGAGAGTCGACGGGATGAAATCCTGGTTGCCAAGCTGGTGGGGGCCACTGATGCCTGGGTACGACGTCCTTTCTTGTATTCGGGTTTCTGGTACGGCTTGATCGGTTCTCTGTTGGCTTACGTATTGATTCAGGTGTCTTTGTATCTGATTACCGGACCGGCTAATCAACTGGCTGAACTCTATATGAGTAGTTTTGTTCTGACGGGGCTGACGGCAAAAACATCCCTGATTTTGATTGTAACAGGAACAGCACTGGGACTTGCCGGTGGGTTTATGTCGACTGGTCGGCATTTGCGCGCAATCGAGCCGAGCTGAGATATCCGTGCATTCAGCGTCTGAAAGTGGTGATTGAGCCAGATGTAAACCACCTTTACGACAATTAAAAATGTCGGCGTAGCATCAAACTAATTTCACTTTGTTCAAAGCCAAAGGCCCAATCCAGGTTGCTACGGTTTATGCTATGACGGATTCGTAGTTCTGGTATCAAGCCCGCCAGCGTCCAGCCATTGAGTCCTACGCTAACAATATACACCTGTTGTTGGTCACTTCGGCGCTCTCCTAGAAAGGCATCATGAGCATCGTGACGACTGGCACGGTAGATACCCATCGCATTGACGAAAGCTCCGGCTGGTCCTGGAAAAGCGTGGTATACGCCGCTACGTAATGACCAATCCTGATTGCTGGCGGCTTCGATATTGTATTCTTGGAGGGTAAGTGTTAAACCACCATAGAGACGGGTATTCGGGTGCGACGCATAGCTGGCAGTCACTCCCCATTGGAACTGGTTATGATCTCGACCTATCTGCTGCTCTTTGTGAGTATATTCATAGCGTTTTGCATCTAGCCGAGTATTGAACTGCCAGCGTCGGTTCAGCGTATGTCGCCACTCAAGCTCCAGCCCATGAGCCAGATAGGTGCTATGGCGGTTGCGGTAGTTATGTTCGACATAAGGGGCCAGTGATAGGCTATTACTGGCATCAAGATATTGATAACCCATCTGCAATACACTCAGGTTCTGACTGAAATCATAGATCAGAGCAGTGTCTGACGGGTTGGTTTGCGCATAGTAGTTGCCATAGCTAAGTAAGTTCAGGCGTAGATTATGGTTATTGGACAGGTTAAAGCGTCGTTGCATTGACAGTTCATATTTAAGCACGCTGGAGTCGATAGCTTCCGGCATTTTGCGTTCGAATAAGCAGATTCCGGCCAGTTGACTCAGGCAGGAATAGTGGCCATTACCTTGATTAATATTACTGTTATAGCCTGCACCCAGTGCCAGACTGCCGTGCCAATCAGCACGCTTCTCAAGTGCTTGTTGGTATTGCTGTACCAGCATTTGCGCATGGGCTGGTAAGCCAGCGTCCAGCGCCTGGATAAATCCAACCAGTGCCTGCTGATCTTGATAGTTCTCAAACTCTAATCGAGCTAGCTCCAGACGAATACGTGGATCCTGTGGCTCCAGTTCTCGCGCTTTTTCCATCTGTTGCAGTGCCTGTGGATAATTACCCTGAAAGCGAGCTAGCAGGCTGTGTGCCATGGCTACCAGAGCAGGACGATGCCCTGAAAGGCTTTGGTAACGGGCGATAAAATCCGGTAGCAGTGTCCACTGGTTGCTGTTGATGGCAATATAAATGGCGGGTTCCAGCGCCTGTAGCTGGTTCTGTACCTGATAAGTATGTCCTTCATACATCAGGGTGCCTGGCGGCGGTGCCAGGGTATCTTCTGCCTGTGCTCGTTGTTCGGCAGAGCGGTGAGTCTGGTCGAGCAGAAAACGGGTATCGTCATCATCCGCTTGTACTGCAGTGGTCAGAGCCAGTGCCGCTAACACTAGCCACAGGGCTGTGCGATGATATAAACCAGAGTGAGCAGGTCTGGTTGGAATGCGGTGTGAGCAGCAGAACATAAAACTCTTCCGAGATGGGTTAGCGCTGGGTAGAATGGGACCGGCGAACCGGTCCCATATTGGTAAGTCCTGATATGGATGCCGAGCCAGGATTCACCCGGTATCGTCGGTTTGACACGCTTCACTGGTGGCAGCCAGTGGAGTGTGGTCAAGCATCAGGGCGTGATGGTGCCGCTGATTTTGCTGCCGCCAAAAGCAACATCGTCAGCGACGCCCGCTCCAGCCTTGTGAATGCCAGCCAGGGCTTCTGCGCCGTTATAGAAACGGCCGTCGATGTTGCTGCCATTACTGAAGGTGCCATCGCTGTTAATTGAGGTGTTCGCAAAACTCAGCGTGCTGGTACCCCGAGCAATAGACCCGGAAAGCGAGCCTGAGCCGGATGAGTAGCTGGCGGTCAGCGTACCGGTATACAGGTTCGGGTTATCCGGCGATCCGCCGGCGGTAGTGCCTACACCATTGATACCGATCACACCGTAGGTGGCGCTAATGGCCGTCGGCATGGTGGAAGCATCGACCGCATCGTCACCCACGTACCAGACGGTGCGCTCGCTGCTGGCCATGTTCAGGTCCGTGCTGTCCTGGGGCGGTGTGCCGTCGGCCCGGGGCGCCCATTCACCGAAGTAGACACCTTCGCCGACCGGCAGGGGCTGTGCCGGGTCCGCGGCGGAGCCGGTGCTGTTGGCGCCCACCTGGCCAATCACCAGGCCGCCGAACTGCGGCGCGAAGGACAGAGTGGTGATCTGGCGTACGCTGTTGATGGCGAAGTTGGCGTAGCTGCTGCCACCGCCGTTCACCGCTGCGTCGGCCTTCCACACCTGGGCCACGGAAAGCCCGCCAAACAGGCCCATATCAGCAGGCGTCATGATGGCGCCGTTGCCATGGTCGTCGATGGCGTTGTTGGAGCCGTTGATTGGCCCGTCCGCCAGGTCGATGTAGCTGCTGGCGCCGTTCAGCGCCACGCCGGAATTGCCGCCGCCAAACAGGATGTGATTGGACTCCCCGGTTTCCACACCGGAGATATCCGAGCTGCCGCCTTCCACATTCGGGGACGCAGCAAAGGCCGTACCGCTGCCCACCAGTGCCATGATTGCCAGTGCTAATGTTGACTTTTTCATATATTTTTCCTCTTGATTGATAGTGATGAAACACTGGTTTTTTTCGATAAAAACCAGCAAAAAAGCTAGAAATTAACCTTCAGCCCGGCGGTCAGGGTGCGCCCTGGTCCCGGCATCAGGGTCTTGGCCATGGGGTCCAGGTAGTATTCGTCGGTGACGTTGGTCACGCCCAGATTGAAGGTGATGGAGGGGTTCACCTGGAAGTTGGTGTAAAGGTCATGCAGCAGCACCGATGGGGTGTAGAAGGTGTCCACGCCCTGGCGGAACCACGCATCCCGAATTGCGTAATCGTTATAATCCGAGACACCCTGTTCGGAGGCCAGCAGTTTATCCAACTGGTCGTTTTTCACCGCGGAGTGGTAAGTGCCGCGCCAGCCCATGTCCAGGCGGCTGTTCAGCAGGCGGGTGCCAAGGGTCATGTCGATGGAGTACCTGGGTAGCAGACTGCTGCCGCTATAGGTGCCGGGGAAGCCGCCGGTGACACAGCTGGGAATGCGGTTGTAGTAGGGGTCCATGCTGTAAGCATAATCTTTGTCGCAGAGCTCCTGCTTCAACCGGTAGGAAGCCCCGAGGCTGCCGTAGAAACCGCCGGTGTCGAAACGGGACTGCAGTTCGATACCACTGGTTTTCTTCTTGTCGTACTGAATGACATCGTAATAGAAGGTTCGGTCGATTAAGTCCTCAATTTCGGTGTTGTAGTAGCTTACCCGTACGTCGGCGAGTGCCAGGGCAGGGAAGAACTGGGTCAGGTTGTGGCTGTAGCCTACCTCCCAGTTGGTGCTGCGCTCGGGCTTGCTGGCGCCGTTTACCGCCAAGTTGCCGACGGTGCCGGCACCGTCGATGATGGCGCTGGAGGTCAGCTCGTTGATGCTGGGGAAGCGGGTAGTCTGGGCGTAGCGCACGAAGGCGGTGCCATGGGAGGTCACCCGGGCGGTGGCGCTCAACACAGGGCTGAAGGCTTCGCCGGACTGCTCCTCGGGCATATCCCAGGCCTGGCCGGCTTCAATATCCTCATAGACAGCAGCGCCATGGGTGCCAGCCGTTTTGGTTCGGTCATAGATTCTGACAGGAGCCTCCACCACCTGCCCTTGTGAATTGATCGTGGTAGCCGTTTCAGTTGGGTCGATGGGGGAGTCGGCAAGGGGACTCTGTGATGAATCCAGCTTGCCATCCACCATGGGTACAAATACTTCGTGGGTCCAGTAATAGGCAGAGGTGTTACCGTCCCGGAAAACTCCGTCTCCTCTGAATGCATTGAAAGCAGCACCAGCCTCTTCCCACGCCGCCATGGCTGGCGTGGTCATCCCATTGGCTCTGGCATCCCAATCCGCCGGGGTAAGCGCGGCGTCAGCATCAGCCCTGTTGTTTAAGAGAGTATTGTATGTATCCGCCTTCTCTTCCGTTAACAGCTCACCGTAGACCAGCCTCTCCCCGGTCTTGACCCGCTTGGCCGCAAAAAATGCCTCCTGCTGGCGGCGGCGCTCGGCGGTGCCGGTATCCTTGCCGGTGTAGTGCAGGTAGCGGGTGCCGGCGGTGAGGGTAAGCCAGTTGGTGGGCTGCCAGGCCAGGTTCATCATGGCTGAGTATTCCTTGCGCTCGCCTGAACGTGGGCCGAGGCGGTCGGAGGAAGCAAACAACATGCCGCTATCCGGCGCCACGCCCCCGGTGGTGCTGGTCAGGCCATTAGCCCCGGTGATCTTCTCGTCCAGAGTTTCCTTCTGGTAGCCGCCGCCGACGGTGAATTGCAGAGAGTCGGTCAGCTGCATCTGGTTGCTGAAGTCAAAGCCGGTGCGGTCGTGACTGGTCCACTGACGGCCCCTGGAGACAATGGTGCCGTCGTGTTCCGGCTCCGGGATCATGCCTGGCGCCACTTCTTCCCAGACGGTTTCCCAGAAATTCAGTTCGTCATAGGTCGCCTGGTCGACATCGATTGTGTAGGGGGCGGCGCCGGTCTGGTAGCGGGTACCTTCTGTCTTTGTGTGCCACAGGCTGGTTTCCAGGTTGAGCCAGTTCGACCCTTCGGGCTTGAAGTCGTAGCTCAACTTGTATCTATCGAGCCTCAACTCCGAATGCGGGAATTCGTATACGAACTGCCGTTCGTTTGCCCAGTCTCGGTCCGGCTCAGCTTGTTCCGCACCCTCCCTGTAGCCCCACAGCAGAATCGACTGACCGGGGGTGGTTTCACCAAACTTCAGGTCGGTACGCATGAACTGCAGGCTCAGTTGCTGATTGTTGGGAAAATACCAGTTGTTCTTGAACAGCGTGGTTTTGGTTTCGTTGGAGGTGTTGAATACCTCGTTCCCCGGGTAGTACAGCTTGGTCAAGTTGGGGATGTACCTGTCTGTGGTATCTTCGGCATAAGGATCATGTCCGGAATATTTGTCGGCGTTGCTTTTCCCGGCGTAATAGTTGCCCGAGGATCGTTCGCTGTGGGCCAGCAGTACATCCATAAAGTCGTTGCGCCCGGCGATGGCCAGCATTCCTGAATTGTCTTCGAAGTTGAGGATATTGTCGTCGCCCTTGATGCGTGGGTCCTGCGAGGGCACATTGATCGTTGTGACGGCGGTCCGCTCCGTTCCGGGGATGTCGCGATAATCCTGGCCGTAGACGGAAGTGGCGTCGAAACGTGGCTTGCTGGTATTGCCTGATGTCTCAAGGTCGACCTCGATACCGAAGCTGTTGCCTTCCGGAATAATGTCGTTGGGTTCGATGGTACGGACATTCACGGCCCCGCCGACGCCGCTCGTGATGCCGCGACTCAATGAAGGGCCCTTTTCCACTTCCACACTGCGTACCAATGCCGTATCAAGATAGCTGCGGTTGCCTGCGCCAAAGAAATGCAGCCAGACGTTGGTGGACTGCTCGGTGCCGTCAACGGTAAGGGGAGTGCGTCCTTCGCCGGTGATGCCGCGGATATTGGGGGTAATGGACTGGCTGCTGCGCGTGTCCATGCTGTAGACACCGTTCATGCCCTTGAAGATGTCGCCGGGGTTGGCGGTCTGGTAGCGCTGTAGCGATTCCCGGTCGATATACAAGTTGGTGATGTTTTTATCGTAAACATCGTTATACCCTTGTTCGTCAATATCAATCAGTGAATGCTGAATAATAAGGGGGAAGAGGGTAATGTCACTGGTCGATGGCTGCGCGGCTTGGTCTTGTTCATCTTCTGTCTCCGTTGATGATGCTATATCCATAGCCGTTTGGGCCGACGCAGAGGGGGCCGACAGGATGATACATGCCAGCATAGCGGTGATGAATGTGCGTAGGGGCCAGGTATTTTCAACGTGCTGGTAAACTGTGATATTGGTTTGCAAGGGCTCTCTCCTCATGGTTAATGTCTCCCTGAATCGATTGACTGGTGTTCTTGCGCACCGCCGTGTCGAGTGTGGCCGGCATGGCAATAACCAAGTACTCGACTTTATAGACCTCTGGCTACAAATAAGAATGATAATTATCAATTTTTAGAAAATGTTTCTTTTTCCATAAAATTGACCTTGATTGAGGTCTGGACATAGAGCAAGCAGGGGAAAAGTTCATGAAATACACTTTGATGAAATTCTTGATTTTGAGAATCATTATCAGTTATAGTTGGCTGATATTCTTTCATGCAGTCCATGCTTTTTGAGCCTCGGGTTTGCAATGGGAAAGGTGGTGTATGAAGATTTCTGTATTGGAACAGCTCTTGAATCAGACACCGGTGTTTACTCAGTTGCCTGAGACAGCGCGCCAGTCTCTGATGGAAAATGCCAGCCTGATTCGTTTGAAGGCTCGACAACATCTATTTCATATGGGGGATTCGGCGACCCATTTTTTTCTGGTCAAGTTCGGTACGATTACGTTGTATCGCCCCAGTTACAGTGGCGATAACAAGGTATTTCGGACGTTGTCCAGTGGCGATCTTTTGGCCGAAACAGTAATGTTTCTCAAGTTGCCAGAGTACCCGCTGTCTGCCCAGGCAGCGGGCAATGCCACCTGCTATCGCTTGTCCCGAGAGAGCCTGCTGCAGGTGTGCCGGGAGTCTCCTGATTTCAGCCTTGAACTGATGTCTGGAATGGCTATGCGCATATCCCAATCACTCAATCGCATCGATCTGCTGACGATGAGTAACGCCGCACAACGGCTAGTACTGTACCTTATGGATTTGTATATGCAGCAGCGACGCTCATGGCTGACGCTGCCAGGCAAGCAAGCACGTACTTGCTAGGCAGCTCAATATCACGCCGGAGACATTGTCACGCCAATTGACCGGTTTCAAGCGTGCGGGTTTGATTGGCAGTCACGGTGCTAAACAATTGGTGCTGTTGGACCCTAAAGGTTTGTGCGAGGCTGTTGATTTGCCACCGCCTAATATGGAGCCGCAGCACGTGATGCCGACACGAGGTCTGGGCAGCAGCTTATTTGACTGCTGCAACTTCACTCATCGTTAAACCGTTTTATCCACAAGCAGGTCCATGTCCACCAGAATTATTAGACGCTTCTCGAAGGGGCTCGGCGCAGCTTATCTGATCGTCTGTACGTGGTCCTGCGAGCACTGGCCAGCTCATAACCAGATACACACTGAAACAACCTGCCCAGAGTGCACCGGATACCGTTAACAAAGGCTGCATCCAGGTTAGCATTGGAGCTATTCCTGCCAGGGCTCTAAGTATGGCCGCGATCACCAGTCCCACGGCGACCAGTATCAGCCAGATACGTGTGTCTAGCCAGCGTCCTGTGTGTATGCGTCCGACCAATGCCATAATCACAAAAATGGATAATCCCATGGCACCTGTCATCAGTAGATGTCGGCCCGCAGATGGTATTACCGGTAGCCCCAACCAAGCAGCGCCCATCAAGCCATAGCCTAATGCAATGAACCAATAACTGGCATACAGCATCAGCGCCCAACGGGTAAGCAGCGCCCGACCGACATGCCAGTCGTTCAACAGGTTAAGCATGGCGGCAGCGGCAGCCAATGCGGTCCATCCGGTAATCACGTCATGCCCCAACGCAAACTCCGTTACGCTACATACGCCGATGGTAAAGATTGCCAAATTGCGGCGTGGTGGTCGGGCAAGATAGCCAATATCCTGATTGCTACTGTCGAACTCACCGGGTTTACCCTGCTCGATCAAGTGGTTAACCACGGCCATGGAGACTCTGCTGGTGGCCACGATGATCAACATCATGACGACACCAGTTGCCATTCTTAACCAGATCAAAGGATCTTGTTGCAACATAACGGCTATAAAAAAACCGATTTGTAAGGCTGCTAGTACGCTCATGATTAGAGCAAAGCTCATGTGCTGGCGTTGAGGGTCTCTCCAAAGCGATGGCCCTAGTTGCCATAGTAGGCCTAACCAAAGTGCTAGATTGCTTAAGGCGGCAGGCCAAAGCCCCAGAAGGGGTGACCAACTACCACTCAGAGCATAGAGACCTCGAGCCAGTAGCCACAGCAGCACTAGAAGCAGCAAGCTCTGTCGGTTGATCGGCTCAGTTCGGGTGAATTCAGGAATGGCCGTTAGAGCAAATCCAGCAATGGCCGCTGTTACAAAACCAAAAATCAGTTCGTGCCCATGCCACGCCAGCGCCCCTCCTGGAAGATTCAGTGATAGCAGCCCGTTCCAGTTCAGTAACCATAACGCCATCAATGGCGGCACACTGGCGGCTGTCAGCAGGAAAAAAGGTCGAAAACCACACATCAATATGGGTATGTGTTCGAGTTTCGATGTAAATGAAAAGACGTTCACACTGAGCATCCCTGAATCGGTTGGTGACTATTGAACGGTGACAAGGTGTCATCCGACAACCCGAAGCCGATACGTATGGCGTCTACCTGCATTAGTTTTGCCATGGTGTGATATACCCAGGCACTATCGCGCTGGTGGTGTGGGTGCATCAGTGGAAACTCATATAAAATTCGTCCTGGTTTGGGTACCATCATTACGATACGGTCGGCTAGACGTACGGCTTCTATTAGGTCATGGGTAATTAGCAGGACAGCCGTACCTTGTTGGGCAATCTGCAGATCAAGCGCAGCATAGAGTGCTTCTTTAAGCCCTATATCAAGCGCAGTGAAGGGCTCATCCAGCAATAGCAGATCAGGATTGATCACCAGTGCACGGGCCAGCGAAACCCGGCTTTGCATGCCGCCGGATAGCGCGTGGGGATATTTGTCCATATCTCGAAGGGATAAGCCCATGCGTTGACCAAGATCTGCTGCGCGTTTCCGCCGGGCGGTTCCAGCAACCCCCAGTGCCTTCAATCCCAGCGCTATATTGTCCAACCCTGTTTTCCAGGGCATTAGGCGTGGCTCTTGAAACACACAGGCCGGGCCTCTAAATTCCGAATGGATTATTCCTTCCGACGGTGTGAGTAATCCAGATACTAGATGTAGTAAAGTCGATTTGCCGCACCCTGACGGCCCGACTAATGCGAGTGTTTCGCTAGCATGCAGGTCTAGATTCACATTAGTTAAGGCTTCTGTAATGCCGTAACGATGGGAAAGATGACGGATATGTAATACGCTCATTCAGTAATGCCTGTACGCCAGTTTTCGACTCGCCGTTTGATTGGTTCCAATACCAGATACTCCAGTGCCAGCAATAGGCCCAATACTGCTAGAATCCATCCTAGAGAGGTGGTTGTGTCGAGTTGGGCTCGTGATACGGCTAATGCTGCACCGACGCCATCAACGGTAGTCAGTAATTCGGCCATAACAACGACTTTCCAGGAAGTTCCCAGTGCGGTAATCCAGGCTGGAAACAGATAGGACATGATTTGAGGTAAGAATACATCCGTCAGCCCCATTCGCGCAGGTAGGCGGTAGACGTACGCAACATCCTTTAGTTTGTTATCCAGCATCTTGCTACCTTGCATGGCGCCTGCAAACACTATCGGGAAACAGGCCACAAAAACAGTAAAAATCGGTGTGGCATCCCCCATGCCAAACCACAGCATTGCAAGCACAAGCCAAGCGATGGGAGGCATGCCTAGCAACAATGTCACCAGCGGGCGAGCCATCATAGCGACAGTCATTGAACGGCCAGCAATCAAGCCTAGTAATGTGCCGATTGATAGTGCCAAACCCAGTCCGAATAGCGCACGTCGAGCAGAGATAACCAGTGTTGGCCATGCGATGCCGCTTTCAAACATGCTCACCAACTGCTGTATTGTGGCCATAGGGCCAGGTAACACCAGATCACCATAAAATCGTCCTACGCCTTCCCATAATGCACAGAATAATAACAAACTGGTTATGGCACCCCAGCCGCTCCATAAATAAGCCAGTGAGGCTGCTATCACTCGATGAAAGCGCATCGAAATCAGGGTTTCAAGCCGTAAAAAGCATTATCTGGAAGCTTCCCACCCACTGTTGCGGGTTCACGTTCTAGTAGAAGCTGTAAAAAATCTTGTAGTGCCTGCTGAGACTCGCTGGCTGTTGCGTAATGAACCGGCCAGGCTTCAATTGCATCGGTAGCCGATTCTGGTGTTAATAGATCAATATGCCGAGCGGCCATTTCACCACAGGCCTGTGGGGTTGCAATACACCATTGATAGGATGCAGCGTAGGCTTGCTCTAGCCGAGCCACCCAAATGCCGTCTGTTCTTTTCTCTCCCAATACAACCATTCCCGCTTGAGGGACAAATGGCTTGGTTTGCAGTAAGCGTCCCCATTCCTGTTGCATATCAACACTCCGATAAAGGTCCGGTGCAACCACAGAAAGTGGGAAGGAACGGGTTTTACGCAAGGCCATGGATACGGCGGGTTCAGCCAACAGAGCATGGTCAACTCTACGCATAATAAGTAACTGCATAGCGTCCATGGGGGTGGCTGTGTAGCGCACCGTGAAGTCCTTGTGTGGGTCCAGTCCTGCCTGCTCAGCTAGGTAAGTGAACATAATGTCTGGCATGTCTGCTCGAAAGGGGATTGCAATTTCTTCACCTTGAAAGTCAGCCAGTGTTTTCATATCAGGATTACGTGAAACCATCCAGAGTATGCCCCATACAGAGACATTCACCAGTCGCAACGGTACACCACGGTTGTACATATTGGCTGCCACATTGGTCGGCATCGCGATAAAATCAGCATTCCCATTTAGTGATAGGGCACGCAATTGATCGGGGTTGGTCCAGACTTGGAACTCGATGTGCTGGGCCAGGTCATTAAGTACACCGCTTTCTATCATGTGGAGAAGAGGAAAGGAAACAACGGCCGGGGGGCCTGATAGGAGGAGTCTTGCTTGAGTAGCGTTGTTTGTATGCATCGACTCAGCCAGGCCTGACAGGCTCAAGCAGCAGGTTAGCAGTGTTAGCTGTATACAAAATCTGGGCATGATAGACATTATTCTAAATGCTCATATAATATTGACAATGAAGATGATAATCGTTTTCATATTTGAATATTACGTTGATATCCACTTGGATAAAAATGATAAATATCAATTTTATTCAGATAGGTCCGATTAGGTTGAGGCAGGGCCAAGTTGACGGGCTTGCTTTTTTGCCGTCAGACCGCTATTTTTCATCGTCCGAACTCTTTTCAGACGGCACATAACTGAACTTTTCAGGTAAAATTAGGTCACAGTGGTAGTGAAAATTTCAGCAAAAAACAGAGGTTATAATTAACATGGGCACAAGCTTGCGGGTTATTGAACATCTGTCACCGGGCGGTAATGTTAACGCCTATGTCCAGACCGTAGGTGCTATTCCTATTCTCAATGCCGAAGAAGAGCGAGAATTGGCTGAGCGTCTGTTTTATCAACAGGACCTTGAAGCTGCACGTCAACTGGTTATATCCCATCTGCGCTTTGTCGTGCATATTGCCAAGTCTTACTCCGGTTACGGTCTGCCGTTGAGCGACCTGATTCAAGAAGGCAACGTCGGCTTGATGAAAGCAGTAAAACGCTTTGATCCCTCTGTAGGTGTGCGTCTGGTGTCTTTCGCCGTGCACTGGATCAAGGCTGAGATGCATGAATTTATTTTACGCAACTGGCGCATCGTTAAAATTGCCACCACTAAGGCGCAGCGTAAATTGTTTTTCAATCTGCGTTCACAGAAAAAATCCATTAACTGGATGAATAACAGTGAAGTAGAAGCGGTTGCAAATGATCTGGGTGTGGATGCGCAGGTTGTCCGTCAGATGGAAGGTCGTATGGCGTCGGCTGATACCTCTTTCGATGCGCCAGTGAATGACGATGATGAGATCGCCTGGTCACCTTCTCAGTATCTGGAAGACGAAGAGGCTGATCCAGCCATGCGTCTGGAAGCCGAAAACTGGGAAGTGACGTCACAGCAACAACTTGTTTCAGCGATGGATAACTTAGACGAACGTAGTCGCGAAATACTCAATCGTCGCTGGTTGGCGGATGAAAAAGCTACCTTGCATGAATTGGCGGCTGAGTATCAGGTGTCTGCTGAGCGTATTCGTCAGTTGGAAAAGAACGCGATGAAAAAAATCCGAGAAGCCATTACCCTGGTCGCCTGATCGAGTGTAACTGCTTTTCTCTTGAAAGCCGCAGTAGTGGCGCATATACAGAAAATTGCTCCTGCATTTTCTGTATATGTGCCGTCCATGGCGCTATATGCCGCGGACGTATGGATGCGCAGAAGCGGCGCATATACAGGTCTGATCATGACTCACTCAGCTAGGCTTACTCTCCTGATTGCAGCTTTTACTGGCATGCTTGCCGTAATCCTGGGCGCTTTCGGCGCGCATGCATTACGAGATCTGCTGGAGCCGCGCATGCTGGCCGCCTGGCAGACCGCTGTGGAGTACCAGTTCTGGCATGTGGCTGCATTGCTGGCGGTCGGGTGTTTACAGCAAAGCACCAGTTGCCGTTGGTTACGCGCCAGTGCTCTAGCCTTCATGCTGGGTATGTTGCTGTTTTGCGGTAGCCTCTATGCCATGGCGCTGAGTGGGATAGGACAGCTGGGCACCATAACCCCATTTGGGGGTGTGGCATTGATCTTTGCCTGGCTATTTTTGTTTATTTCTTTATATGCCGGGCGCTCCACTAGCGCATAAGTCCGGTTAAGTCCCACAGGTACACGATATGACAACAGATACGGATCTTATTGAAGAACGGCCTAACCGGCGCGTGCGCAGCTATGTTGTCCGCGCTGGACGCATGACCGAAGGGCAGGAGCGCCACTTCCGCGAGCTTTGGCCAGCGTATGGTCTGGAGCTGGCAAACGGGCTGTTGAACTATGCCGAGTGCTTTGGCCGGGAGGCTCCTGTAGTGCTGGAAATCGGCTTTGGCATGGGTGATTCCCTGATTGAGATGGCGCGGCAGATGCCGGAGAAAAACTTTATTGGTATTGAAGTGCATCCGCCTGGCGTCGGGCGCTTACTGGGGCGTATCGAGGAAGAAAAACTGACCAATATCCGGGTGTTCTGCGATGATGCAATTGAAGTCTTATCTCACTGTATAGCCGATGCCAGTCTGGATACACTGCAGTTGTTTTTCCCTGACCCCTGGCCCAAAAAACGTCATAATAAACGCCGCATAGTACAGCCAGCGTTTGCTCAGAGCCTGCGTGAAAAACTGAAAGTAGGTGGGCAGTTTCATATGGCAACGGACTGGGAGCCCTATGCCGAACATATGATGGAAGTCATGTCAGCGGCCGATGGCTATGAGAATACGGCGGGTACTGGGATTTATGCGCCTCAGCCGGAGTGGCGTCCAGTCACGAAATTTCAGAAACGCGGTGAGAATCTTGGCCATGGTGTCTGGGATCTGATTTTTACCCGAACAGTCTGAACTAAGACAGCAGCCGTTCATCGGCTGCTGTCTGGTGTGTTCAAGAGTTGCTGTTCTGACGCTGTTCTTGACGTTGTTCCTGGCGCATTTCACGACGCTCGCCTCGGTCAGGGCGTCCCTCCATATCACAGCCACCACGTCGGTCACCACGGAATCCCTGAGGGTTTTTGCCGCGCATCTCATCCATCTGTTCCAGTTGCTCAGGGGTTAAAATCGCACTTAAACGTTCGCGCATCTCGGCGTGTTTGGCCTGCATGGCTTCCCGTTGAGCTTCGCGTTCTTCGCGATTTTCTTCCCAGAGCGCTTCCATTTGGCTGCGTTGCTCTTCACTGAGGTTCAGTGTTTCAGCAAAACGCTGCATAGGAGGTTCTCTATCACCTGGGCCTGGACCTTTCTGAGCCAGAGCCATAGTGCCGATGGCAAGACCCAGCGTTAAAATACCCAGTTGAGCCAGTTTGGTAGTTTTCATGTTGAAATCCTCTTGGTTTAATCGTTTTTCGATGGATTAAGTATGCGCCAGGTAAGTGCAAAGCAGGGTTGCGTAAAGGTAAAGTTGCGTAAAGGCACGTGCACTGGTATCAAATCGTCTTATGATAGAGGCCTAAAGGAGTGCCTTATGAATAAAGCCGTACATTTGTTGATCGTTGATGATGATGTGTCCCTTTGTGAGTTACTGAGTAACTACTTGAGCCACGAGGGATTTCAGGTCAGTCTGGCACATTCGGCTGAAGCGGCGCAGCAGTGGCTATCGGCCAATCAAGCGCCTGATTTGATGATTCTGGATATTATGATGCCGGGAAAAAGTGGCTTGGAACTATTGCAGACTCTGCGTCCAGCCATCCAGGTGCCGGTGGTCATGCTCACTGGGCGTGGTGATGATATAGACCGTATTCTGGGCCTGGAGATGGGGGCCGATGATTATCTGCCGAAACCCTGTAATCCGCGTGAGCTACTGGCCAGAATCCGTGCGGTGTTGCGGCGCAGCCAGGCGCCGATTGTTGCTTCCCGAGCTTTGGAATTATCTGGCATTTATCTGGACCCGGCCACACGCCAGGTGAGCCTGCTGGATCAGCCTCTAGAACTGACCAGTACCGAATTTAATGTGTTGCACACCCTGATGAGCCATGCCGGTGAAGTGGTGAGTAAAGAATCGTTGACTGAAAAGGTGTTGCATCGAAAACTCACTCTTTATGATCGTGCGCTGGATGTTCATGTCAGTCGGGTTCGCCAGAAGCTGGCGGAGGTATCAGATTCGGCTGCTGAGTTGATCAAAACCGTGCGTGGACAGGGTTATCAGTTTATCAGGACCAGCGCATGAGATGGCATCAGCACCTTTACTGGAAAATATTTCTGGCCACCTGGCTGATTAGTGCCGTGCTAATGGGTGGGTTGGTGTATGGCTTGTTGCGGGTGAGTGAAACCCGTCACTGGCAGGATTTGCTTGAAGCGAAAGCCGCAGGGCATGCGCAACTGATTGTCGAACGCCATGAAATCGGTATACATGAGTCATCTCGTGGGGGTGGAGATAGAGGCGGGCGTGGTCGTATACCACTACGCGTTACAAACTTGGCGGATGGTGAAGTCATTTCCGATTTCCGCTACCCCATTCCAGCTACTGAAACAGCAAGCCTTGTGATTGAATCGGATACCGGCAAACGCTATCGGGTAGATATGCCCTTGCCTGAACAGCCGGTACATCTTGAGCGGATGCTGCGCTTCTTGCTGTCGGTACAGATGGTGTTGATTCTGGTTATGTCGGCATTGGTGGCGTTGCTGGTCAGTTATCTGGTGGTTCGACCGGTCAACCGACTGCGAGATTTTGCCCGTTCGCTCTATGATGAGCAAAATCTGAGTAGCCGTACTGAGGGATATCTCAGTCGCAGAACCGATGAAATCGGTGAGTTGGCCAGGGAATTTGATTCCATGGCGGGCTATGTGGAAAAAACATTGAATGCGCGTCAAAATCTGCTTAGGGATGTGTCGCATGAATTACGGGCTCCCCTGGCAAGGTTGCAGGTCGCTGCCGGCATTCTGGAACAGCAATCCGGTGAGCAGATTAATGCGCTGCATGGTCAGATCAGTCGAGAGTGCGACCAGTTGGCGCATCTGATTGATGAATTGATGTCGCTATCCCGGTTGGATGATATGACCCTGGAGCTGCAGTCGCCGGCGCCACTGAAACCCCTGCTGGAGCAAATACGTCAGGATTATTCACTGCTCTACCCAGATCATCAAATCAGCCTGCGGATAGAACCTGACTCACTGACTTTTTCACAGAGCAGTGTCTTGCTGAACCGCATACTGGGTAATGCACTGCAAAATGCACTGAAGTACACACCAGCAGGTGGGCAGGTATTATTAACCGCTTATCGTCAGGGCAGGCAACTGTGTTTGGCTATCAGTGATGATGGTCCGGGTGTAGATGCCAGTCTGTTGAAGGATATTTTTGAACCTTTTGTCCGCGGTGGGTCAACCCAACAGGGTTACGGACTGGGCTTGAGTATTCTACGCGGTGCTGTCAGACGTCTGGGTGGTGAAGTACGTGCCGAGAATTTAAGTGAAGGCGGTTTCAGATTGACGGTTTGTTTGCCAGCTGAGCCTGCCTGAAATAGCGTCAGACAGGCTCATTGAACATTACAGCGCGTCAGGCCCGGTTTCACCGGTACGAATACGGATAACCTGTTCCAGTGGTGTGACGAAAATTTTGCCATCACCTATTTTGCCAGTATTGGCCGTTTTGCTAATGGCTTCGATGACCTGGTCTGTCATGTCATCATCTACAGCCACTTCAATTTTTACTTTTGGCAGGAAATCGACTACATATTCAGCGCCGCGGTAGAGTTCGGTATGGCCTTTCTGACGTCCAAAGCCTTTAACCTCAGTGACAGTGACGCCTTGAATGCCTATTTCAGACAGTGCTTCACGTACATCATCGAGTTTAAACGGCTTGATGACCGCAGTAATCAGCTTCATGGTTACACTCCTCAAAGATCTGCTGCAACAGCAGACGTGGTTTTCCTGTGATAATTGTTAAGGCGAAGTATACCTGCATTCTTCAGCCTAAGCATATCTGACGTGTCTATACTGGCTCAGTTCTTCAAAACAGCTTATGCGGTAAAAAAGAAAGGGGCCAATAAAGGCCCCTTCTCTGATTGGATCAAGGTTTATTTTTTCGAGGTAGCAAACTCAGGATAAGCTTCCATACCACATTCAGCCAGATCGACACCTGCATATTCTTCTTCTTCAGTCACACGGATACCCATGATGGCTTTCAGAATAACCCAGACAATCAGACTGGCAATGAATACCCAGGCGAAGATAACGACGATACCCAGAATCTGAGAGCCGAAGTTTGCATCACCGTTAGTCAGAGGAACTGCCAGCAGTCCCCAGATACCGACAACACCGTGAACAGAGATAGCACCTACTGGATCATCAATTTTGATTTTGTCGAGCATGATGATTGAGACAACAACGATCAAACCACCGATAGCACCGATAAACGCAGCCGCAGGAGCAGAAGGTGTCAGAGGTCCGGCTGTGATTGCCACCAGACCTGCCAGTGCGCCGTTAAGTGCCATGGTCAGATCGGCTTTTTTGAACCACAGGCGTGCAAAGATCAGTGCCGCAATGACACCAGCCGCCGCTGCCGCATTGGTGTTCACGAACACCTGTGCTACGTTGTTGGCAGAGTCTATGTTAGACATTTTCAGCTCTGAACCACCGTTAAAGCCGAACCAGCCCAGCCACAGGATAAGGGTACCTAGTGTTGCCAGCGGCATGTTGGCACCAGGAATGGCGTTGATCTGACCGTCTTTACCATACTTACCCTTACGAGCACCCAGTACAATAACACCTGCCAAGGCTGCAGCAGCGCCCGCCATGTGAACGATGCCGGAACCTGCATAGTCAGAGAAGCCTGCTTCGCTGAGGAAACCGCCACCCCAAGTCCAGAAACCGCTGACTGGGTAGATAAAGCCTGTCATGACAACAGCAAAGGCCAGGAATGCCCAAAGCTTCATACGCTCAGCAACGGCACCGGACACAATTGACATACAGGTTGCAACGAACACGACCTGGAAGAAGAAATCGGAACGCATAGAGTAGTAAGGTGCGTCTTCATCACCAGAGAGCACTTCAGCAACACTGTTTTCAGTACCAATCAAACCACCAAAGTTGGGGAAGATAGCACCGCCATCTGAGCTGTACATGATGTAGTAACCACACAGCAAGTACATGGTACAGGCGATGGCGTAGAGTGCGACGTTCTTGGTTAGTATTTCCGTGGTGTTCTTGGCACGAACCAGACCGGCCTCAAGCATGGCAAAACCAGCGGCCATCCACATGACCAGTGCACCACAGATCAGAAAGTAAAAGGTATCGATAGCATAGGCAAGGTGCTTGACCTCACTTGCCGTTGTAAGAAGAAGTTCTTCCATTGTTCAGCCCTCCATCAGGCGTGTAATCAAGAGTTCGGATTAGAGCGCGTCGTGGCCGGATTCACCGGTACGGATGCGAATAACCTGCTCAAGTGGCACCACAAAAATCTTACCGTCACCAATCTTGCCGGTTTGAGCGGCTTTACTGATGGCTTCCACTACCTGGTCAACCACATCGTCGGATACGGCGGCGTCGATTCTGACTTTAGGCAGAAAATCCACCACATATTCAGCACCGCGATAGAGTTCGGTATGGCCTTTCTGGCGACCGAAACCTTTAACTTCAGTGACGGTAATGCCCTGAATGCCGATTTCGGACAAGGATTCGCGTACATCGTCCAGCTTGAACGGTTTTATGATTGCTGAAACCAGTTTCATTGGTCTGTCTCCCCATGGATACAAAATCATCGAACAATTGAGTCGGCGGAAAGCTGTTTCAACTGCTCGCCTTGACCGGTTCTTTGCGAAAGGCGTGCCATAAAATAAAATTTATATAACAAACAACTAATTAACTGGTTTTTACACGCATAATGAGTTGATTTTTGCGTCGCACCAATGAGCAAGTAATCCATTATGGTGCGCCAAAATAGGGCATGCACTTTATTGGTGCGCCAATGGTTGGTGCTTCGAAGATGCTAAAAAAAACCAGATCCGTTAAGCTTGTCGTAGTTTTAAAATGCATCCAAAAATTGTCAGAGGCGGCAAGGTTATGATTCATCAAAAAATAGCTGAAGGGCTTTCAGAACAGTTTACCCATTTCATTAATGCTACCCGTGAGTTGCCGGGCCAGCAGGCCGTTCAGCAGCAGCTACAATCCATGCTGCAGCAGACCTTGAGCCGGCTGGATCTGGTAACTCGGGAAGAGTTTGATGCACAGCAAGCTGTACTGCTGAGAACGCGCGAAAAACTCGAAGCGCTGGAAAAACAAGTTGCCGCAATGGAAGCGGCTGCACTAGAGCAGACAAGTAATACCTAAGTGAGTACACCTGAACCGGATAGGCTTTGATACCATCAAGGCGTATTGGATCCGCTTAACTTCATATAGCCAGGGAAGGTTCTATGTCATTAGCCGTTATACACAGCCGAGCTCAGCTTGGCATTCAGTCACCCTCCGTTACCGTTGAAGTGCATTTGTCCGGCGGTTTGCCCGGCCTTGCGATTGTTGGTCTGCCAGAAACGGCGGTCAAAGAGAGTAAGGAGCGGGTACGCAGTGCCCTGATTAATGCAGGCTTTGATTTTCCGCAACGCCGCATCACCGTCAACCTGGCGCCAGCTGATCTACCCAAAGAAGGAGGGCGTTATGATCTGGCTATCGCATTGGGTATCTTGCAAGCATCTGGTCAGTTAAAAAGCAAAACACTGGATCAACATGAAGTGGTTGCCGAGTTGGCCTTATCAGGCAGTATTCGCTCCATTCGAGGCGCTTTGCCCGTTGCCATAGCCTGTGGGCAGGCTGGGCGCATATTGATTTTGCCGCGTAGCAATGCCGATGAAGCTACTCTGTTGGGAGACACTCCTGTGATTGCCGTGGATCATCTGCTGGAGGTGTGTGCCTATTTAAGAGGGCAGGAGCAGCGCACGTATCATCAGCCACAGCCTGTTGTGTTAGCGGCACAGCAGGGCCCGGACCTGGCGGATATTAAGGGCCAGCTGCAGGCCAGGCGGGCGCTCGAGGTGGCGGCTGCAGGGCAGCTTAATCTGTTATTTGCCGGTCCACCCGGTAGCGGTAAAAGCCTGCTGGCCGCTTGTCTGCCAGGTATTTTGCCTGAATTATCCTTGTCAGAACGACTGGATGTGGCGGCCATTCATTCACTGGTCGGTTTGCCGGTTCAACCTTGCAGTGAAGGTGTGCGGCCTTTTCGTGCCGTTCACCACAATGCGTCACCGGTGGCCTTAGTGGGAGGGGGATCAAATCATCCCAAACCTGGTGAAATATCACTGGCCACACATGGGGTACTGTTCCTCGATGAGATGCCCGAGTTCCCCCGGCGGGTGCTGGATTTGTTGCGGGAGCCGCTAGAAACCGGACGAATACTGATTTCTCGTGCCCTAAGTAAAATTGAATATCCGGCCGCGTTTCAACTGGTGGGAGCAATGAACCCCTGCCCCTGTGGCTACTATCAGGACGGCACCGATCGCTGTATCTGTAGCCCGGATCAGATACGTCGCTATCAGGGGCGTATTTCCGGACCTTTTATGGATCGAATCGATTTGCAGCTTTGGGTGTCGGCATTACCGGCGGATGCCTTGTTACAAGCATCATTCGTGGCTGAATCCAGCGCTATTGTCAGAGAGCGTGTAGAGCAAGCGCGTGAGCGCCAGCAGCAGCGTCAGGGGTGCAGTAATCGTTATCTGAGCGGACGTGCATTGGATCAATATTGTGCGCTGGATACCGAGACTACTCAACTGCTGACACTGGCGATGCGGCGACTGCATTTGTCGGCACGCGGATGCCATCGAATTTTACGTATAGCCAGAACGCTGGCTGATCTGGAAGCCAGTCCAACCATAGGGCAAACGCATCTGCTTGAAGCGCTTGCCTTCAGAGGGATGCAAACGCAGACGGGCTATCAAGCAGTTGCAGAAACTGCACCAGAGGTACCGGACGGCTGAAATAGTAACCCTGTGCCATCTGACAGTGGTGGGCTCTGAGAAAATTAAGTTGCTCCAGGGTTTCGACGCCTTCAGCAATAATTTTTTTGTTCAGGTTACGTGCCAGGCTGATGATAGTGCGAACAATCTCTTCATCACTGGTACTTTTACCTATGCCTTTAACAAAGCTCTTGTCAATTTTCAGTGTGGAAATAGGTAATTTTTGCAGCATGGAAAAAGAGGAGTAACCCGTGCCAAAATCGTCCAGCGAAAATTCCACCCCCAGCTTGCCTAGTGAGCGCATACAGCTGACAACATGGGATTCATCCCGAAATAGAGCCGTTTCTGTCAGCTCAAATTCCAGCATACTTGTATCTATCTGGTGTTGCTGGATCAGGCGTTCGATCGTGCTGGCAAGATAGCCATCCTGAAACTGCCGGAAAGATAAATTAACACCGATATGTTCACGCAAGCCCGCTTGCTTCAGCACTTTCATGTCCTGACCAACCTGTTCAATTACCCAGTAACCTATGGGCACTATCAGGCCAGACTTTTCACTGATCGGAATAAACTCATCCGGGGAAATCATGCCTCGCACTGGATGTTCCCAGCGGATCAGTGCTTCTGCACCGATAATACGGCGGGTGTTTAAACAGATACGAGGTTGATAGAAAAGACGAAACTGCTGGCGTTGCAGTGCATACCAGAGTTCGGGCTCCAGGCGGATGCCTCTGTTGTTATCATCCAGATCACGAAGAGGATCATAGAAAGCGTAACTGTGTCCCCTGAGTTGTTTTGCCCGCAAGCGCGCCGTATTGGCGCAGTGGATCAGAGTTTCAAATTCCATGCCTTGTTCTGGGGCGACGGCAATACCGATACTGCAGTGTAGGTGCACGTCGTGTTCATCAATCTGATAAGCCGGCAAAAGTAATTCAACAATGTGCTCGATGGCCTGGCGTGTAGCGCTGCGTATCTGGTCAGTTGAGGCCTTGATGATCAGGGTGAATTCGTCATTGCCGATACGCGATAGATGGTTTTTGTTATCACAGAGCTCCAACCTTTGACAAAGCAGCTTGACCAGGCGGTCGCCTATGTCATGACCGTATTGACTGTTAAAGGCTGAAAAGTTGTCAATGTCCAGCATCATCAAAGCCAGCCCTCTGCCGGTTTGCAGAGAACCAAGTTCATCTTGCAGGGTCCTGTAGAAGTGTTGGCGATTCCCCGCACCGGTTAACAAGTCGCGCGTTTGCAGGCGAGTGAAGGTGTTATAAACCGTATCATCAACTGGGATTAGCAGAATATTCTTTACGTTATCCTGGAGTGATTGCTCAGCATCAGTCAGGTTACGACAGCATTTGATGGATGCAGATGTTGCCATTAAGGCAGACAAAAGATCGCCAGAACCGGTATGATTGTGAGAATCAACCAGTATTAGCTGGACTTCAGGGGCTGCATCATCCCTCTCAACAGCTGGCGGCATGTGTCGGATTCCTTTATAAAGCCGGTGCAGTTAGAAAGTTTATATCCTGTGCACTCTGAATAGAGTCCGTGTCATACTTATGACTGATTGTGCTGCTACAGAGATTAGCATGTTACTGATATTTTTCAAACAATCGTTCTTTTTTAGTTCCTCTAGTTGCCATGAATAAACTCAATCCCAGACAAGCTGAAGCTGTACATTATATTGGTGGGCCGCTGCTGGTACTGGCAGGGGCTGGCTCCGGTAAAACCAGCGTGATTACGCGCAAAATCGCTTATCTGGTGCAGCAGTGCGGTATCGAAGCACGGCATATCGCGGCGGTCACCTTTACCAATAAAGCGGCTCGTGAAATGAAAGAGCGCGTGCTGCAGCTGCTGGAGAAGGGCGAAGGGCGTGGTTTGACCGTGTCCACCTTTCATAATCTGGGCTTGAACATCATCCGGCGGGAATACAAGCAGCTTGGATACAAGCCGGGCTTTTCCATTTTTGATGACCAGGACAGCAAGGGCCTATTAAAAGACCTGTTGTTGCACCAGGACGAAGATACCGATCAGGTGGCCGCCGTACAGCATCAGATTTCCAATTGGAAAAATGACATGCTGGAGCCCCAGGATGCGCTGGCTCAGGCGCGAGTGCCACACGAAATTCTGGCCGCCCGAGCCTATGAGGCCTACCAGCGTCATTTACGCGCTTACAATGCAGTGGACTTTGATGACCTGATCTTGATCCCCGTTCGCTTGTTCAGTCAGCACCCGGAAGTATTAGAGCGTTGGCAGCGCCGCATTCACTACCTGCTGGTGGATGAGTATCAAGATACCAACCTGTCGCAGTACCGCCTGGTTAAGCAACTGGTGGGTGTGCGTAGTGCCTTGACGGTAGTGGGTGACGATGATCAGTCCATCTACTCCTGGCGTGGTGCCCGTCCTGAGAACCTGGCCAAGCTTCAAGAGGATTTTCCGGGTCTGCGTCTGGTCAAGTTGGAGCAAAACTACCGCTCCACCGGGCGAATTCTGAAAGTTGCCAATATATTGATTAACCATAATCCGCATGTGTTTGAGAAAACCCTATGGAGCGACAAGGGCTATGGCGACCCCATCAGGGTGGTGCATAACCGTAATGAAGAGGCTGAGTCAGAGCGGATCGCCACCGAGATACTAGATCGACACCTCAGGGAACGCACCCCGTTCAAAGACTTTGCCGTACTCTACCGGGGAAACTACCAATCCAGACTGCTGGAAATGAAGCTGCAAAGCTTTCAGGTGCCCTATAAGCTCAGTGGCGGCACGTCCTTCTTTGCCCGTGCCGAAATCAAAGACCTGATGGCCTACTTGCGCTTGCTGGTCAATAGCAGTGATGACAATGCGTTTCTACGCATCATCAATCTGCCACGACGTGAGATCGGCCCTGCAACGCTGGAAAAGCTGGGAGAATATGCCTCCAGTCGTCATATCAGCCTGTTTGATGCCTGTTTTGAGATGGGATTAGAGCAGCAGCTGCCAGCGAATGCCTGCGCACGCTTGCAGCGCTTTTGCGCCTGGATGCAGCAATTGTTGCAGCGCTGTGAAACCGGCGATCCCATACAGGCCGTTCGCGACATGATTATGGATATGGACTACGAAGGCTGGATACGTGAAAACAGTTCCAGCGATACCATCGCCGAAAAACGTATGCAGAATGTCTGGTTTTTAGTGGAATCACTTAAGGCAACCCTGGAGCGCCTGCAGGAGGAAGATCCAGATGCGGGTATTAAAGAAACCATTGCGCGTTTGCTGTTGCTGGATATGCTGGATCGTCAGGAAGAGGAAGATGATTCTGACCGGGTGCAACTGATGACGTTGCATGCCTCAAAAGGACTGGAGTTTCCGCATGTCTACCTGATGGGGATGGAAGAAGAAATTCTTCCTCATCGTAACAGCATAGAATCCGACACCATTGAAGAAGAGCGGCGGCTGGCCTACGTTGGCATCACCCGTGCGCAGGTCACACTGACAATGACACTGGCCAAAAAGCGTCGCCAGTTTGGCGAAACCATGGACTGTCTGCCAAGCCGATTCCTGGATGAGTTACCCGAAGACGATCTGAGGGTTCAGGGATTAGGGGAACGTGATCCTCAGGTAAATGCTGCTGCCGGGCGTGCCACCATCAGTAGCCTGAAAAACCTATTGGATGACTTTTAGTCGGCGCGTACCAGAAACAAAACAGGCTGCCGAAGCAGCCTGTTTACGATAACGCTTAACGTTTAGTCATTATCGATCATGTATTGAATGGCCGCTTCCAGCTCTTCGTCGGCGCAGTCGTTACAAGTGCCTTTAGGTGGCATAGCGTTGATACCGCTGATTGCAGTAGCTAGCAGTCCATCTAAGCCTTTTTCATCTGCGCGCGCAGTCATGGCGCCACTACCAAACTTGGGAGAGTCCAGAATGCCGGATGCATGGCAAGCTGTACAGAAACGGTTGTAGACTTCTTCACCTGAGCGAGCCGCTGCAGAAGAGGCTGCAACAACGGGAGCTCCAGTACCACAGCTTTCGTCACCTTCAACACAAATGTTGCCGTGAGGTTTGATGCGTTCAATGATGGCATCACGGTCAACAGCCGCATAGACAGAAGTGGCCAGAGCCATGCTCAGACCCAGGGTGCAGAGTGCAGAAGCAGCTTTTGCAGCAAGTTTATTCACGTTAAAGACCTCATCATTTTTAGAAACGGGTGGCGTCTATGTCCGTCGAAGTCACCCTAGACCACAAGTCATAACAGGGCATGCGCAGACAATACCGCATCATTAGGCGGGGATTATACCTTCAAAAGTTGCCTACGGAAATGCACTTGCACTAGTTCTTAAGGAGAATGCCTTGGCAAGAACGTTTTGAGTGCGTATTATTAGCGCCCTGCAACATGCGCCCGTAGCTCAGCTGGATAGAGTAGCAGGTTCCGATCCTGTTGGTCGGGGGTTCGAATCCCTCCGGGCGCGCCATTAGCTTTTTCTTCCGGTAAACCAAAGAACACTCAAACACCACTACTTTAGTTTTTGCTAATCTCTGCTTTTGTTGGTAGTTTCACTATAACTAAAATGCCAAGGAAGGAGATCAATATGAATACTCAACAAATCCAAATTTTTACTAGTGATGACGGCAGAGCAGAGATACGAGTTACCCTAGATCATGAGACTCTTTGGTTAAGTCAGGCTCAGATGGGCGAGTTATTTGGTACTACTCCTGAAAACATTCTCATGCACCTTCAAAACATTTATAAAGACGCAGAGTTACCCGAACTAGCAACTACTAAGGAATTCTTAGTAGTTCGGCAGGAGGGACGTCGTCAAGTGCGTCGACGTATCAAGCACTTTAATTTGGATGCCATTATATCAGTAGGCTACAGGGTAAGCTCCAAGCGAGCGACTCAGTTTCGCCAGTGGGCTAACCGAGTACTCAAGGAGTATTTGGTTCAAGGTTATAGTGTGAATCAGTATCGATTGAAAGAGCGAGGTGTTGAGTTCGAGCAGGCGATTGATCTACTCAGTCGGACTCTAACCAATCAAGGGTTAGTTTCTGTTGAAGGTGAAGCCGTAGCGAAAGTGATCAGTGATTATGCACGTTCTTGGAGTTTGTTGCAGGGCTATGACCCGCTCTGCTAGCCTAGTTGTCCAGTTGATTTACTCGACGGCGAAGACCTGAATTGACTCAAATGTTGCAGATCAAAAAACATCTGAATCAATCAGCTTTAGACTCATCAAATAGCTCAGAGTAGGCCTCTTCCAATGCATCAAATATATCTTTTGGTACGCTATAGCGGTACTGATCACGACGTTTGTTTGAGATCCTTCCGTTCTGTTCCAGGCAGAATAGTACGAGTTTAGATAGTGTGCTGTCGGAGACGTCGAATGCACGATCTATCCGCCGTTTTAATGCGTCATACCGGCTCAGATGTGCTACTTCGCGTTTTATGTACTGCTCCATGGCTTCTTCGCTGGCTTCCGCCATCAATTCTGCGCAGAGGGTTCCATCCCAGAAGCGGTAAATAGCGTCGTGTCCTTGAAATGAAAGAGTGATATTGTCGATGTCGATGTAAGTGACGTCCCAGAACATGCGCGTTTTCGCAGAATATGTGCTCAGGGCGTCCAGGTAATCGCGCTCTTTGTCGTGCAGGACCGCTGAAACAGGGAGAATGAGTCCGTTGGAAAGACGGCCTTGCTGGCATAAAACATGGTGAAACATGAAGCGTGAGAGTCTTCCATTACCATCCATGAAGGGGTGTATGAAGACGAAACCAAAGGAAAGAATAGCGCCAAGAACCAGGGGGTTAACGTCGCTCGGCATATCGTTAACCAGTGCCAGCCATTCCTTCATCAACTTTCTGCATAGATCGGGTTCCGGTGGGACATAGGTTACACCAATAGCCCCCATACCATTACTGAGATAGTTCTGCTCTGTGCGGAATGATGCGGCCGAATCGAACTGGTTGTTGATGGTTTCATTTTGCAGATAAACAAGGTAGCCCTCATCAATAATGCGGGTCTCGTGGGCTCGGCGAAGCAGGTTGATGAAACGATTCATTTTGCTGGAGTCGGGCACCTCGTTCTCGATCGCAAAGGAGTCTCGGGTTTCGCTCAGATAGATCCATGACAGGGCACGGTTCAGTAAGTTGGAGTCTAGCGAGTCTGTGAACGCTCGTACTTTTTGCAGCACATCACGGCTCAGTGC
This sequence comes from Nitrincola sp., assembly GCF_048264025.1. Classification (NCBI taxonomy): domain Bacteria; kingdom Pseudomonadati; phylum Pseudomonadota; class Gammaproteobacteria; order Oceanospirillales; family Oceanospirillaceae; genus Nitrincola; species Nitrincola sp. Next base: position 59,812 of record NZ_JBLXDN010000006.1, read on the forward strand.
TTGTTCCAGACGCTCAGTACGACGGACAGTAATACAATAATCGAGAGAGCCGAGGCCATTGAAAATTATGCGCCAACGCTTGTCCTTGTAGCCTTGAGTAGTGATGTATCTGCCTGGATCGAACAGCGGGATGTAATTGCCTTGGGTTAGCGGCTGAGTTCGTTTAACAGTTTGTCCTGTAAAGTGTTCCCATAAAAAGCAGGCGCTACGGATGTATTTACCCGTGGGGGACGAATCGAACTCTTTTCGGAGATCCAACTCTTCTACCAACGGCAGGGCCTGGGCCAGGATCTGCATGTTTACACCTTCGTGTTTCAGTGCAAACAGAATATGTGATAGCACCCTTTCAGCTGGCTTCAATCCAGCAGGTATCGCGATGACCTTGTCGATCACCTCTTTTCGTTGCACTGACACAACCTGGCAGGTTATATCAAGTTCCAGGCTTTTTATCGTATTCAGACTGGCCAGATAAGCATAGCCAGCATATTCAGCCCTCATCGACACCCCTTCGGCCAGAAAATTGTTATAAAGCAGATTTTTTTTTTAGATTTATGCTAACATCCAAAAAAATTGTTCAGAACTGCATTTCTAATACCACTCGGTGATGTCAATTGCAACAATTTTAAACGATCAAGTTGTTTTGTTGCTGTAATCCACCCAAAAAATCTGAGTAAATGAAGGTGGCGTCGGCTATCTGCTGAAACTTAGCCCGACTTGCTCAGTGGCTTGAGTACTTGAGTTGCCATTGACAACCCTCAAGCAACAGGCCGATCACTATGCCCTAAATCCCGATCTGGCCAGACTTGATCTCTGACGCGTTGTTTGAGCACCTTGGCTTCGGGGAATCCGCCATCGGTTTTACGTTCCCAGATCTGTTTGTCGTCACAGGTGATAATAAAGGTGCCACCTGTCGCGGGTTGAAGGGTGACACCGCCGAGGTCATCGCTGAACGTCGATAGCAGCTCCTGGGCCAGCCAGGCAGAGCGTAACAGCCACTGACACTGCGTGCAGTACTGGATGACAATGATCGGCTTAGAGGTTGAACTAGTCATCACTATGCTCGGCGCGCATGCGTTCCAGGCGCTCACTTTCTTCTTCGCTGGCGGCATCGATCACGGCCATCAGTTCGCCTACGTCAGCATTGGTGTCACTATAGGCATAGGTTCCGGTGAGCTGGCTGTCGGCTTGAAGTTCGCCGGCTTCATAGAGTGACCACATTTCACGGGCAAACTCGGTTTTCAGCAGTTCGGGTGCAGAACGTCCGAAGTAGGCACGCATGGTGTTCACATCCCGCTCAAGCATCATGCCGGCACTGTTATTGCCAGCCGCATTCACCGCTTGAGGCAAATCGATAATGACTGGCCCTTGTGCGTCCAGCAGTACGTTAAACTCAGAGAGATCGCCGTGTACTAGCCCAGCACAGAGCATGCGTACCACTTCTTCAATGACTTGTCGGTGCCAGGTGATCGCTTCTTCAGCGCTCAGAGTGACATCATCAAGGCGTGGTGCCACGTAGCCTTCGGCATCTGTTATCAGCTCCATCAACAGCACACCATCAATAAACCCATGAGGTTGAGGTACCCGCACACCGGCGGCGGCCAGTTGGTAAAGCGCATCCACTTCGGCGTTTAACCAGGCATTTTCCTGCTCTTTCTGCCCATACTGGGTTTTTTTGGACATGGCGCGTGCCCGGCGGGTATTTCGAACCTTACGGCCTTCCTGGTACTGCACTGCTTGCTTGAAACTGCGCTGACTGGCTTCCTTAAACACTTTGGCACAGCGCACGTCGTTACCACAGCGTACGACATAGACGTCGGCCTCTTTACCGCTCATTAGCTGGCTGATCACTTCATCGATCATGCCATCTTCAACTAGCGGCTGTAATCTTTTGGGTACTCTCATAATATAGTATAGGTCCGGTGTAATGTGCTGGCAGGCCTGATTTCTGTGTAGCAGGCGCTGATAGTTTGCAGAACTAAAGTAACTCAGAACTAGCACCTCTGGGAAGTGCATAGGCACGATATAGCTGCTCCCAGTATACAGATCAAGAAGAGGCTTTACCTGCCACTGAGCGGGTCTAATAAATCCAGACACGGTAATTGGCGCCATTTGTTTAAGTGTATGTCTTTTGCAGCTATCAAATCTGAAATCGCGTTAAACTAGTCAGACCTATAGATAACAACAATACATAAACAAAGTGTTCTCCTCATGATACAAGACTGTTTAGATGATCTCGTGTTGGCTCTGTCGACAGAAAAAAATCGTGGCAAAGTTGCTGATTATATTCCGCAATTAGCACATGTTGATCCGAACCAATTCGGCATCGCGGTGTGCACACCAGAAGGTCAAATGTATTCGGCAGGACAGGCGGATACCTTATTTTCTATTCAGAGTATTTCTAAGGTGTTTACGCTCACTATGGCCCTTGGAAAACTGGGCGATGGAATCTGGACCCATGTGGGACGTGAGCCGTCTGGGGATCCGTTTAACTCGATTGTTCAACTCGAACATGAATCGGGCAAGCCGCGTAATCCCTTTATTAATGCAGGTGCCATTGCGGTGGTCGATGCGATTATGATGGGCCATGAACCGAAAGAAACGCTCGCCGAAATTCTGAATTTTGTGCGCTTTATCGCCAATGACAATAGCATTTGCTTTGATCATGCCGTGGCGGCTTCTGAGATGGCTCATCGTGACCGCAATGCCTCACTGGCACATTTTATGAAGGCCTTTGGACGCTTGCGCCATGATGTGGATAAGGTGCTTGGTACCTATTTTCATCAATGCTCGATTGCTATGAGTTGCGAGCAATTGGCAAGAGCCGGGTTGTTTTTGGTGTCGGATGGCGTGGATGAGACAACGGGCATTCGGGTGGTGTCCGCCCAACGCGCGCGTCGTATCAATTCACTCATGATGATGTGTGGTCACTATGATGGTTCGGGTGAGTTTGCCTATCGAGTGGGCTTGCCCGGCAAAAGTGGTGTGGGTGGCGGCATTCTCGCGATTGCGCCAGGTAAGGGTTCTATTGCTGTCTGGTCACCTGGGTTGGATGTACTGGGGAATAGTTATTTAGGTACTCGAGCACTGGAGCGCTTTGTGCAACACACGGGGTGGTCTGTGTTTGGGCATTGAGTTCAGATTTGATTATTTGCAATGATCCGAGTTTTGGGCGATATTTATTACCACATGACGTTTTTAGTTATTATCACTTTTACGTATATAGCTGTCGAAGCTATGGGTATTTCCTCAGACTCAATAATGGAATGGAGTTAGCAGAGGTGTGTTATGAAAAAACTCTCGGATGAAATTAAACACTTGGCGTCTGTACCAAGTGTTCTATTTAATTTAGCCAACGATTTTTTCTTTGTGAGTGCAAAGGATCACCAATCTGTGGCCCAGGATCATGATGACCGAAGAATCATTCTGGACAATGACGGCAACATTACGCTTAACCTGAATAGCTCTTCTGTACAGGAAGAGATGAGGCAACACTTTGCTGACTTGAAGAAAATCAAGTTGCCGGAAGACAGCAAACGGCAGAGTTAAAGGGTAGTTGCTTCGATAGCCACGGAAGGTGAGTCATGAGTTTCAGCATAATCGTAGTAATCCTGGTTATCGGTTTTCTTTATACCCGCCATCATCCACCATCCCGCTTTCGTCAAAAGCGTGAAACCGGCTGGAATTCGTATTTACACATAGCCTATTGGGGCTTCGTCTTCGCTATACTTGGTGCCGTAGTTACTGCTGTTTTGATGGTGAGTCTGGATATCTTGTCATGGATCTTTGATTTTTTTCCATACCTGCTTGGTTCGGACTACCGGATACCCTTGTGGGGTCGAGAGCTGGCTTTCGCACCCTTGCTGGGAAAGCTGGCTTGGGGGACACTGTTTGCCTTGCTTACAGGGGCGGCTCTTGCATACGGGGTGGCGATGAGTAAGGCGGAAGAACTTTCCAACAACATTGATGCCCAGATGCTTGAGTATGCCAAGCTTGCTCAGTCAGATGGAATGGAGCAATTGCTGTTTGAGTCTATGAAAGAGAAGTTTTTAGTCCTGATTACCCTGAAATCTCGCAAGGTCTACGTAGGTAAAGTTGAGCAGCCAAGGCTCCTACATGGCGATTTGGAAAATATTGTCATTATTCCCATGCTCAGTGGATACCGAGACAAAGACACATTGAAATTTGTTGTTCAGCATAAATACTCTGATTATTATGAACAAAACTCAATTACAGAAGAGTCTGAGGGTTTGCAGTTACGTCATTTCAAAACAGTGTTGCCTGCACGTGAAATTGACTCTGCATCATTGTTTGACCTGAAAACCTATGTACAGTTTTCCCTTTTATCTGATACCAAAGCAGACGATGCGTCCTCCATTACCACATAGGCTGCTCAGTATTTACAACCAATAATACACGCTGCAATGCGCTCATCTATGGGATTGGTTGTTGGTATATCACAAAACCGTTGATGTACCTGTTCAAAGGGCAACGGATTTTTTATCAGTTCATTTCTTAGGTCAGAAAGCAGAATCGCTTTACGTCTGCCCAATGTATTCAGGTGTTCGTACCAGACAGGCCTTATCAGTTCCAGCCAGTAGTCCGCGAGTAAGGACCAGTTTACTGCACGTTGAGTCTGCGTCTGAGGATTGAGTAGATTGATCAGCTTTTCCAGAAAGCTCGCTTCTTGCGGTGCAGCGCTTTTCACCCAACTAAGTAAAATATGATTCATCTCTTGTAAGGCTACCTGCTTGCGTCTTGGTAAGAGTGAGCGTTCAATTTGTTTCAGGCGTGCAAGGTAGTTTTTGATCTGGGCGTAACCGGCTTCATTGTCCAGTTCTGCTGATTCAGACTGACGAGTCAGTTTAGTGTTTAGGACGCTGGTAATAGCTGCCAAATCGACAAGTGGCTCGACTGAGTCTTTAGTAAATAGTATCCATCTGGGTGCGCCGAATTCAGTGCCGGATATGCAGAAGAACCCCCAGGATGTATCTGACTCCACTGCGCTGATGCGTGTACCCGTTTCCTCAATTGAGGCGATGGCACGGTAGTGGTCTGGCTGTAACAGAGCATCTTCTCCAATGAGTGCTCTAATAGGGGCAAAAGCATCTTCAATGCCATCCCAGGCGGCTTCTTCACGCTGGGCTTGCTTGAAAATCTCGTTGTAATCCACACGGGAGTTAGTCATGTTGTCGGGCAGGTCAAAATTTGATCCTAATAGCATGGCATTGGATTCAAATCGTTCTATCAGCAGATCATCTGCATGTAAGGCAAAAGCATCATGATCGGCTGGCCAATAAACACGGATGGCTGCATAAATGCTATCCATTCGATCCACACGCCCGATACGTTGCTCGACCAGGCGCACGACCGAGGGCATGTCTAAGTGGACAACGATTGAGGCATTTTGCAGGTTATATCCTTCCGACATAGCATCGGAGCAGAGGACCAGTAGTTTGTGATCAAGGTGCTGTCGATTGTCGAGGCGCTGATTGACGTGTTTACGTTCCGCTTTGCTGGAGTCCCCCGTGGCCACCAATTGCTCGATCCCTTGAAGCAGCCCATGTTGTGCGGCTAGTTTATGCAGCCAATGTAATGTCAGAGGGTGTCTGTCAAATGCCAGAATACCAAGTTGGTCTTCATCACTCAGCAGTGTATTCAAAAGTTTGAGCTTGGCCAGTTCCCGGCTGTCATCCATCTGTTCGAGTAATTGCAAGATGGACCGATAGGTTTCAATCTCTTGGTCACGAGCCTGGTAGAAGGCGGTTGCATCAAGCAACCATGCTGGAATGTCGACGGTATCCGTGCTTTCAGGCAGTGAAACCTTGGGTGGCTCATCTCGCTGTTTCAGATTAAGGATCATGCCTTTATGCGAACCAGCTTCTTTAGCAGTGAAACCAAAGTGCTCTTTAACTGACTCTGAACCCGCAATATGAGCCCAGGCGGATACCCGGGATGAGCGCAGGTGCGACATGACATGGTAGATGGCACTGCGTTTGGCCATGTGAATGCGCTGATTTAACACCTTTTGCGGAGACAGGGGTTCGCCCTCAGGGGATCGGAAAGCTTCTTCCTCAATCGCTTTGCTGATAAACGCTACACCTTTCAGCTGCTCGGCCAGTTGTCTGATTTGAATAGCCAAGCTGATAGCGACTTCTGTTTCACCTGTCTGATAGGACAGGGCGTTATGTTGAGGGTAGCGACATGGCTCACCACGTTTGTTGCGGTAGGCGTCAGGCTGTTGGTCAATCAGGTGATTAAATTCGCGCTTGGTTCTGCGTACGGTAAAACGTGCTATTGCCTGTTTCAGTGCTTGTAAATGTTCCTCACGCGCCTGGCGCATACGCTTGGCATCCATACGCAGCCAGTGGTTAAATCCTTGTATTATCTGGGGATCAAAATTGTCAGCGCCGAGAATATTAACTAAGCAGAGTAAGTCTGACGCACTTTTGTTGATCGGTGTTGCGGTAAACAGCAGTACGTGATCAGCGAGATTACGCAACAGTGCCTGGGAACGTTTACTGGTAACGTTCAAATAGTTATGCGCTTCATCGACAGATAAAATTTGTGCCTGCTGGATTGCCATGGCGGTCAGGTCTGTAAGGTCTCCTCGGTTTACAAAGCTGAGCGCCGCCTGAGATATGGGTCGATGACTCAAGCCATAGAGTAAAAGCTCGCGTTGCCAGTTTTCAGAAACACCCGGTGGCGTAATCAGCGCTATGCCACCCCCACGTGTATTGCCAGTGCGCCAGAGTTTGTCATGAACGGCTCGCTGTAAAGCCGCTCCCATTCGTGTTTTACCTGAGCCGGTGGCATCGGCAACCAGCACGCTCCCCAAGTTTTCGATAATCCAGAGTGCCTGGGCGATACCTTGCGTTTGTGTTGGCCAGAGACTGGTTTGTTTGTGGTGAATGCCGGTATAGGACAGGTACTGTTTTGCCCAGTGGCCTTCAAGTAATTCAGCGCAGGCTCGCGCTAGACTGTCCTGCCAATCCGATGGGCGTAGCAGCGCTTCCAGTAATTGACGCAGTTCCTGTCGATAGTCACCCGCCAGACTAAACAGGGCTTCGGCATAGTCTTTTATTTCCTTATAGCGCGCTTCTTCGTCTTCGGGCTTAAATCTGATATTAGCTTCGATATTGCGCCTTAATCCAGCTTCTGAATAGTTGGATGATCCCAGAGTTACGGCGTTTTCAGTGACAAATACTTTGGCGTGCATCATCCGGCCTGGAATCTGCAGACAGGCAGCGTCCACCTGACGCATGTGCAATTTATATAGCGCAGCAAAAACATCTGGATACTGGAGTAAAGAGAGGCGCTGAGTAGTCCAGTAAGCATGGATTTCATCCGGTAAGCTCATAGGCTCCAGTGTCATTCCTGCAGTGGCGAGAGGGAAAGGCTCGTTACCGATGAGCAAACGCAGATTCTGCTCCTCTGTTAGACCTGCTATGAGTTTGATAACTCGCAGTAATGAGGTATAGCCGGTAATAATGAGTGGATCTTTATCATTTAGAAGATCAATTTGCAGTACTTGATCCACCGTATAGTCAGCATAATTGTGTGGCAGGCGGGTGTTTTCTGGAAAATGCCCTTCAGATGGCTGGCGCCGATTTTCCTGATCAGGTGCAAAAGGATCGATATAATTGAGCTGGAAAAGGCGGGACATGGGCGGGTTCTCCTTGAAATGTCTGCCAGTTATCTGGATCCGTGAATATCCACAACAGATGGGTAGAGTTTTCTAAACTCTAGTACAGATGGATGGGTGATGACCAGGTTTTGTGTGTTCAGTTTCGTCCCTGTAATTCTGTCTGAATAATTAATTTACAAAACTAGAAATGTAGTTATAATTATCACATGACAATGAATATAGAATCGACAGCCAGTGCGCTCGCGGCCTTAGGGCATCCAGCCCGACTGAGTGTGTTTCGCTTGCTGGTGCGGGCTGGACACGACGGTATGTTGGTGGGCGAAATAGCCGAGCATCTTGATATGCCCTTGTCTACGCTCGCCTACCATTTGCGTAGCTTGAAACAGGCGGGGCTGATTTTGCAACACCGTCAGGGGCGCGAAATACAAACCGTGGCTGATTATAGTGCTATGGAGGCGGCAATCGAGTACCTGATGCAGGAGTGCTGTCGAGGTATTTAAACCTCTGCTGCAGTCGAGCGCGGTTTAACTTACACAAATATAACTACATTACTGGAGATATGGTGATGATAGAGCAAAGTCTTTCTGTGCCAAGTCGCACTTCGTTATGGGTGTCTGGAATCTGGCGTAAAGAAAAGCCCTGGTTGGCGGTGATTTTGATCCTGCTGGGTTTGTGGATGCTTGATGCCGGACAGGCGGGTCAGTCACTTGATCTTATGTTACGTCAGCTTGCTTCTGTGGCGCCTTTTTTAGCGGCGTCAGTCTTGATAGCGGCATGGGCGAATGCAACCGGGGCCGATGGGTTGATTGCTCGTGCATTTGTCGGAGCACCTGCGGCTATGATCATCATGGGGGCTTTGGCTGGTGCACTTTCGCCCTTTTGCTCATGCGGGGTTATTCCGCTGATAGCGGCCCTGTTAGTAATGGGTGTTCCCTTGGCACCCGTGATGGCCTTCTGGCTGGCGTCTCCGTTGATGGATCCTGCCATGTTCGCATTGACGACAGGTATTATCGGCTTTGAGTTTGCCGTGGCTAAAACCTTGGTTGCTATAGGATTGGGGCTGTTTGGAGGGAGCGTGGTGCATTTGTTGGTGAAGGTAAATGGGTTGAGTGCACCATTACGTGAAGGCGTTGGTAATGGTGGTTGTGGTGGAGCTAGAGTGCGTTCGCCACAAGCACCCGTATGGCGTTTCTGGCATGAGCCTGAACGACTGGCTCGGTTGCGCCGCGAGGGTGTCCGTACGGCATTATTCTTGCTGAAATGGCTGGCGCTTGCCTTCTTGCTGGAAAGCCTGATGCTGGCGTATATTCCAGCCGAACGTATTGTCCAAACGCTTGGCGGTGAGGGCCTCAGCCCTATAGTACTGGCAACGCTATTAGGTGTGCCGGCCTATTTTAATGGCTATGCCGCTTTGCCATTGATTGCAACCTTGATGGAGCAGGGTATGCAGGCTGGGGCGGGCATGGCCTTTCTGATTGCTGGCGGTGTGACGTCACTGCCAGCCGCCATTGCTGTTTGGGTGCTAGTTAAACCGCGTATTTTTGCCTTGTATGTCGCGTTATCCTTGATCGGGGCTTTTACAGCGGGGCTGCTGTTTCAGTTATGGAAACTGTTTTGATGTTCCCTGAGTTGTGTCTCTCCTGTTGTGCTGGGTATACATTAGGACCACGAGCGGCTTATTGAACTCAGTGCCAGGTCCTGTAGCTGGGTTGACAGGCCGCGGTGTAATGCTGGGGAAAGATCGGTCATTAGTATGGCCGGATCTTTCCCAGCGCGGATCAGATCTTCACCGTCGGGGCCAATAATGGCACTGAGACCGGTGTATTCGGTATTACCTTCATGCCCACACAGGTTGGCATACACCACTACCATATTGTTCTCCAGTGCTCTGGCACGTGCCAGGGTTCGGGGTACGGCCAGGTAAGGCATCATGTTGGCGGTGGGGTTGAACAGAATCTTTACCTGCTGATTTGCAAAGCAACGCGCAGTTTCCGGGAACTCAATGTCATAACAAATCGATAGCCCACAGGTGATGCCATTGAGCTCAAAGGATGTAAACGCCGTTCCAGGCTGAAATAGCTGTTTTTCGGTATCACCGAACAGAAATACTTTGCGGTGATGTGCAATCGTTTGCCCATCGGCATTGATGGCCACAGCCGCATTAAAAAGGTTTCCCTCACTGACTTCAATCAGGCCACAGATTAAAGCAACCTTGTGGTTGCGTGCTATTCGGCGCAGTTGCTCTACTGATGGACCGTTGATCGGCTCTGCCAGGAGTGCTGCCTGGTTACCCACCTGATATCCAGTGAGAAACAGCTCCGGGAATACAACAGTCTGAACGCCGAGTATGGCGGCCGCTGCGCAGGTCGATTCTATAGTACACAGGTTTTTTTCCTTGTCACAGAAAGCCGATGTATCCTGATAGGTTAGAACTTTCACTTAGGTTTCCTTAACGTAGTCTGCCCTGGTGATAGCACCAGGGCTGGTCAATTACTTCAGTAGATTGGTCCAGATGCGATCATAAAGAGCGACAACGTCGGGTGAGCAGGGGGGAACGAACTCAGCTGTCGGTGCATCGGCTGGTGGGTTGAGTTCCGGTGCATTCTTCAGTTCATCCATCAGGAAGGGCGCGGTGTTATTTACCCCAGCGGTATAGCCCGCAAAATTGGTCAGCGCGGCGGCGTTTTCCGGTTCTAGCAGGAAGTTCATGAACAGCAGCGCGTTGTCACGGTTCTCAGCGCCTTTCAGGACAACCAGGTTGTCAGCCCAGGCAGTCATGCCTTCTTTAGGGTAAGCGTACTGCAGTGATGGCTTCTCAAGACGGCCGCGCAGCCCCATGCCATTCCAGATCATAGTGACGGCCGCATCTCCAGAAACCACCATTTCACGGGCGCCATCAGAGGTGATGCTCAACCAGTCATTTTTTGCTTTTAATAACAGGTCATTGACCTCAGCCAGTTCAGCTCTGTTACTGTTGCAGGTTTCAAAGCCTTTATAGCGAAGCGCGGCATTGATAACGTCATTGACGTCACGGAACATGTTGACCTTACCCTTTAGCTCATCAGGGGTGTCAAACAGTATCGCCAGAGTATCTATATCCCCCGAATAGGCGTTGGTGTCGACCATAAAAGAGGTGGTGCCGAATTGATACGGGATAGAGTACTCACGGCCAGGATCAAAGTAGACGTCAACCAGTTCTTCTTTGATGTGTTTGAAGTTTTCTAAGGCATGGGGTTGGACTTTATCCAGCAGACCCTCTTCAATCATGATGGCTACCATATAGTCACCGGGTACGGCGACATCATAGCCAGTAACGCCGGATTTCAGGCGTGCCAGCAGTGTTTCATTGCTGTCGTAGGAGTCCTGAATAACGGTCACATCATAGCTGCTGCTGAACTTATCAATCAGCTCTTGCGGCATATAGTCTGACCAGTTGTATAGCTTCAGTTCACCTGCGGCATAGAGGGAGGATGACAGTAGTAGTGTTGCCGCTGATACGGCTGCTTTTTGGGTAAAGGCTTTCATGGTTATTCTCCAGGTTTAACAAGATTTTAGGTTCATGTTTTGGGTGTGGAGCGTCGGTTGATCAGGTACACAAGGCTGACGAGGATAATCGACACCAGCAGCAACAGGGTTGATAGTGCGTTGATTTCAGGCGTGAAACCGACCCTGACCATGCTGTATATAGTTAGTGGCAGGGTGGTTGAGCCAGGTCCTGCGACCATGTTGGTGATGATGAAGTCATCCAGTGAAACGATAAATGCGAGTAAAAATCCTGACACTATGCCGGGTAAGATCATCGGAAAAATAACCAGTCGAAAGCAGGCCAGTTGGCTGGCATACAGGTCCTGGGCGGCTTCACTGTAATAGCGCTCAATACTTTTCACCCTTGAATAGATGGGTAAAAAGGCAAAAGGGATGCAGAAAACGGTATGGGCAATCAGGATGCTCTGCATGCCGAGTTGAAAGTTGATCGCAATAAAGAACAGCAGGCTGGCAATGCCGACAATGATTTCGGGCACCATGATCGGGAAATTGATAAACGTCAGTGTCGCGGTCCGACCTCTAAAGGGCTTTCCCATGACTAAAGCCAGTGCGGCGAGCAGCGCAACCAGTGTTGCAGTAAAGGCTGCGGTGCTGGCAATGGTCAGCGAATTAAGCGTGGCTTTCTGAATGGAAGGGTTTTGAAAAACCTTAAGGTACCAGTCAAAAGTGAAGCCACTCCAGTGTGTAATCGATCTGACTGAGTTGAATGAGTAGACCGCTAAGACAAGCATCGGTGCATAGAGTACGGTCAAGCAGACCCAGGTAATCAGCCGAAAACCAGGATAGCGTTTGAGGTCTGTGTGCTTCATGATCTCGCCTCCTGGCTATTACGTTTTGAAAACACAATTAACACGATAAAGATCATTACCATCAGCACCATGCCCAGCGCGGCCCCAAAGGGCCAATTACGCGAACCCTGAAATTGCAGTGCAATCAAGTTGCCGATCATCAATTGTTTTCCGCCACCGAGCAGGTCTGGAGCAATGAAGGCCCCCAGTGAAGGGATGAAAACGAGTAGGCAGCCAGCGATGATGCCGGGCTTGAGGTTGGGGAGCAGCACATACCGCCAGGACGCCCATTTGCTGGCGTATAAATCATTGGCCGCTGTCAGCAGTGAGAAGTTGAAGCGCTCAACGGCAACATAGATCGGCAAGATCATAAAGGGTAGATAGGAATAGAACAGCCCCAGTGTTACCGCAAAATTGGTATAGGCAATCTGAAGGGGGGCATCAATCAAGCCGGTCCAGATCAGGAAACTGTTTATCGGTCCCTGGTCACGGATGATGAACAGCATTGAGATGGTACGGATTAGCAGATTTACGCAGTAGGGAACGATTACCGCCATTAGCCAAAGCATCCGCGTGCTGGGCGGGCGGGTTGCAATAAAGTAGGCGGTAGGTAGTCCCAGTATCAGGCAGCAGAGTGTGGCGATGAGTGCGAGCATAATCGAGGTGAGAATGATCACCAGATAATCGGAGTTGAATACCCATTCTTCGGTGAGAAAATCTTCTTCAAAAAACAGCTGAACATACGCATCCAGGCTAAAGATCCACTCGATCCCACCGTAGGTTCCTGGCTGCAGAAATGAGTAGGTCATCAGCGTCAAAATCGGGATGGCCAGAAAAACGAATATAAGGGTGATCGCTGGCGCTAACAGGGCTGACGTTTTAGGGAGACTTTTATCCATATCAGTTCACCAGTACTCTGGCAAAAGCCGCGTCGATATTAATGCCAACCTGATGCCCCTGATGGAGTTCATCTGTGCTGACGAGGTTGTTCTGCGCCCTGACTTTAACCAATAGACCCCGCCCGACATCCACTACAAATTGGGTGTCTGTACCCATGTAGGTTTTCTGGCAGATATGGCCGGTCATTAAGGCCTTATCTGGCGCGGAAAAACTGAGGCGCTCTGGTCGAATACTGAGTTTGATCTGCTGGGACTGATCACCAGCAACTGAGTTTGGAAACTGGATGCGTACCTGATTATCCAGACGACAGGTCATGGTTTCTTGGTCGGTCTGCTCCACTGTCGCATTCAATAGATTGGTTTCACCAATGAAGTCAGCGACAAAACTGTTTGCCGGTTGGTCGTAAATAGCCTTGGGCGTACCGACTTGCTGTACTTCACCTGCTGACATCACGGCTATGCGATCGGACATGGCCAGGGCTTCTTCCTGGTCATGGGTGACAAACACAAAGGTAATGCCGGTTTCCTGCTGAATTTGTTTAAGCTCTGCTCGCATGGACTGACGCAGTTTCAAATCCAGTGCGGAAAGGGGTTCGTCCAGCAGCAGCACTTTTGGGCGAGGTGCCAGTGCTCGTGCCAGTGCCACACGCTGTTGCTGGCCACCCGATAGTTCATGGGGTTTGCGTTGACTGAAGTGGCTTAACTGCACCAGTTCCAGCATTTCATCGGCACGATGATCCATGTCTTGCTTGGAAAACTTCAGCATGCGCATGCCAAATTTGATGTTGTCGCGAATGTCCATGTGCGGAAACAGAGCATAGTGTTGAAAAACAGTATTGATGGGACGTTTGTTGGCTGGCAGGTTTTCGATTTCATCGCCAAACAAAAATATTTTCCCTTGAGACGTGCTTTCAAAGCCGGCAATCAACCTGAGTAAGGTGGTCTTACCGCAGCCGGACGGACCCAGCAGGGTGAAGAACTCACCATTCTGGATTTGCAGTGAAACCTGTTTCAGAGCAGTAAACGCGCCAAAATTTTTGACAACTTTCTCAATTGAAATTGCAGTGTGCTTGGCTTGCATGGGACGCATCCTCTCAAATCGTGCGTGGGTCTTGCAGTGTTCAGTCAAGCCGCTGTTTGGTATGCTGACTGACTTGGCAAGTACCACTTACTTGTAAGCTAAAATATAATTTATCGGTTTTAGGGGGTATATAACCCTAGAGGGGTATCTGTTGTCACAGCCAAGAAACAACCTTCGACTGCGTGATAAGTCCTTGGCGCATGTCATCAAAACCCTGCATCGTCCTGGTTTTTGTGAAGCATTTGCGCACTTCGTACGCAACCTGGCCAGCTTTGATAACCTGATTATCATTGCCTATTATCGGGATACCAATCCGGTGGTTCTGTATCGCCAATACACTGACCCAGTGGTGTATACCTATATGGATTCTGATTACCTGAATGCCGCGTATTTGCTGGATCCGTTTTATCATGCTCATCGGAATGGGTTGAAAACAGGCTTGCACCGCTTGTTTGATATAGCGCCAGATCAGTTCAAGCGCACCAGCTATTTCAATGTGTATTATCAGAAAACCACGCTGATTGATGAGGTGGCGGCGTTTGCTGACTTGAATCGTGACCTGACAGTGACCGCCTGTTTTGGCAAGGATCGATCCAGTGGTCAGCTGTTTTCAAAGCAGGAAAGGGAGCGGTTACGGCAGTATGAGTCAGTGATCTGTACCCTGATGGAGGAGCATTGGCGAGACTATCAGCCGGATCAGCCTCAGCCAAAGAATGCAAAACCGCTGGTGAGTCGGTTGATCGATACGCTACGGGTTGAGCAAGCCATCAGTTTGACAGCAAGGCAGGCCGAAGTGGCCATGTTTATATTACAAGGCCATTCTTCCATTTCCATCAGCTTGAATCTGGGTATTAGTCCAGAAACGGTGAAAGTGTTTAGAAAGCAACTGTATGCCAAGTGCCAGATCTCTTCGCAAGCCGAGCTGTTTGCGCTACTCATGCCGGTTTTTTCGCGAATATCTGCACCCACGACTTCATCGAGTGAGTCGGAGAAATGATATTATCTGGAAGCCTAAAGTAGCCAAAGTGACCGCATGTACCCAACCAAACCCAGAGAGGCTCCTTTGACCCGCATAGCCATTTTTGCCGATGTTCAAAATATCTATTACACCACCCGCCAGGTGTTTGGACGGCAGTTTAATTACCGTGCCTTTTGGCAGCAGGCCAGTGAGCTGGGAGAGATCGTCGCCGCAACGGCCTACGCGATAGATCGCGAAGATCCGCAGCAGCAAAAGTTTCAGGAGGCGCTGCGCCATATAGGTTTTGAAGTGAAACTCAAACCCTATATCCAGCGCGGTGACGGCTCGGCGAAGGGGGATTGGGATGTCGGGATTGCTATCGATGCCTTACTCTGCGCCGAGGAGGTGGATCAGGTGATTTTATTATCCGGTGACGGTGATTTTGATCTGTTGTTGCACACACTACGTGACCGCTATCAGGTCCGCAGTCATCTGTTTAGTGTCCCCGGATTAACCGCGCAGTCGTTGATCAAGAGTGCCGATGAGTGGATAGCCATCGACGCTGCCTTGCTGCAATAAAAAGATAATATTGTTAATGCTTGTAGCGTGCCATTAGGCTAACTTGGTTGAACAATGCGTATGCCGAAGCCGTGATCCTGATGCGGCGAGACTTGATGAGAGGGTTGGGTAATGAGCTTCGATAGCAATTATGCTGCGTATCTGCGGAAACTTGAGGGTGCCTTGAAGGCTCACGACTTGATAGTCGAGTCTCAGAGGTTTGAATTTACTGCTAGTGCTCTTGCCTCCGCCAAGGCAGGTGATTGGAACGGGGCCGCTGTGGAGTTGCGTGACCTGTTGCAGCAAACCTTGAGTGGAAAGCTGTCTGCCAGCCACGAATTTCTTGATCACCCCTATGTTAGATGCATCGATTTAACGGCTCAGGAGCAAATATTTGTTGCCATCGTGAACAATCAGTCACGCGAATGGTATGGCACTGAGACGGCAATAAGCGCTTTCGATTTTCTGCTCGAAGATAAGCGTGGCTTGTTCCAGAACTGCCGGCGATTCCTCGATCTTGGTGGCCATCAACTGGTATGGACATGCTTCTATGCTAGGCGGGCTTCAGACGCACAGGTCGTTTCCTATGAGCCGTCGATACTCAATGTTGTGATCGGATTGTTCAATTGCCTAGTGAACGGCGTTGTCGAGCGGGTCGATGTCGTTCCTTTTGCTGTCCTTGCCTCGAATGCGACGCCCGGTGATGGTGATGAAGCCAAAATGCTCGTAGATTACATGACGGTTCCGCTACGAGCGCGCTGTATTGACGAGCGGGCCGACGGCCTATTTGATTTTATCAAAACTGATATCGAGGGGTATGAGTTTGAGTTGCTGAACGACCCGGTATACCTCAACCTGGTGAAACACGCACAGACGACCTGTTTAGAGCTTCATCTCGGTCATCTGGTGGGGCGGGGCGTTAACTTGCAGCAGTGGGTGGAGCGTTTGCAAGCAGCAAATATTCACGGAACTGAGCTTCATTCAGAAGTGGAAATGTACGAGTTTCTAGGAAATTGCGATCCCAATGGCTTTCATTGTGTACTTGTTAAGGCGGTGTAGCCAGCGCCCGGTATGGGCTAGAAAAAACAACTGCAGTGGCGTTTATAAGGTAGGGGTAGGTCGCTGCTCATCCCAGCACAGAGCTTTACTTAGTCCTTAAAACGCTCTAGTATTTTCGTAATCCGTTGGGGTGCCCGTAAAGGCTGAGAGGTGTTTTTAACACTAACCCATCGAACCTGATACGGGTAATACCGGCGAAGGGAACGGGTAGTTTGCTGTTGTATTCCCCCTTTTCTGTTCGCTCGTACGCCCGTTTTACCTGGAGCGTTTGAGTGATGTATTCAAAGTCTGATCTGCATTTGTTTTCTCTACACCCTGTTATTCGGGGGTGGTCATGTCGGTAATTTCTATCCTCGGTGCGGGTGTCGCTGGCCTTTGTGTTGCCAATGAACTCCTGTCGCGTGGTGCAGCTATTCGCGTGTTTGATAAACAGCCACAACCTGGCCCACACGCCTGCTCCTGGTGGGCGGGTGGCATGTTGGCTCCCTTTTGCGAGCGTGAAAGCGCGGAAGAACCGGTGATCAGGTTTGGCGCTGAGGCGATTGACTGGTGGAGTGAGCATACCGGTGTCGTCACCCGTAAGGGATCGCTGGTGTTGAGCACAACCCGTGATCGTAACGAGTTAGTCCGCTTCGGTAATCGCACCCGTGATTTTGCCTTGCTGAATGAAGCCGAGGTTGCCGAGCTGGAGCCGGATCTGGGTGGTCATATACGCCAGGCTCTGCATTTCAGTGGTGAGGCCCATCTGGACCCGCGTGAAGCCCTGCTGAAGCTGGCGCAAAACCTTACCGATGCCGGTGTGCCGATTGAAGCGGGTGAGCCGGAAGCCGGTAGTGTGATTATTGACTGCCGCGGCATGGCTGCACAGGATCAGTTGCCGGATATGCGTGGCGTTAAAGGTGAAATGCTGGTGCTGCACTGTCCCGGTTTGAATATTCAACGGCCGGTGCGCTTTATTCACCCGCGCATGCCGCTGTATATCGTCCCGCGTGGTGATGGCATTTATATGCTCGGCGCTACCATGCTGGAAACGGCTGAAGGTCATCGACTGACGGTGCGCTCAGTGCTGGAGCTGCTGTCAGCGGCCTATGCCCTGCATCCGGCCTTTGCGGAGGCAGAAATTATTGAAACCGGCGTGGATGTGCGCCCGGCCTTTGCCGATAACCTGCCGCGTATTCGCCGTATCGATAACATTATTTATATCAATGGGCTGTATCGCCATGGCTATCTGCTGTCGCCAGCTTTGGCACGCTTGACCGCCGATCTGTTGTTGCTGAATAAACAGCCGGAGGCGTTTTATGAATCTTCTCTATAACGGCGAAGCCCGTGAAACCCAAACCCGTTACCTGTCTGAATTGTTGCTTGAGTGCCAGGTGGATGAAAACGCCGTAGCTACCGCACTGAATGGTGACTTTGTGCCACGTTCCTTGCGTGCCAGCACCCCGTTGCAGGATGGTGATCGTGTTGAAGTCGTTGCACCGATGCAGGGAGGCTAGTATGAAGTCATTTTATGGTACTGAACTGGCCAGCGGGTTGATGCTTGGCACCGCGCTTTATCCCTCGCCAGCTATAATGGCTGAGGCTTTTGCGGTATCTGGCGCGGGGGTGGCAACCGTATCCTTGCGCCGTGAAAGTGTTGAAGGTCAGGCGTTTCGGGCGCTGATTAAAGATCTTAAGGTAAAACTCCTGCCCAATACTGCCGGTTGTTACTCGGTCAAAGAAGCGGTCACAACGGCGCATATGGCGCGGGAGCTGTTCGATACCCCCTGGATAAAACTGGAAGTCATCGGTCATGCCGATACCCTTCAACCCGATCCCTTCGGGCTGGTGGAAGCGGCACGTATTCTGGCCGAGGATGGCTTTGAGGTATTTCCCTACACCACTGATGATCTGGTGCTGGCGGATCGACTGGTCGAAGCGGGCTGCCGGGTGTTGATGCCCTGGGGCTCACCGATCGGTTCCGGCCTGGGACTGAATAATGAGTATGGCCTGCGCACTCTGCGTAACTATTTTCCGGATATTCCCTTGGTGGTCGACGCCGGGCTGGGCCTGCCCTCACATGCGGCTCGGGCGATGGAGCTTGGCTATGATGCTGTGCTGCTGAACACCGCGGTGGCCAAAGCAGGTGATCCTGTGGCTATGGCGAAAGCCTTTGCGCTTGCCGTTGAGGCGGGTGCGGCGGGTTTCCGTGCAGGTCCTATGGAGCCTCGGGATATGGCATCCCCCTCCACGCCGGTGATAGGGAAGGCCTGGTTATGAATTCTGCACAGCGTTTTTATCCGATTTTCGATTCATCTGACTGGCTGGAGCGCTTGCTGCCACAGGGCATCAAGCTGGCACAGTTGCGCATTAAACACACCGATCAGCCGTTGTTGCGTGCCGAGATCCGGCGCAGTTTGCAGCTGGCACGGCAGTATGGTGCGGCACTGGTGATCAATGATCACTGGCAGCTTGCGCTGGAAGAGGGTGCCGAGTGGTTGCACCTGGGGCAAGAGGATATAGAGCAGGCTGATGTGGCGGCGATTCGCAAGGCGGGTATGCGCTTGGGTATCAGTACCCACAGTCATGCTGAGCTGGATACAGCGCTGAGCTATCAGCCGGATTATCTGGCGCTGGGCCCTGTGTATCCTACCCAGACCAAACAGATGCCCTGGGACCCACAGGGACTGGCGCGCGTTTCAGAGTGGAAACAGCGCATAGGTAACACACCGCTTTGCGCTATCGGTGGCATCAGTCTGGAACGCGCCCCGGGTGTGTTTGCAGCGGGTGCTGACCTGATTGCCGTGGTCAGTGATATAACAGCAGCCGCCAATCCGGAAGCACGCGTGCAGGATTGGCTGGCGTTGGTGAGCGCAAACTCAGCATCAGAGGGCCTGGTTGATGAACACTAATATCGCCAATGTACTGACCATTGCCGGTTCCGACAGCGGTGGCGGGGCCGGGATTCAGGCTGATCTGAAGACCTTTAGTGCACTGGGTGTTTACGGCGCTTCGGTGATCTGTGCGCTGACCGCTCAGAATACCTGCGAGGTGCGTGATGTCTACCCGGTACCACCTGCTTTTATTACCGCGCAGCTACAGGCGGTGTTTGATGATATCCAGATTGATGCCGTCAAAATTGGCATGTTGGGGGATGCGGCTACGGTGCACTGTGTGGCTGACCAGCTCCGCCAGATAAAACCCCAATGGCTGGTATTGGATCCGGTCATGATCGCCAAAAGTGGTGATCGTTTGCTCGCCAATGCCGCGGTTGAGGTGCTGCGTACTGAACTGATTCCACTGGCATCCCTGATCACGCCCAACCTGCCGGAAGCGGCGGTTTTGACCGGTTTGCCGGAACCTGACTCTATTGAGTCCATGTACGCCATCATGGATGCGCTGATAGCACTGGGTGCTGGCGCGGTGCTGTTAAAAGGCGGTCATTTGGAAAACAGTCAGATCTGTCACGACCTGTTGGCTGTGGCGGGTGAGGTACATCACTTTCAGGCGCCGCGTATCGCTACATTGAATACCCATGGTACAGGTTGCTCTATGGCATCCGCTATTACCGCGCTGTTAGCCCGTGGCAAGACGCTGCCTGAGGCTGTCGCCGAGGCCAAGCAATGGCTCAGTGGCACCATTGCGGCATCCAGCCAGTTAAGTGTCGGTCAGGGACAGGGGCCGGTGCAGCATTTTTACCAGTTATGGCATTAATCCAGACTAACTCGCCTCACTACGGCTCATTCATTGAATGAGCACACTATAATAAAGGACCAAGACGATGAATCAACATAACGCTCACTTAAGTCAGACTGCACAGGTTGATGCGCAATCTGTACAACCTTTTCCTAACTCACGCAAAGTCTACATAGAGGGCAGCCGCCCGGACATCCGTGTGCCGATGCGTGAAATCAGCCTGGCCGATACACCGACAGCCGCCGGGCCAGAATCCAATGCGCCTTTGTATGTCTACGATACCTCTGGCTTGTATACCGATCCCGATGCCAGCATCGATGTGCGCAAGGGCTTGCCTGCTCTGCGTGAGGCCTGGATAACCGAGCGTAACGATACTGAATTGCTGGATGACCTGTCCTCTGAATATGGCCGGGGCCGAGCGGCCGATCTGCGTCTGGATACGCTGCGCTTTGATCTTCCGCGCAAACCACGTCGTGCTAAAGCCGGGCAGAATGTGACCCAGCTGCATTATGCGCGTCAGGGGATTATTACCCCGGAAATGGAGTTTATCGCCATCCGTGAGAATATGAAGCTGGCGAAACAGCATGCGGATAATCCACTGTTGGCGCAGCAGCATCCGGGGCAGGCGTTTGGTGCCAAACTGCCGGATGAGATTACCCCCGAGTTTGTCCGCACTGAAGTGGCGGCTGGGCGCGCCATTATTCCCTGCAATATTAACCACCCTGAACTGGAACCGATGATTATCGGCCGGAATTTTCTGGTCAAGATCAACGGCAATATCGGTAACTCCGCACTGACCTCGTCCATTGAAGATGAAGTGGAGAAAATGACCTGGGGAACCCGCTGGGGTGCCGATACCATCATGGATCTGTCTACCGGCAAGAACATTCATGAAACCCGTGAATGGATCCTGCGCAACTCACCTGTGCCCATCGGTACGGTACCCATTTATCAGGCACTGGAAAAAGTAAATGGAGTGGCTGAAGACCTCAACTGGGAGGTGTTCCGTGACACGCTGATTGAGCAGGCTGAGCAGGGCGTCGATTATTTCACCATTCATGCCGGTGTGTTGTTGCGCTACGTGCCGATGACGGCCAAACGCATGACTGGCATTGTTTCACGGGGCGGCTCTATCCTGGCGAAGTGGTGTCTGGCGCATCATCAGGAAAACTTCCTGTATACCCATTTTGAAGAGATCTGTGAAATCTGCAAAGCCTATGATGTGGCCTTCTCTCTGGGTGACGGTTTGCGCCCTGGCTCGGTGTATGATGCCAACGATGAAGCCCAGTTTGCTGAACTGGAAACGCTGGGTGAGCTAACCAAAATTGCCTGGAAGCATGATGTGCAGGTGATGATAGAAGGCCCTGGGCACGTGCCGATGCACATGATCAAAGAGAATATGGACAAGCAGATTGAAGTCTGTGATGAAGCGCCTTTCTACACTCTCGGCCCACTGACCACGGATATAGCGCCTGGTTACGACCATATCACCTCCGGTATCGGTGCGGCGATGATTGGCTGGTATGGCTGTGCCATGCTCTGTTATGTCACACCCAAAGAACACTTGGGCCTGCCAAACAAGGATGATGTGAAGACTGGCATTATTACTTACAAAATAGCGGCTCATGCCGCCGACCTGGCTAAAGGTCATCCCGGTGCACAGATTCGCGACAACGCCATGTCCAAGGCGCGTTTCGAATTCCGCTGGGAAGATCAGTTCAATATCGGCCTGGACCCGGATACCGCTCGCGCCTTCCATGATGAAACTCTGCCGAAGGATTCTGCCAAGGTGGCGCATTTCTGCTCTATGTGCGGGCCGAAATTCTGTTCGATGAAGATCTCTCAGGAAGTGCGGGATCTGGATGCGGCCCAGATTGCGGCGATGCAGAATCATGCACAGCAAGGTATGCAGGAAAAATCAGCTGAGTTCAAGGCTACGGGTGCGGCGATCTATCATAAGGCCTAGTCAGAATAACCCATAGACATGTAAGCTTAATTATTGACAATAATAATCATTATTATTAATAATGCGCGCTTATTTCTTTGTCTATGGAGTTGATGATGTGTCATAAGATAGTACGTAGTCTCAAACGTAGTATTTATCTTGCGTGTGTGGGTTTAAGTCTGGTGCTGGTTTCCCTGTCATCCCATGCT
The DNA here is from genome assembly GCF_048264025.1 of Nitrincola sp. NCBI lineage: Bacteria > Pseudomonadati > Pseudomonadota > Gammaproteobacteria > Oceanospirillales > Oceanospirillaceae > Nitrincola > Nitrincola sp. The sequence goes on from NZ_JBLXDN010000006.1 coordinate 82,175, forward strand.
GAAACGAAGGTGATTAAGGACATACTTGGGCGCGAAGTCACCGTGCAGATGCCGTTGGAACGGGTTTTTCTCGGGTTTTACTACACCGACTATATGGCGATTGGTGGTGTAGAGGCCTTTGACAAGGTGGTTGGATTTTCCAAAGATGTCTGGACAGTTTGGACGCCAGCCAGTTGGGAGCTCTACAGTAGCCAACTGCCGCAGTTGAATGATATCCCGGATGTCGGCGAAGTCGAAGCCGGGACTTTTTCGCTGGAAAAACTGTTGTCGCTGAATCCAGATCTGGCTGTTCTGGCTGTTCTGGCTGATTGGCAATTCAAAGCATTAGGGCCTGATGTGGACCGTATAGAGGCCGCCGGAATTCCTGTTGTTGTGGTCGATTATAATGCTCAGACCTTGGACCGCCATTTGCAAAGTACGTTGATTTTGGGACAGATCACTGGTCAGGAAGCGCGTGCTCAGCAAATTGCGGATGAATATCAGGCCAATGTTGAAGAGGTTGCTCAGCGCATCGCTGCATCGGATCAGGCCAAGCCAAGAGTCTATGTTGAGTTTGGCAACAAGGGACCCGCTGAATACAGCTTTACCTATGGCAAAAATATGTGGGGTTCCGTGATCAACCTGGCCGGAGGTGACAATATTGCCACCCCCTTTGTTGAATGGTGGGGTCCTATGAATCCGGAACAGGTACTGGTGTCTAATCCTGAGGTGATTATTATCTCCGGACGTGAAACTGAGTTAACTAAAAACCTGGAAGCCATGGTGCTGGGCGTTGGCATAGATCAGGCTGAGGCTGAACGTCGACTGCAGGGCTTCAGTCAACGGGCTGGCTGGAGTGAGCTGGATGCGATCAAGGACGGCCAGCTTTTTGGTGTCTATCAGGGAGCCTCCAGAACAATCGCCGACAGTGCGATGGTTCAGTATTTTGCCAAGGTTTTTTATCCTGAGCTGTTTGCTGATCTTGATCCACTACAGACTTATCTGGACTTCCATGCGGAATACCTTCCGGTAGTACCGCAAGGTACCTTCATGGTACATGCTGACCAAGCGGTACAGTAATTCCATGAAGCTAGAGACCTCTCTGCATAATGTTGTTGTTGCCCAACGTCATCTGGAAAGACGGCGTTGGCGCATCATCGCCATCTTCTGCGTCATCGCTGCTATCAGTCTGATTCTGGATATTGCCACTGGTCCGTCGATGCTCTCACCTAAAGCGGTGTTTATGGCACTGATCGGTTCAGACCAGATCGCAACCATGACCAAGGTGATCGTCTATGACATCCGCTTACCCACAGCATTGATGGCACTGGTTGTCGGGGCCGCATTAGGAGTGGGTGGTGCGGAAATCCAGACGTTGCTGAACAATCCCATGGCCAGCCCCTACACCCTTGGGCTGGCCGCCGCTGCAGGTTTAGGGGCGTCGTTGGTGATTGCCTTTGGAAGCTTTGGCTTGCCGTTGATGTTTGCCGTGCCGATAGGCGCTTTTCTGATGACCATGCTGGCATCTGCAGTGCTGTTTTTGTTTGCCTCCATGTCCCGGGTGTCTTCAGCCATGTTGGTGTTGGCCGGTATCGCCTTGCTGTTTTTGTTTCAGTCCTTGCTGTCATTGGTTCAGTATCTGTCGGCACCCGAAGTCAGTCAGCAGATTCTGTTCTGGCTGTTTGGCAATCTGAGTAAAACAACCTGGACAAATCTGCTGATTACATCGGTGGTTGCTGGCATCTGTATCACGCTGTTGTTACGTGATGCCTGGAAATTGACGGCTTTGCGACTGGGTGAAACTCGTGCGGCTACTTTGGGTGTGAATACACAGAAACTACGCCTCACGGTGTTGTTTCTGGTGGCGGTGATGACCTCGGTTGCGATAAGTTTTGTCGGGGTGATTGGCTTTATCGGACTGGTGGCCCCGCATGTTGCGCGCCTGCTCGTTGGTGAAGATCAGCGTTATTTTGTACCCTTATCGATGGTCACTGGGGCTGCATTTCTGTCAGTCTCTTCGGTGCTTTCCAAAACCATTATCCCCGGGGCGTTGTTTCCGGTCGGTATAGTGACAGCGTTAGTCGGTGTGCCTTTCTTTTTCTGGATTATGCTGAGCAGGAAGTAAGCGGATGTGTCTTGAGATAGAAAATGTGACCATTATGCGGGGCGAGCACTGCACCGCTAAAGGGATCAGTGCAAGGTTTCATCCTGGCAAGCTGTACGCCATTCTGGGACCCAATGGAACGGGCAAATCGTCACTTCTGAAAGCCTTGTTTGGTGAGGTACGCATTGCTTCTGGCCGTATTCTTCAAGGCGGACAACCGCTGATGCCCAGGCGACTCGGGCCTTGGCGGCATTCGATAGGTTATATGCCGCAAGGCACAGAACTTGATGCGTCCTTGACGGTATTGGAGGTAGTTTTACTCGGGCAGATGGATGCGTTGCATATGCACGTCAGCGATGAGCAGATGCATAAAGCTTTGAGGCTCATGCAGCGTGTGGGCATAGCTGATCTAGCCCATCGTGACATTCAGAGTCTCAGTGGCGGGCAACGTCAGCTGGCGCTGTTTTGTCAGGTATTGCTCAGAGATCCACAGGTGCTTTTATTGGATGAGCCTGTCAGTGCCCTGGATATGCACCATCAGTTATCACTTCTGAACCAGGTCTATCGGGAAACCCGCGATAGAAACCTGATTACCATTGCCGTACTACATGATTTGAGTCTGGCCGCGCAGTTTGCCGATGAGGTGCTGTTGTTGGGCAGCGGGAGTATTCAGGCATCCGGGACCCCAAAAGAGGTCTTTGATCCGGAGGTCATAGGACGCTTGTACGATGTTCAGGTTGAATTATTACATGATAAATCAGGTGCGCCGGTAATCCGTCCGGTGCGTCCGCACTATGTTGATCAAGGAGTATTATTGTGAAAATCAGTATCGGTGTTTTATTGATCGTTTTGGGGTTCTGCTTACAGGCCCATGCCGAAGAACATCATGTGAAGATGCTTAATTTTGGAACCGATGGTGGGATGGTGTTTGAGCCAGGGTTTATTCAGGTCAATCCAGGCGACAGCGTGACATTTTTGCCTGAAAATACCGGCCATAACGTTAAATCTCATAGCGTGCCGGTGGGTGCTTCTCCATGGCAGAGTGAGTTGGATGAGGCTTTTACCGTGACGCTCGATCAGGAAGGGGTGTATGTATACTATTGCCCACCTCACTTGATGATGAACATGGTGGGTGTGATTCAGGTAGGTGAGCAGGCGAATGCTGACAGTCGGGATGAGGTTACTGAGCAGGCTGAGCAATTAGGCCGTCGTGCATTTCAGAACTCTGCACGACTTGGCAGTTTGATGCAGCAGATCACTTGGTCTGAATAGTGATCACCTTTACCACCTGTAAACGCTGGCCTTTGCCAGGGAAAGCATTGCAGCTAGTTTGCCAAGCGCTTGAGGCGAGAGGCCTGGCAGCTGACTGCGTGCCCTGGCAGGAAATGAATCACCAGCATTTTGCACAGTCTAAGGTAATATTACCCTTGGCGGCCTGGGACTATAGTGAGTTTCCCGAGGCTTTCGTACAGTGGCTGAGTGAGGTGGCAGAGCAGGGTGTGAGTGTGCTCAATGCGCCTGAACTTATCCAATGGAATATGAACAAACGCTATTTGCTGGAGCTGGCTGACAAAGGTGTTCACACCATCCCGACCCGATTGATTAAGACGGCTGATCCGGCTGAACTGAAGGCGGTTTTATCTGACTGTGGTTGGGATGAGGTAGTGCTTAAGCCAGCCTGCGGCCAAAGTGGTAATGGCGTACAGCGTTACTCGGCTGAGGCCTTGTCGCAAGCTAGGCTGAGTCAGCCGAGTTTTAATCAGGGATGGATAGTTCAGCCGTTCATGCCGGAAATACAGCAGATCGGTGAGGTTTCCCTGTGCTTCTTATGGGGTGAATATTCGCATGCTGTTAGGCGCATGCCGGCCACCGGCGAGTGGCGAGCTAATTCTCAGTATAATGTGGCTGTTAGCCTGTTTACGCCGGATGCTGATACGATCACTACGGCCAGTAATATTTTACAGCAGCTACCCAGCGCAACAGCCTATGCCAGAGTTGATGGTTTGCTAACCAATGAAGGTTTTGTGCTCAGTGAGTTGGAGTTGATTGAACCGGCCTTATTCCTGGACCTGACACCGGTGGCAGTGGAAAAATTCTGTAGCGGTTTAGCGTATTTTGTGGGTCAGACTTAAGCGTTTTACGTCATTAATCTTTTCCAGAGGTGCTGTCGAAACCGACAGACCTCTGAGCCGTTCGATGCTTAGAAATTCAGGCTGGCCGTGACACCGAGAGTACGTGGTGCACCTAGCTGGTAATAGGGGCGTGCGTCATAACCGATGCCTGGATCATTACCAAAGAAAAACCCCCGTTCTGCATAGGTTTTGTTGCCCAGATTGCGTCCCCATAAGCGAATGGACCAGTCGGCTGTTTTGTAGCCGATATGGGCATTCATCAGGGTGTAATCCCAGGAGCGGGTGTTATGGCTATCAGAGAAGTAGAAGCTATCCATCCCTTCCAGACTGGCACCACTAAACCAGCCGCTACCTGTGTCATAGGCCAGCCCCAACTGATACTGCCAGTGCGGAGCATGGGCGACATCACGACGTGACTTTAAGTCCAGATGGTCCTCCTTGATTTTTTTGACTTGTGTACGAAGTAGTCCCGTCATCCCATAAACACTTAGCCCGGAATCCAGTGCATAGTTGAACTGAAATTCGGCACCGTAATTATTTACCCGCTTAGCATTGAAAATATAGTCGATAAAGCTGAATTCATTTTCGGGCTGATAATTACCACGTAACTGAGCATCTTTGCGTTGCTGATAAAACACGGAGGCTTGTGTTTGCAGTCGGTCGTTCAAATAGCTGCCCTTGCTACCTATTTCGTAATTCCATAGGGTTTCGGTGCCAAACTCTCGTAAGTCTGGTGCAAGTTTATCTTTCTCGAAACCACTGTTAATACCGCCCACTTTATAACCGCGTGACAAGCTGGCATAGAGCGTAGTGTTTTGATTCATCAGATAATCGATAGCTAAGCGACCACCCCAGAGGTGTTCAGTCTTGCGATAGTTAACGCCAAAGGAGTCATCATAGTTTGACTTACTGAGTTCAGCGCGAAGGCCAGAAGTCAGAATTAGCGTGTCGCTTAACAGAGTTTCCAGCTCACCATAGACAGATAAACGTCGGGTTGAGAAGTCGCTTTGTACATTATCGGAGACATCGGTACGGATACGATTTAATTCTGCTGTTTGCCTGAAGGCATAAACACCTGTAGTCCATTGAGTCGAATCATTGAAAATTTCTCCACCTGGCATGGAAACCCAGCGTAACTCGGCAGTGGATGTATCTGATGAGCGACGATATTGATCATAATAGGAATAGCCATCCAGATGAAAACCATCAAACGTCCAGTCCTCATCATAACCATAGTCACTGTCGGTAGCTGAATGGCTTAGGCGCGTTTCCAGTTGGTAGGTTTCAGCACCAGTCCAGACACTGTGCAGTGCCAGGGCTTTACTGATCTGGCGGTCGCGCCCCGGTTCATCCGACAGGGTGTGGCGGTTATTGTCCAGGCTGAAAGCATCATAGCCATTGTTGATATCGGCATAAAAACCGGTCAGGTCAACTAACAGGTCATCGCTAGCCACCAGGCGCAGCTTGGCGCGCAGGAAGGTTTCATCGATATTATTGGTGTCTTTGCGGTTCAGGTGATCGTTACGCATGAAACCGTCACTGCTATTCTGCTGTATGGCCAGGCGCAGTCCGGCGCTATCATTTAACGGTGTGCTGTAAATGCCGGTCAGGGAGTGACTGTTGTAATTACCGATGCTGGCTTCCAGGCGTCCCTCTGGTTGTGTTGTTGGGTCGTTCGAGCGCATGTTAATCAGTCCCGCCAGGGCATTACTACCATACAGTGTCCCTTGTGGACCGCGCAGAACTTCAACCTGTTGAATATCCATCAGACCAGCCGCTCCGGCAATGCTGCTCATGTCGATACCATCAAGCAACACACCTACAGAGGGATTCACATGTCCAACAAACTGGCTGCGCTCACCGACACCTCGGATCTGGTAGAAGCGTGCGCGTGAGCTGCCTTTAGCCGAGGTAATGTTGGGTGCGAGGCTTAGCACACCTTCCAGGTGCTGGCTTTGCTGCTGCTCGAGCGTTTGTGCCGAAATGACCGTAATGCTGGCGGGAATGGCTTCCTGAGCGGCAGGGCGAAAGCCTGATGTAACTACAATTTCATTCAGGGTAACACTAGTTATGGATTCGTTGGCATGGAGCCAGGCCGAGCTGATCAGCGCGGTGCTGAACAGCAGGTAAGGGTAGAAGGGTTTCATGTCAGTCTCCGGTTAGTATCGAAGACCCGGTCGCGCGCGAAGAAAGATCACTCAGAGTGGTTTCCTATTCCTACGCCGGCATCATCCGGATCAGGTTCAAAGGGTTCGCTTAGCGCATCTCAGGCATGTAATCATGCCACCCCTTAGGATATAACAGCCGTTAGTACGGCAACTCTTATAGCATACTCGGTTGAGAGGGCGATTTTAAGCGGGTAGCCGCTTTAATCTGCGGCAGATAATAGTATTTAATATCAGTAAAAGTTAATGTTTTTAATCTCAGGCCAGCCTTAGCTGATGTTTCTACTGGGAGATACTGATGACTAATGGGTAATACGCAGATGCCCGTTTTATAACTACCCTATATCCTTTGATTTTAAAGCAACTTTAGGTTTATTCTGTAATGACCATAAAGTATGGGTGGATATCGATATGTATAAATGGTTACCAATACTAGTGCTTGCCTGTTCGGGTATGTTGGCTTATGCAGCGGATGAGTTCGCACCAAGTCCAGCGACGCCAGAGCAATTGAATCTAATTCGTGAAGGTGGCTATGTGCTGTTTATTCGCCATGGTCCAACCGATACCTCCTACCCTGATCGTGTACCCATAGATTTGCAAGACTGCACTACGCAGCGTCCATTAACAGATGCCGGGCGTCAATTAATGGCGCAGGTCGGTGAGTACTTGCGTCAGGCAGAGATTCCTATCGGAGAGGTCCACAGCAGCCCGTTATGTCGGGCCAAAGAAACGGCTGACCTGCTGTTTGGTCTGAACCGCTATGCGGTGGACAATGAACTGATGTATGTAGCCGCACTGACGGATGTAGAAAAGCAACCTATCATCGCCAGAACTCATCACCTCTTATCTTCGGCTGTGGCGCCTGGTCATAATCGCGTATTAGTAGCACACGGTCCCAATATGGTGGAAGTGATGGAGTACTTTCCAGTTGAAGGTACCTTGGTAATTATTGAAGCAAATCAAGAGCAACAGCAATTTACTTATATTGCCAGTATAGAGCCAGATCACTGGCCAAGGCTGCTGGCTGAGCAGGAGTAGTCCAGATGAGAGCTGGCAAAACGGTATTGCTGATGTTCCTGTTGCCAGCATTTCTCATGCTTGTGCTGTCACTGTTGATAGGATTCTTCTCACTTAACAGTTTGAGGTCCCAGTATATCGAAAGCAGTGATATACAGGCGGAAGATCTGCAAACCCTCCATATGGAGTCTATATTTAAGCGGGATATTTCTGAACTGCATAGTCGTGTGGTGACTATGCTGGATGGTGCCCGCAAGCATCAATTCACTGATATTCAGTTGTACCGCGAGCACTCTCAATTGGTTAATGATCTGGCTGAGATTCAACAACTGGTTGATGGTCTGGCTGAATCAAACCTGCTTAAAGAAGTTAATCATAACTCTGTAAAAGGGCTTCAACAGTCTTTTTCAGACTATCGCAGCTTAGCGATAATGGCTACAGAAATAGCTGCGATTGACCCGGATACGGCTGGTTCTTTTTTTGCGCAGGCACAAACCAGTTTTAACCAGTTTTCGATTTTTACCGGACGTATCTCCATATTGCTGACGGATCGGACCATGTTGCGTGAACAACGAGCGCGGGCACGGCATGAGCGTGCCTTTGTTCATATTTTTATTTTTGGCTTAGTCGGTACGTTGTTGGTGTTGCTGATGGTGTTTGCCATTGCCTATCGAGTCAGTGGTCATGTGCGTGATATTGCTGATGCACTGAGTAAGTTGTCTTATAATACCGAAGACGAATTGCGTTTACCGGCTATTGAGCGTTTAAAGAACACATCACGAGGCGAGTTTGGTCGTATTGCCAGTGCGCTGTTGGGCTTTCGTGACGATATGGAGCGGCGTATACAGGCTGAGAAAGAAAACCACCGGCTGATTTTTTACGATGCACTGACCGGGTTGCCTAACCGGCGTTTGTTAGAAGAGCAGTTACGCTATGCGGCTGGTGCCAGTTCGCGGGTCAGTAATTACCATGCGCTACTTTGGCTGGATATAGATCGCTTTAAAACCATTAATGATATACGCGGGCATCAGGCGGGTGATCAGTTGCTGGTCAGTTTTGCAGATACAATTCGTTTGCTGCTTAAAGAGGGGGATTTGCTGGCACGTGTTGGCGGTGATGAGTTTGCTATTTTGCTGGAGCTTCCTCAGGGACTGAAATCAGAAGCCGCTATGGAGGCTGAACGGGTGGCACTGGATATCTGTTCGAGCGTAGCAAAAGTATATGAGGTGGAAGGGCATTCCCATTATTTAACCGTTAGCATTGGTATTGAACTATTTTCTGACAAAACCCTGAGTAGCGATGATCTGCTTAATCAGGCTGAAGTTGCCAAATACCAAGCTAAAGATGCCGGACGTAACAGGGTATCTTTCTATGATCCGAGTATTCAGGCAGAGATTAATCGGCGTGCTGAGCTTGGGAATGAGCTGCGTACAGCCATGGAGCGTCATGAGCTGCGGTTATTTTATCAGTTACAGTATGATCAAGCGGCTCGTCCAATCGGAGCTGAGGCCTTGCTACGATGGCAGCATACCCAGCGAGGTCTGGTTTCACCTGCTGATTTTATTCCGTTGGCTGAAGATACTGGCTTGATTATTCCTATGGGGGAGTGGGTTATAGTCACAGCGTGTGAATTACTGGCACAGTGGCAAGAAGGTGAGCAGACACGCGATCTGCAGCTAGCGGTCAATGTCAGTGCTAAACAGTTCCTACAGCCGAAATTTGTTGAGATGGTGTTACAGACCCTGCAACAGACAGGTGCCAGGGCTGACAGGTTAAAGCTGGAGCTCACTGAGTCAGCTGTGCTGGAAGATATAGAGCAGGCTATTCACAAAATGCAGCAGCTGCGCCAACAGGGGGTATCCTTTGCTATGGATGATTTTGGTACCGGTTATTCCTCACTGCAGTACTTAAAGCGTCTGCCACTGGATCAGATCAAGATCGACCAGTCTTTTGTGCGCGATATCGTTGAAGATCCGGATGATGCTGTGATTATCCGAACGATCATTGCTATGGGGCAGGCACTATCCATTGAAGTTATCGCTGAAGGGGTTGAAACAGCCGAGCAACGTGATCTGTTGCTGTCCTATGGTTGCCTGAGGTATCAGGGCTACTTGTTTACCAGACCTTTACCCATCAACGAATGCATGGTACTGCTTAAAACAGAGTGATAAATCACTGATCCAGATCAGCTATCAGTTTTTGTCCATCTGAAAATTATAATATAGACTATATACACAAGGCAGGAACGAGATCTGCTTTCTTTGTCGATTTCAGGGAGGGAACGAAGCAGGATTACCTTGAGGAATCATGCCATGCAGTACCTGCTCACAATTAGCTTTCGCCGTCTAGCGGTGCTGCTGGTTTTTTGGCTATTCTCCCTCCTGGCTGCCGCGGTGTTTGCAGATGAACATCAGACCGTCCCGCCATCCAAACACAGGCTTAACTTTGGCGTATTCTCTTATTTGGGCCAGGAGCAGACAGAGGCTAAATATGCGCCACTGATTGCTTATCTAAATAGCGTGCTGGTTACAGAGGAGGTTATCTTGCATGTGCTGCCTCAGAGTGAGCTTAATCAGCGTATTCGTGATAGCGAGGTGGACATAGTAACCACCAATCCCACGCATTTTCTGGTGGCGCGCGCCCAATATCCGCTGACAGGCGTCATCGCAACACTGGTTGAATCACACCAAGGACTCCCTTCTTATCAGTTGGGAGGAGCCATCCTTACTTCAGCAGACCGACAGGATATAAACAGTCTACAGGATATTAAAAACAAACGTGTAGCCGTTCCCAGTCGTGAAAATATGGGCGGTTATCTGGCACAGGTGTATGAACTTTTTCAGGACAACATACGCCTGCCTGATGATATTCAAGAACTGCAGGAATTGGGCACACATTACGAGGCAGTTCGAGCTGTTATAGAGGGTCGCGTAGACGTGGCGTTCGTGCGTGATGGAATCGTTGAGCAACTGCAACGCAACGGGAAACTGGAAGAAAGTGCAGTTAAATTTATCAATTTACAGCCAAACTCCAATTTCACCCATCAGGTATCCACCCGCTTGTACCCAGAGTGGCCGGTATTCGCATTACCGCATGTGAATGATCGTGCTATTCGTCATGTGGCTGCCGCCCTTTTTTCACTGGAACCGGAACACCCAGCGGCACAGCAGGCTGGTATTTATGGTTTTACTGTACCCGCTGATTATTTGTCAGTCGAAGAGCTGGCGCGTGCATTGCGCTTACCCCCCTTCGAGAAAATCCCTGATTTTACCTTGATGGATGCCTGGGAACGTTGGCAGTACTTAATCTTGATTATTATGCTCGCAACGCTGGTTATCCTTACATTAAGTTTGTCTCTGGCATGGCATTGGGGTAAAACTCATATCGAGCGGGTGCGTTTCAAAACCCTGCTACAGGGACTCGGTGAAGGTGTCTATGGGGTTGATCGTCAGGGGCAGTGTACGTTTATCAATGACGCGGCTCTAAAAATGCTGCAGGTGACTTCATCACAAGCCCTGGGTCAGGATCAGCATAGGTTGTTTCATCATCACTATCAGAACGGTAAAGTCTATCCACATGCAGACTGCCCGATTGTTAAGACGCTTGAGGATGGCCGGCAGCGACAGCAGCGCGATTGGTTTATCCGTTATAATGGTGGCAGTTTTCCGGTCGAAATGACTGTGACACCCTTGTTTGCCAAGGATCGAATCAGTGGCGCCGTAGTAGCGTTTTCTGATATTACCCAGCGCGTCAGGGCTGAACAGGAAAACAAGCGCTTGACAGAGTATAACCGCATGTTACTTGAGTCAGCCGGTGATGGCATCTATGGATGTGATATGCAGGGTCTGTGTACCTTTATCAATCCGGCCGCCTTGGCGATGCTGGGCCTTGAGTATCAAGAGGTGATTGGCAAAGATCAGCACGAGGTTTTCCATCACCTTCACCCTGATGGTAGTGACTATCCCCACGAAGACTGCCCAGTACATCTGACCTTGGCGCAGGGTAAGTGGCAAGAGTGTGAAGATCACTTTGTTCACAGTAGAGGTGATACCTTTCCGGTGCACATGAAAGTAAGCCCAGTGTTTGAAGAACGAGAGCAGGTGGGTGCTGTAGTAGTATTCCAGGATATTACCAAACAAAAAGCCATGGAAAAGCAACTTATCGCCCTGACCACGACCGATGACCTGACCGGACTCTACAATCGACGTTATTTCCAGATGCAGCTTAAAAAAGAGTTTTCACGCTATCAGCGCTCTTTTGCAGATAACGCTGTATTGATGATTGATCTGGATCATTTTAAGCATATTAATGACAGTTTTGGTCATGCTGCCGGTGATAAAGTGCTAAGAGAGTTTGCTGGACTGTTGATGCAGCAGCAACGCAGCAGTGATCTCTCTGCGCGTGTTGGCGGTGAGGAATTTGCTTTACTGCTACCGGATACCTCTCTCAAGGATGCGATGACCTTTGCCAACCGTTTCAGGGAGCAAGTGGCCGCCAAAGTATTTATCTTTGAGGAGCAAACTATTCCGTTGACCGTCAGTATTGGCTGCACATTGATGTCACTGGATGACTCGCGGCCAGATATGGCCCTGGCCAGAGCTGACAAAGCCTTGTACCAGGCCAAGGAGAAGGGTCGTAATCAAGTGGTGGCTGTTAGCTGATACAGCAGAAAGCTTAAATTCCCTTGCATTTTAAATGCATACGTTGTTAATTAAGCTATAAAAGCGGCTCTTTAGCAGTGCTAGTTTCCATTGAGCCATACGTTTCGTTTGAGCATCTATGGGTGAACCATGTACGTACTATGGAACAGGTTATCTTTACGCTTACGCCTTTTTGTTGCCTTTGGTGTGTTGTTCTCTCTGGTGATGATTATTTCATTACTACTGCAGTCCCGGTTTTATAGTCAGAGTCGGGTGGATAGTCTGATCACACAGGAGTTACCAGCACAGCTGGAAAAGCTCGGTAGTGCCGTAGCCTTTCAGTTAGCGCCTAGCTTACAGGTTTCTCGTAGTCTGGCTGCAAACTCCTTTATTGAGCGCTGGATACGTCAGGGCATGCCAGAATCTGATCTGTGGATGATAGAGGCGGAGATGGCCCGTGTACACAATCAACTGGAAGCCGGCATCGTTTTTATTGCGGCCAATGATGGCCAGAGAATTTTCTACCATCATTATCAGAATGGACAGCTAAACCGCCGCGAGATGCGCCGTAATAATGCTGATGACAGTTGGTATTTTCGTTATCTGGGTACTGAGGCTCCTTATGAACTGAATCTGGATTCCAATGAGTTCAGTGGTGAACAGTTACAGATGTTCGTCAACTACAGCAGCAACACCCTGAACAACACAGGTGAACCGATCAGTGTGGCGGGCGTTGGACTGGATATGTTGCATCTGGCTGAAAGTGTGAGCGCTTACCGACTTGGCGAAGGCGGCCGTGCCTCATTAGCTAACCAGGATGGCATTGTTGAAGTAAAGGCCGAAGGGGCCTTGATTCAGGATCTAAATAGCTCAGCTGCACTGCAAGGCTTGCAGGGACATCAGAAGGTGGCGGTTGCTCAAGTAGTCCAGGATGGTGAAGCGCTGTTTGTGGGTACCATCTGGATCGAGGATTTGCAGCGCTACCTGGTGGTTGAGGTGCCTCGTGCTGAGTTTATGGACCCAATCAGTCAGCAGCTATACCGTTCAATGCTGATCAGCTTTGTGCTCTTGCTGATCAGTTTGGTGCTGCTCTATCCGTTAGCAACGTCTCTCAGTCGCCCATTAGTTCATTTTCAGCAACAGTTACTGGGTATTTCACAGACCCTGGATCTGTCACGGCGGATTGATGTTTCTGATCAGGCTGAGCTGGGCGACCTGGCCAAACAGACCAATCACCTGCTGGAACGACTGTCTCACATCATTCAGGCGATTTTCCGTAATGCTGACAACCTGAGCGAATCAGCGGGTCGTCTGGCACATACGGCTGGTTTAGTTAATCAAAACAACGATCTGCAGCAGCAAGTCAGCCAATCTATGGCGGCGGCAGTGGAGCAGATGTCATCCTCCGTAGCGGAAATCACCTCGACCATGGAAGAGCTGTCAGCCTCTTCGACACAGATTGCCGATCATTCACAGTCCGTTGTGGATGTGGCGAATCTGACCTTGGATAGCAGTAAGAAAGGGGCCCAGGCGATGCAGCAGTTACTGCAACACATGGCTGAGATCCAGCAGGACAATGCCCGTAGTCTGGATGAAATTATGCAGTTGGGCGCCAAGTCCAAGCAGATCAGCAAGGTGATGGATCTGATCAATACGCTGGCGGACCAAACCAAGTTGATTGCATTTAACGCCGCGCTGGAAGCCTCCAGTGCTGGAGACTCAGGCAAGCGTTTTTCCGTTGTAGCCAGTGAAATACGTCGCCTGGCTGACAGTGTGACTGACTCGACGTTTGAGATTGAAGAGCGCATACAGGAGATACAGGACTCGATCAGTCGTTTGGTGATCACCTCAGAAAAAGGCTCCGGCTCTATTCAAAGTGGTATGGAGGTCAGCGCCATCACCGCCGATGACCTGAATGCCTTGGTACAAGCTGCCACTAAAACCAGCAATGCCGCCCAGCAGATCTCACTTTCTACCAAGCAGCAAAAAACCGCCAGCAGTCAGGTGGTGATTGCCTTGCGTGATATTGCCAATGCCAGTACCCACAATGCGCAGTCGGTACGCAGTATTACCGAGATCAGTGAAGAGATGGTGAACATGTCGGCTGAGTTGAATCAATTGGTGCAAGAGTTTCGAGTAGCAAACCCTGCAGGCACGACTTCTGACAGACAGGATCAGTAAGGCTGATGATAATGCAAAAATCTATCCGTGTTTTGATTGCTGATGACAGTAGTCTGGCGCGTGGATTGCTGCGTGCCATTCTTGAAGAGGAATCTGATATCGAGGTGGTAGGGGAGGCGCGTCACGGGCGCGAAGCGGTAGAGATGACTCAGTTGCTGCGCCCGGATATTGTCACTATGGATCTGAATATGCCGGTAATGGATGGTATGCAGGCAATTTCAGAGATCATGCATCAGAAAGCGGCTCCAATTCTGGTGGTCAGTAATGAGTCGGATGCTGAGAAAGCCTATGAGGCCCTGCGTTTGGGCGCTTTGGAGGTGATCTCCAAGCCTGACTACACACCTGAGCAGGCGGCTGATTTTGTAGAAAAGGTGCGTCTCTTGGCAGGTGTGCCCGTCATAACCTATATCCGACGTCGTATGGTGGCAGAGCCTGCTCCAGTGTTTGCAACACCAGCCATAACCCTGCCCACCCCCTTGTTGCGCGGTTACCGCCGGGTGGTGGCCATAGCGTCTTCTACCGGCGGCCCTCAGGCACTGGCGAGTCTGTTACCCAAGCTGCCGTCAGGCTTTCCCGCGCCTATCCTGATTGCCCAGCATATCAGCGATGGTTTTGCCGAGGGTATGGCTCAATGGCTGAACAGCCTATGTCAGTTGCCGGTAAAAGTGGCTGAGGAGGGTGATATGTTGCAGCCAGGACATATTTACGTATCACCGTCTGAAAGTCACCTGACGTTGACCGCGGCGCACCGGCTTGCGCTGATACCCCGCAAGGCGGCTGATATTTATCGACCCAGCTGTGATCAGTTGCTCAGTTCGGTTGCCAGACACTGTGGCGCTGATGCGATTGGTATGATTCTGACCGGAATGGGTCGTGACGGGGCTGCGGGTATGCTGGCTATCCGTAAGGCGGGTGGTGTTACCCTGGCACAAGATGAAGCCAGTTCTGTTATCTATGGCATGAATCAGGAGGCTGTGCATACCGGTGGCGTGCTGAAACTCTTACCGCTCGATCAGATTGTAACTGAAGTACTGGATATCCTGAGCCTGAATGCGGCTGATTACTGTGATGCGGTCAGCCGGGGGGAGCGATGAGTCTGGAACTGGCACCATTCAAAACGCTGATTTACAACCACTGCGGACTGGTGCTGGAGGGTATTGCTGAAGATCGTCTGAACAAAGCACTGAATCAGGCCGTCACTCGGTTGGGGTGCCAGAATCTCCAGCAGTACTATCGCTTGCTGGAAAGTAATTCTGAGCAGTTTGAACAACTGATCAGTGCTCTGACCGTCAATGAAACCTATTTTTTTCGTGAACCGGATCAGATAGCGCTGTTCACCAATCAGCTGATTCCACGTTTGTTGGCTCGTCAGTCACGTCGTCCACTGCGAATCCTGAGTGCCGGATGTTCGTCAGGTGAAGAGCCCTATAGTTTGGCGATGGCACTGGATACGGTTTATGGTGAACAGCGACGCCAGCTATTTAAGATAGATGCGGGTGATGTGGATCGGCAAATATTAACCAAGGCTCGCCAGGGCATTTATTCGCTGTTTTCATTTCGCAGTATGGATCCGGTGTTACAGCAGCGCTATTTTCGTCCGTTGCAACGTAACTACCAATTGGTAGATGAGATACGCGAGAGTATTAATTTTCTGCCACTGAACCTCAAAGCGCCTTTGTCTCCGCAAGGACTTGAAGGCTACGACCTGATTTTTTGCCGTAATGTTTCCATCTATTTCGATCCGGAAACACGTCAGATGATTCATCAGCGTTTTTATGATGTCTTAAATGAAAACGGTATCCTGCTGTTAGGCAGTTCGGAAACACTGGGGAATGACCTGGGGGTATTTGAACTGGTGGAAGAGCATGGGCATTACTATTTTATCAAGGGCGAGGCCTACCGCCCTCCTTTCAGTCAGGCAATCAGTTGGTCTTCCTTGCATTCAGCGAGCACAACCGCTGTACAAGCCACTAAAGAACCGAGCAGTCATCCCGAGCCGCTGACCCCATTAGCACCGATTGTTGCAACATCTGCGCTACTCAATCTGCCGCCTTTGGACCATATACGCCAGTTGGTGCAAGAAGGTGAGCGTGAGAAAGCCTCCGAATTGCTGGATAAGCATCTTAGTGTGCAGAATCAACCTGTAGCCGTGGGTGTGCTGTTGTTGAAAAGTTGGCTATTACTCAATCAGCGCGCTTTCCATGCAGCGGATGAACTGTTGGATCAGGTGCTGCATGAAGATCCCTGGTCTGTGGACGGGTTGTTGCTCAAAGGTTTGAATGCAAAATGGCAACATCGGCTTCAGGAAGCCTGTGACTGGTTCAGGAAAGTCACTTACACCTGTCCGGAATGTTGGCCTGCACATTATTACCTGGCCGAAACTTACCGAGCACAGGAACATGATGCGGCGGCGATCAAGGCCTATCAGGTTATTCGGCGTATTCTGTCAGATGATAAGCATGCGGCTGACGGAATGTTGTGGGTGCCGTTACCGCTACCACGAGGTGACATTTTGTTTCTCAGCGAACGGCAGTTGTTGAGATTAAAGCAGAATTCGCAGCTTCCGGGTAAGGGGGAAGGCTGATATATGGCACTGGATATTAAAAAATTTCTGTTACGTTTTATTGAAGAGGCTCAGGACCATCTGAGTCAAATGGCTGAAGGGCTGGCCGATCTGGAACAGGGAAGAACGAGTGCAGAGCAGATCAACAGCCTATTCCGCTCAGCGCATACCCTGAAAGGGTCTTCACGTATGTTGAAGCTTTTTCCAATTACCGAAACAGCTCACAGTCTGGAAGACTTACTCAGTGCCCTGCGTGAAGGACAGGTAAATGCAGATTCGCATAACCTGGCCTTGTTATATCGGGGGGTTGATCAGTTATCCGATTATGTTGCCATCCTGGCTGACACGCTGGATGTTAGCCGACTGAACCCAGCTGATACTGTCCTTTGTAACGCACTGACTGCTGCAGCCGAAGGCGCAACCGAAATAGCCGCCAGTACTGAGCCACCTACGGTACCTACAACGCCTAAGCTGGCTGATACCACCGATACCCAGGTTCCTGCAGCACTAAGAACATCGGAAACTGTGCGTATTCGGCTCAATAAGCTGGAAGAGCTGATCAAACTGATGGGTGAGGTGGTGTCAAGCCATGCGGGTTTGCGTGAAATGACCCGTATTGCCCAACAGCTGGAGTTGCAGGGGCAAAAAGGAGGGGATGCGGAACTGGTCTCCGGATTACAACACTTCTCCAGGACTCTGAAGGACAGAGTACAGTCACAGGAGTTATTGATGCAGGATCTGCATGATATCGGCTTGCAGATGCGTATGCTGCCTTTATCGATTGTATTTGAGCCTGCCACGCGCCTGGTCAGAGATCTGGCGCGCTCCCTGGGTAAACAGGTGGAGTGTCGTGTGCAAGGCGCAGACATTGAACTGGACCGCCAGATGATAGATCAATTAGCTGACCCGGTGATTCACTTACTGCGCAATGCACTTGATCACGGTATAGAAACAACACCAGAGAGGCAGGCCGCTGGCAAACCTGAACAAGGTGTGTTGCAGCTTAAAGCGTCTCAGGACGGTGGCTGGGTCGTGATTGAGATCATTGATGATGGTGCCGGAGTCGATCTGGATGCCATTCGTAATAAAGCGCTAAGCAAGCAGTTGTTAACAGCCGAAGTGCTGGAAAGCCTAACTGAACAGGAAGTGATGGATCTGATTTTTTTGCCTGGCTTCTCTACCAGCGCGATGATTACAGATCTGTCAGGCCGAGGTGTGGGCATGGATGTAGTCAAGCGCACTGTCATCGATAAACTTCAGGGTGTTATCAGTCTTGAGAGCCGGGCTGGAGAGGGGGCTCGATTTACGCTACGCTTACCTTTATCCTTGGCAATGATGCGCGTTTTACTGGTGCGGGTTTCTGGGCAGTTACTGGGCTTTACCGCTCAGTATGTGGCTGAGCTGATCAGTGTTCCGCGTAGCAAGATGGTTGAAGTCGCCGATCGTAATGCGGTGATAGTCCGGAATGAGTTCGTGCCGGTGATGAAGTTATCGGAACTGATAGATTTACCCCCCATGCCGGTGGCGCCAAAGCACCCGGCCCGCTCCGAGCCGGATGCGTTATTACTGATTATTCGCTTGCACCACGAAAAACTGGCACTGGAAATTGATGAACTGATTGATGAGCGGGATCTGGTGATTAAACAGCTACCGCCGCATTTACGCAGTAACGCACTGATTTCCGGTATGGTTACTACTGGGCATAACCATCTGGTCAGCCTGTTACATGTTCCCTATTTAATGACCTTGTCTCGGCGTACACGAGGCCTCGTGCCAGATCGAGGTAAATCGGAATCCGGGCAGAAGTCTGTACGTCAGCGTATTCTGGTGGTTGATGACTCGCTTAACACTCGTGAAATAGAACGGGATGTTCTGGAAGCCTGGGGATATCAGGTCACACTGGCTGAGCATGGGCAAGATGGTCTGGATAAGGCGCTGGCAGAGGATTTCGATGCAGTACTGACCGATGTTGAAATGCCGGTGATGGATGGCTTTACGCTGACAGCCAGGCTGCGTCAGGAAGAGCGTTATCAGCATAAGCCGATCATTATTATCACCTCCAGAGAAAAAGAAAGTGATCGGCGCCGAGGTATCCAGGTAGGTGCGGATGCTTATATTGTCAAAGGAAGCTTTGATCAGAGCAGTCTGGTAGATACTCTGAGAGTTTTATTGGATTAAAAACAGTTTATACAGGATTAACCGCATGCAAATACTGGTAGTGGATGATGACGCACTAGCGGGTGAAATGACCACGGCAGTGCTTGAAGATCAAGGGTATCAGGTTGTACAGGCAGCTGATGCAGTGGAAGCCGTCGAGCAACTGAATAGCCATCCACAGATAGCCCTGATTGTTAGTGATATGAATATGCCCTTGATCAGCGGCATCGATCTGTACCGTGATCTAAAGGAGCAAGGTCAGACACTACCTTTTATTCTGCTGACCGGCGATGACCCAACGAGTCTGAGTGCCAAGGAGCCGGGTCTGGATGCCTGCATACAGAAAGATTTTAATTTGCAACAAAGTTTACCTATTGCAGTGACACAGGCCTTAGCCAGACAAAGTTAAACCGCTTAAGTTGACGGAGTAAATCCTGATGGATGTCAAACAGCCTACGTTGCAGGAAAAAATTACTCGGCTGAGAATGAGCTTTCTCAGTCAGATGCCTGCGCGTCTGGACAATGCACAGCAACAGTACCGATTACTGTCATCGGACTGGCAGGCTCAAGCAAGGCTGGCAGTAGAGCTGCACCGGTTTTTTCACAGCATTAAGGGTACTGCCAGCTCATTTGGTTTTACCGGCTTAGCTGATCTCGCCGATACGGGTGAAACGCTGCTGCTGGCGTTAATAGAAATGCCGGAAACCGAGGTTCCTGGCAATAAGCTTTTGCCGGTGGGTGAGCTGTTGAGTGAAATGAAGCAACAGCTTCAACAGTTGCAGAAGAGCCGCGGAGGCTTGGCGGATAATGCTCAGCATGCTCCCTTCTTTGAGATGGAACAAAACGACTCCAAGCGAGCTGAAAGCAACCGCAAAGCTTTAATTTATATCTGCGATGATGAGCCTGAACAAGTGACTCAGTTGGGCTATCAGTTGCACTGCTTTGGCTATGAGATTGAATACTTTCTGGATACCCAGAGCTTCCATGACGCGGTATTGAAGCGTCGACCGGACGCGGTGATTATGGACGTTTATTTTCCGAATGGCAGTACGGCAGGTACCGATGAGCTGGCACGCTTGTCTGTTATTATTGGTGAAGCCTTACCATCGATTGTGCTGTCAGGTTACGGTGACTTTGAAGCACGTCTGGGCGCTGTACAGGCGGGTTGTCTTGCCTACTTCACCAAGCCCGCCCAGGCACTGGATTTGGCGGCCAAGCTGGATGAACTCCTGCTGAGCGAGCGCCGCGAAGAGCAACTGCGCATTCTGGTTGTGGATGATGAACCAGAAGTCGCCGCTTACCACAGCCTCATACTTCAGGAAGCAGGCATGAGTGTGAAGCAGTTGCATGATCCATCGGGCATTCTGGATGTACTGCGACAGTTTAATCCGGATTTGGTATTGGCTGATATGTACATGCCGCGCTGTACCGGTGTGGAACTCGCTGCAATTATTCGTCAGTTGCCGGAGTACATCAGTTTACCAATTGTCTACCTGTCCAATGAAACCAACCGCAAGAAACAGTTTTCGGCTATGCAGGTGGGGGTGGAAGGCTTCATTACCAAGCCAGTGGTTCCGGAGGAGCTTGTCTCGGCGGTGGTGCTGCGAGCGGAGCGCATGCGAACGCTGCGCGCGTTGATGTCCCGTGACAGCCTGACAGGGCTGTATAATCACACTGCCACCACTGAAATGCTGCATACCAACCTGGCCCAAGCCATTCGCCAGCAGGAAAATCTGATTTTGGTGATGCTGGATCTGGATAATTTCAAAGAGGTTAATGATCTGCATGGCCATATGGCCGGAGATCAGGTACTGGTTGCCTTGTCACGTATACTGAAGCATCGACTTCGAGGGTCAGATATTATTGGCCGTTATGGGGGTGAGGAGTTTGCCTTGTTACTCAAAGATGTCACCTTGGGGTATGCCGAAAAACTGGTGAATCAACTGCGGGAAGACTTTTCCAATATAGCCTTTACCGCTGGTAAGGCGCGCTTCAATTGCACCTTCAGTGCCGGGCTGAGTTGCTACCCGGACTATACCCATGTTGATGCCCTGCGTATGGCGGCAGACAGAGCGCTGTATCAGGCCAAGCATCAGGGGCGCAATCAGGTTGTATTAGGTAGGTATCGACATGACTGAGACGCTGGAAGGTATTTTAGCGGCTCGAAAGGCATCGGCTGAAGACATAGTCGATGTTGATGAGCCGGTGATAAAACTGGTGATATTCAGCCTTGGAGAGCGCGATTTTGCTTTTCCGGGAGAGGCGGTGCGGGAAGTATTGCCGGGTACTGAGCCGGTGTATTTTGTTCCCGGTATGCCGCCCGCTGTCGAAGGTGTTATGAATGTTCGGGGAGATATCGAGTCGGTTATACGCTTGCACAGTCTGTTGCAGCTCAACGATTCAGGTGACCAGACCAAGCATAGTGCTATTTTGCTGACGAAAGGCAAAAAAATGCACACTGGACTGCGCATTGACCGGTTACTGGATGTGGTGGATATTCCCGAAAGTCAGATACAACCACCACCCGAAAACCTGCCGGAACACCTTCATCAGCATGTGACCGGATTGCTGCAGTTTAAACAGCACGCTATAGCGGTGCTGGATCTGGATAAAGTGTTTTCAGCCTGGCAAGGAGCGCAGGGGTGAGTTCAGCACTCCCGCTTGTGGTATTCAGCCACAGGGGCTCATTGTTTGGACTGGAGGCCATTCGGGTTGCCGGTCGGGGCTTGGTAGATGCACAGATGGCTTCAATCGTTCCCTTTGCCGCGCTTTACTCGGTAGACTCTGGCACGGAAGCATCTTTCAGTGAGCCTGTTACGCAGTGGTTAAGGCTGCGTGGACACACCGCTGACTGGCTGCTGGGTTTAAGCTCTGACGCGGATTTGATCGAGCTGGAGCCGGCTGATATTTACCCGCTACCCGAAATGATGGCACAGAGCTCTATTTTTAAGCCATTGAAAGCGTTAGGCTTCTACCAGAGCCAGCTGGTTGCACTGCTGGATGTTGATGCACTGGAACGGCATCATCGCCAGACTTCTCGCATATAAATAATATTCGGATTCCCACGGTATAGGCCCCAGGCGGCGCGCCCAGACGGGTTGTTGGTGTGCATACTATTACCCGACCAGTCGTAGCGTAACCAAGGCTGGTCATTCAATAGCGGGGTCAGGTTGGTAAAGCCACTATTACCCTCACCTGGCGCGCTCAGTGTTAACCTGTGCAGTCCTGCAACGAACACGTCATAGGGGTCTGGAAGCAGACTCGTAGTTCCCGCCCCTATCTGAATACTGCTGGATTGATTCTCAGCCTGATCGTTATCCATTCGAAAGGCGCTGACGCTGGTGCAACGATCAGCTAAGTGTGTGGTCCAGCGGTTGCCATCATACATTTGTGCGTCCAGCGCTATATTAATCGGGTCAGTTTCGAGGAACGCATGGCCTGATTCTATTACCATGCGCCCACTGATAAAACGTCCCGCCGCCGCTGGATCGCCCTCTGAACCACTGACATCATCACTGTCTGTCGCGGTCAGGTAGGGATAGATTGATAAGGGGGTATGGGGGCGCTGATGAGCCAGGTAATCTGTGCTGATGCTGAAGTCTCCACGTCCCTGGGTAAACGCCTGCAGGGTTGGGTCCCAGCTATTGAATTGACCCTCAGAAATAGCATCAGGTGCCAGCAGTGCAGCACCGGTAATGTCTGAGGCGGTGATCTTGGCAAAGTCCTGTCTATAGTTATAGGTAGGCTGATCTTGCCGATTCAGAGCCATTAGGTGCCCGGTTATTTGAAAGGGTTGCCCTGAGTTTTGAACACTGGCTGCTGACTGGTAACCACTATAGCTAAAGGCATCGCTACTACCTGTGCTACAGGCCGCGTCCAACTGATAATGCAAACTGAAGTGGCTGGGAATAAAGCGCCCGATCGGGGCGGATAACCCGGCTGTGACGGTTCTGCCGAAATAGCTGTTGGCTTGGGGAACCGCCAGTAATTGAAAGACTCCCACTTCCGACAGATTTATAGCTTCTGTTTGCAGGCCATTTTCGGTGATATTGACCTGGCTGAGCGATAGTTCAGCATTGCGGCCATCATCGGGTGCAACCAGCGATGAGGACAAGCTGATATTGTTCTGGCGGTAGTTGGGCGTGGTGGTGTTGTCGCATAACTGAGGATCGTCATCAGCGGTCCAGACGACGCCACGTACCCGCATAGGGAAGTCTTCACCGGCCTGTGTGAATACAGAGCAGCTGGCATCTTCACTGTCACAAGCGGCGTTATTCGCCGTGGATTCGATACACAGACCAGCCGGTGCGCTGCTGAAACTATCACTACCTAAAAGAACCAGGCTTTGCTCATCACTACCGGTGGTCCCGGCGTACCTGGCATCTAGCTGTTTCAATCCAGCATCTGGGTAACGTATATCCACTTGCGCATTGGCTTGTTCATCAAACGTCAGTAATAAAGACGTCCAGCTCGCCGTATTACTGATGGTCTGGCCATTCAGAGAAACTGATTGGCTGCCGCTGTCCGGGTTTGTATAGCGGCTGCGGAAATTGATACTGCGTTCGCCGGTGAAAGCGGGAGCACAGCTGTCAGGATTGTTTTCATCAGCGCGGCGAGCGCTAAGAGTAAAAGAGTCCGGCTTGTCAGCAAGCAGGTCAGGTAAATCAAAAATAAAGCCGCTTTCTGCAAAATTGATATTGCAGCTGCCCTCAACGCCATTACTGAAGCAACGTGTGACATTGGATGCACTGGGAGAGCTGGCCGCTATACCCAGGGATACACTTCCGGGGGTATTGCGACGCAGCTGAAACGAAGCTTCACCATTTTCCAGGTATTGCTGATTACCATCGATCCAGCGAATCGCACCGGATGTGGCCGGCGATAGTGTAACAGAGGCCGTACCGGTAAAACGGGAGTTGCAATTGTCTGTGGCACAGGCGATGACCTGTACTGGTTCAGCGGCGCAGGTCAGTCCACTGCCACTGTGAAGCAGGCGGAAATGATGGATATCTGCCTCAAGCGGCTGCATGCGCAAGCCACATACTTCCAGATTATCGATTTCGTGATTGTCATTGGATCCCCCGGTCGAACCGGTCAGGGTTAACAACAGGTTTTCAGGCACCTGTGCCTGTCCGGCGCTGCTGAGTATATCGACTGGGCCGATGAGATTTTCGTACCCAGAGCCGGTATCGCGTTCAATCGTAACCCAGGATTCTTCGACACTACGGCTGTCTACGGTAATACGATAACGATGCCCAGTTGTATTTCGCACAGTCGGGGATAGCGTGTCAGTGCCCTGGATATATTGATAACCACTATTGGCTGCACCAGATCCGCGTAAAGCAACGCTGTGCTGTCGACGTCCAGGCCCACCTTGTCGACCTTCGGACGGGTTGGAAAAATTACCATAGGTATCCAGCCCGATACCCAGCCAACCACCAGCAAAGCCGTTGATACCGCCACTGCGCTGCGCATATCCCAACGAACCACCATAGCCACCGGGTGCCGGGGTGATGGCCGCATCTGAGAGTACCACGGCAATGCCATCGGCACCGTTGCCACCATAAGCATAAAAATCAAACTCAACGGTGATCAGGTTGTTCGCAGAGGGAAACAAGCGTTGCAGAGTCGCCGCTGTGGCTACATTCCCGGACGCATCTGTCATACGCAGGCGTTGATCGACAATGCGTGGGTTGCCAAAACCACCACTTTGGTGAGTGACTGACCAGTCATTACCAAGCATTTCCCGGGCAAAGTCATCGGTCATGCAGGTGAGCACTTGGTCAGGGCAATTGCTTGATGGGGTTACAACCGCATCCCAATCCAGTCCGAGTGTCAGGCTATCAACAATGAGTTCGTCCGTTGAGCTGAGTTGGTGTGTTCTGAAGCCTATTTCATCAAAAGATGAAATATTGCTGTTGCTCAAAGAAGTCACCCTGTCAGGTGATCCGGGCGCATCCAGGTTGGCAGGGTCAACCCAGAGTTCAAAGCGATTATACGGATTGCTGCTGCCCGGTGAAGATTTGCTCAGACGGCCCACCAGAAAATAGGTCTGTCCGGAAACCAGATCCGTGTGATAGGTTTCATTCTGATTCGTGGTGCGCACAAAGAAATCTTCCGGACCACTGCCGTTGCCTCGGTTCATCTTGAGACCGATGTTAGGATGGTTTTGATAAGTAGGGTCCTGAAACCAAAGGGCAAAGAATTTGTTATCTGCTTGCGTACCGGTGAAACGTACCAGCATGCTGACATAGACCACATCATCATCCACAGTTCGGCTGAGGTTGCGACTGGCGGCATTATCGGTGGTGCCACGGAGCTGCAGCGCGCGGCTGGCACCGGCAATACACTGGCCTCCCTGGTGATAAACCAATGGGTTCTCACTGGTATCGATAACAGCCTGACTACTGCTATGTGCTCGCCATGCACCTGTCCAGCCTTGTCCGGCACTGCCACCTTGCAGGCTTCCAGGCGAATAACTATCAAAGCTTTCTGAAGCGATCAGAGAGGATGCGGCGCCACAGCGAGGGTGGGTTGGACTACATAGGCCATTGACCCAACTGGTCATGTCGATGGCCAGGCTAGAGCTCCAGCCCCCAGCGGTGACATTGCCATACACTGTTGTATCAGCTGATATATTGATCTGATTTGCGCTTTGCAGATTGACAGGGTTGCGTGCGGAGCCTATCAAGCTGTTTGCTATAGTGATGGGAACACTCGACGTGGTAATAGCACCGGATCCCATTATGGCATTCTCGACAATCACACCGCTACCGCCGTTAGTGGAGAGATTACCATTAATACTGCCGCCATTAATCCTGACGGTACTGCTTGAGCTGCTGACATCGCCTGTTATTTGCGTATTTGTCACAGTGACGTTACAACAATTGGAGTGGGTATTACCCAATACAGAACCACCCGAGATACTAATGCTGCCGCTGGGCAGGAATATATTGCCTTCCACCTCGGTGTTGTTCAGGTTAATCGTTCCTGAGTTAGAGCTGATGTTGCCGTAAATAGCGTTATTATCACCCTGAACACTAATGCCACCCCAGGCGGATTGAACGGGCATCGGATTACTGCGGCTGCCCAGAATATTGTTGCCCAGTAATACAAATCCGGCATTAGCCACCAGTATTCTGGTTTGATTTGGAATGATTGTATCGCCAACGCTCAGCGTAATCTGTCCGGAGCAGGTCATAGTGTCGCCATTGGCAGACCAGGAGCCAGAACAGTCCGGATAGTTTGCTGAATTGGTATTCCCGTTCAGACTGTAGTTCTTGGCCCAGCTATTCAAAGAGGTGAGCAGTAGCGAGGCACAGGTCAGCAGCAGTAATATGATGCGTACTGGTAGGCGCTGCAGGTTTAAACACATCATCAGCTTGACCTCAACCAAACAGAAACACGGGTTTCACGACTGATCATACCAAAAGGCCCTGAAGACTTCTGGGCATGGCTACCCAGATGGAAAATTTTCAGTGTGTCTGTATCCTCTGTTTCGGTTATCTCCTCGCAGCTAAGTGTCAGATCGAAACCAGAGAAATCAAGATTGCTCACGGCAGGACATGCACCGTTTTCGAGGGTTTGGTGCTGCAGCCATTCCAGTCCACTGCGTGCTGAATAGTAAGCCTGCTTTCCTTGTTGCGAAAGCAGGTAGCCTGCATGTTGAGTAGCACCCATCTGTGCCATTACCGCGGCCAGACCACCCAATACGATAAGAATAAAGAGTACGGCAATCAGTGAAATCCCGCGCGCCTGGGTAGGTTTCAGTCTATGTTGATAAGCCGTTTGATTCATCATGGCGTATTCATTACCTGTGCCTGATAGAGCATTTCTACGGTTTCATCGTCTTCGGTGATGCTCAGTTGCAGGGTGACAACTCCGTTACGTATATGATCGCCAGGAAGATAATCGAATACACATTGGCCGATACGGCTGGCCATCAGGTGTCCTGAGGTGAGTCCGGTTGGCTGATTTGTCTGAAAGCCATAGCCGCTGTAGCGTCGAAGTTGATTCGCCAGACAGGCGTAGGTGACCGGGCCTGTTTGCGGAACTATATCAAAACGTTGAGCTTCCAGTGACGCAAAGGGAAACTCGGTAGGTTGGATGTGTAAGGATTCATTACTGGAGCCTCCAGTCAATACGGCGCGATTGTCGCCACGGTAGGCATTTGCGCTAGAGTTTTGATCAGTGCTGGCATTAAAGACCACCACATGATCATCCGTGCTGAACTCGCCCAGTACACCGCCGAGCACATCAAAGCTGTTATCCGCAATGCTGAAATCCAGCACGTCCCCAGCTGGATTATCAGGATCACTCAGATCAGCCAGGGCGCGATAGCGTCCCCCACCGATGGTGGGGATGAACTCCAGGTACTGGTTACCACCCGATTCTGTGATACGCACACTGTTAGGCAGTGCCATACGAATTTCCCGGGTCATGCGGGTGAGCACCTGATCGGCGTCTGCCACCAGGCTGGCGCGGCGTGACTGGTCCTGAAAAGCCTGGAAAGGTTGCATGAGGATGCCGATAGTCACCGTGCCAAGTACGCCTAACAGGACGATGACAATAATCAGTTCGATTAACGTAAAGCCGGCAATACGTTGCGAATACTGTTTCATGGCAGAGCCTCATCTGGCCAGGGGGCCATAAAGGCAGTCAGACTGACATTAATATTGCCAACGCGTTGGTTGGAGACCTGCACACTCACGCCACAGCCGTTGACCTGCTGTCCGGCAGGGCCAAACGCTTCTGCCGTGACACTCACTCTGACACTGTAATCACTCAATTGGCTCAGCGCTGTGCCATCGATTTGGGTAGGGGGCTGCTCAAGACTGTTAAAGTCATCTGCAAACTGCCAGGCCCCACGTGGCGGATTACCTGTAGATTCAGTACCGGGGTGACAGATCTTGCCCTGTATCTCCTCCATATAGCCCTCTGCAATGGCGAGTGCCTGTTGCTGCAGCAGTGGATCCGCGCTACGCAATACGGTATTAGTGTAAACCAGCAGTATGCCCGACAGACCAGCAGAGAGAACGACTATAGTGATAATCAGTTCAATCAGGGTAAAGCCCTGTTGCGAGTGTCTAATGGACATGGCCAGTCTCCGCTTCCAGCTGCAGACCGCGATCACCTATCTGAATGCTGAGCCCCTGTGAAGGAACGCCCAATCCATTGAAGGTGATAGCTGTTACCGGTGACAGTGTGACGCCGTTAGGCGCCAGACCTCGTCCGGAGGCACTACCATCCCAGGGTCGATTATTACCTGGATTGATTAAAAACGGGCCACTGGATGTACAGGTCGTATCTCGACAGATACGATAATGGTTGCTGGCCAACGTTAGCGTGATGGGCGTGTTCGCAGCCACAGCGCTTTGCTGGGCAAAACGAAGTGCTGAAGCCAGCTCTTCCGTGTAGCCGTACTCAGCATAGCCGTTGCTGGTAAAGCGAGGCAGCACAACCGCGGATAAAACCCCCAGCAGTACCAGCACCAAAATTAGCTCGACCAGAGTAAAGCCTTGGCAGCGGCGGTTCCGCGGAGATGGAAACAGGCATAGAAAGCCTGTTTCCATTGCGGTTTTGTCATCAAGCTGTGGCTGCATATGAGGCACTACCTTTAAAGTCAGGCATCTGGCGTTAAGGTTGATCCTGCGTGTGATTAATCCTTACCTGCAATAATGACATTATACTGTGCAACTACACCGTAGGGCGGTTTGTGTGGTCGAATGATACTGCACCCGAGTGACGTTCCATTGGGACGGTTCTGCGGAAAACTCAGCGATGAGTCTATGCCAATCAAATATCCGTCTGCCAGTTCCAGTGTGCTGCTCAGTACACTGTTGGCTGTTTCCAGATTACATGCGCTCAGGTAAGTGTCTGGATCAACACGAACGCAACGAGACGAGGTTGCATCATGCTGATCCAGAGCACAGGCGGCATAATTGATGGTCATGGCTGAGCTGATGTTGGCAGCTGCTCCCATGATTGCCGCATTCTCTGCCTCAGTCGAAAAATCGATAAAGCGAGGCAGAGCTACCGCACTGAGTATGCCCAGTATGACGATCACTACAATCAACTCGATCAGTGTAAATCCCTGTTGTTTCTCCATCACGTTAGTCCCTTGAGTTTGGTAGATTTCTCTATATTACTGCCAGCGTATTACTGTGAACTCAGCGGTTTCTGTAACGCCGGTGGCACTGAGTGTACAAACAGCTGAGTCACCGTTTGCAGCGGGTTCTGTTTCGCCGGTTTTAAGGGCACCGGTAAATTTAGTTGTATCCAGGTCTTGCGTCAGTACATTGTTAACCTCTGCAAGAGAGCAGTTAGCTACATCTTCACACTCATCTTTATCCAATGCGCAAGCGGCATAGTTAATTGACATGGCTGAAGAGATTGCGGCCGCATTTGCGGCTAAAGCGGCCTCTTCGGCATCGCTGGAAAAATCAATAAACCGTGGCAGTGCGACAGCACTGAGGATGCCGAGGATCACGATAACAATGATCAGTTCAATAAGGGTAAAACCGGATTGCGTTTTCATGGTGTTGCTCCTGTAAGGGACGTGCTTGGTAAGTTTAAAGTAAATTAACAATCGTCAGTGTTTTTGCTGATATCGGGTCGACCACCGGCGGTATCCGGGGCGCTGTATTCAATCCGGCAGTTGGGTATGCCATCCAGCTGAATTTGCACCGTTGCACCTGGACCTGTACCGCCTCCACTGAAGGAAAAGCGCGGAGAAAAGTCGTCAAACAGTGGTGTGATTTCTGAATCCTGCGCGCGTGGGTAGCCCCAGCGGGTCAGGATAATATCATCACCGGTGCAACCCGCTGTTGTGCTGGCGGTATCACCCGATTCCAGGCCCACGCAGCCAGCGGTAGCGGTATGCGTGCCACCGGCCGCCGATTTGGCAAAGACGATGTTGGCACCTGAGCGCAAGGCACTGGTGGTACCGTCAATCACGGCAACTCGTGCTTCGCGCTGTAGCGATATGAATTTGGGAATGGCAAATGCTGCCAGAATACCCAGAATCAGGATCACAATGACCAGCTCGATCAGCGTAAAGCCTTGCTGCTTTGTGGCTGTGAGTTGAGGTTGTGGCATGATGAATCTCCTTCATGGTTATTTGCCGGGGACGTAAATTGCCCGAGCATCTCTGTTTGCTTTAACAACCTGCCAGTTGTTTTTCCAGTGTCATGCTGCCACCGGGACGTTCCGGTGGTCGATAGAGAACGGCACAATCATCAATGCCATTAACACGCGCGCGAATCTGCGTGCCCTCACTATCTATTAACCAGCGGCTTGAAAGTTCATCAAACAACTGGGTGATGTTTTTTGTATTGTCGGCACGTGGATAGCCATACATGACTTCTATCCATATCTCCGGTCTGTCTGCAAAAGGTTGCAGGCGATAGTGTGTATTGTGCAGCTCTCCGACCGCGCTGCTCTGCAGGTAGACCAGTTGCGCTGAAAGTCGCAGCGACTGTTCAAATCCATCGACCAGTATCAGTCTGGCTTCCCGCTGCAGTGCCATGATCCGGTTGATACCCAGCGTTGCCAGCACCCCTATCAGCACCACAACAATGGCCAGCTCCAGCAATCGGATGCCATTGCTATAACGGTTTTCCTGCCGCATGCCTCAGCGTCCGGCCAGTTGAGTCAGATCCCACATCGGCAGGAAAATCCCCAGTGCCAGGATTAATACAATGACGCCGACAGCGACGGTGAGAATGGGCTCGATAATGCTGGATAGATTATCGATATCATAAGCCACCTCGCGGTCATAAAAATCGGCTACCTCCAGCATCATCGCATCGAGTTGTCCGGTTTCCTCTCCGACAGCTACCATTTGCAGCACGACCGGTGTAAAAATTTGTGCCGAGGCCGCCGTGCGTAAAATGGAATCACCGCGCTCGATACCACTTTGCATCGACAGAATTTTTTCGGTGATATAAGTATTGCCTGTGGTGGCGGCGACACCGGCCAGAGCCTGGGTGATCGGTACCCCTGATTGCAAGGCTACGCCAAAGGCTCGCACAAAACGGGCAATGGTAGCGCGTAAAAGAATATTGCCCACCTTGGGAAATTTCAGTTTGGTTCTGTCCCAAAGGTAGCGGCCACGCTCTGTGTTGCTCCAATAACGAAAGGCTAGAATACCCAGGCCTATGGCAATCAGGATCTGCAGCCACCATTGTGTGGCAAAGTCCGATACAGCAAGAATGATGATAGTCGGGAGGGGCAAGTCCATTTTGACACTGTCAAATACCTGCGCAAATGCCGGGATGACCACGGTGGTCAAAACACCAATCGCAATCGTAATAGCGATGATCACAAACATGGGATAACGGGTGGCCGATTTGATTTTGTTAGCCGTGTCTCGATCGCGAGCAAGGTAATCGTGCATGGTCAAAAAAACCCGGTCCATCTGGCCGGTCATCTCACCTACCTGTAGCAGGCTGATATACAGGGTGCCGAAGACTTTGCGGTGCCGCCCAAAACTGCCGGCTACATCACGGCCACCTTCAAGATCCCGGCTGATCTCGCGAAGAATTTCACCCAATCGTGGGTTAGACATGGATTCAGACAGGCGACTGAGGCCTTGAATCAATGGCACTCCAGCTTTGGTAATACTGTACATCTGACGGCTGAACAGTATCAGCTCATCCAGTGTGACCTTGCGCGGTGGCATGAGTTTGTTTAGCTGATCACTGAGGGACTCACTGGAGTCGGACGTTGCCAGACGTATATCCAGTGGAATCAGGCCATTGGTCAGCAGTTGACTGGCCGCCGCTTCGGCTGAGTCGGCGGTAAGTCGCCCTTCTGTCACTCGGTCCTGGCCACGTCTGGCCCGATACTGGAAAACAGCCATGCTTTATGCTCCACCACCGGGTTCAAGCATGACTGATTCGCCCGCCACGCGAATCACCTCTTCCAGCGTACTGATCCCTTCAGCTGCCAGATCCAAAGCACTCTGCCCCAGTGTTTTGAAATTTGGTCGCGAATGCGCCAAGTGGTGAAATTCACTGGTGTCACTGCGGCGCAGGGCATCGGCTAGCTGCGTGTCAATTTCCAGAAACTCGAAAATACCGACACGGCCTTTGTAGCCGGTGTTGTTACACTGCATACAGCCTTTGCCCTTGATGTAGCCGCTGCCTTTGAACTTTAGCTGGGGATTGCTGTTCAGCCAGGCTTGCTCGTTGGCATCCGGTTCATGAGGCTGTGAGCAATTGTCGCAGACCTTGCGAATCAGTCGCTGAGCCAGTACGGCTTGTAGTGAGGTGGCTACCAGATAACCAGCGGCCCCCATATCAATCAGACGGTTGGCGGTACTGACGGCATCATTGGTGTGCAGGGTTGAAAGCACCAGGTGACCCGTCATGGCGGCACGCAGACCGATTTCAGCGGTTTCCTGATCGCGCATCTCCCCGATCAGAATGACATCCGGGTCCTGTCGCAATGCGGTGCGCAGTACGCCGGCGAAGGTCAGGCCAATCTTGAAATTGACCTGTACCTGATTGATCCGCTGCATGCGGTATTCAACAGGGTCTTCAATGGTAATGATCTTGCGCTCAGCGCGGTTGAGTTCGGCAAGGGCCGCATACAGGGTGGTGGTTTTACCACTACCAGTGGGACCGGTGACCAGCACCATGCCATGCGGTTTGTGGATAACCCGTTTAAAGCGGGCAACGAGGTCGGCAGGCATGCCAGTGTGGTCCAGATTAACCACGCCCTGGGACTGATCCAACAAACGCATCACCACGGATTCGCCGTAAATGGTCGGCATGGTGGATAGACGCACATCGATGGCGCGATCTTTGACGCGGATATTGAAACGCCCATCCTGAGGCATACGTTTTTCCGAGATATTCAGGCCACCCATCAGCTTCAGGCGGGAAACCAGTGCCGGTGCGATGCGCTTCTCCTTCATGATTTGTTCCTGAAGCACACCATCGATACGCTGGCGCAGGCGTAGCACATTTTCATCCGGTTCAATGTGAATATCTGATGCTTTGACCTGAATGGCGTCCTCAAACAATGACTGCAGCAGGCGTACCACCGGCGCATCTGTGATATCAGCTCCACGTGCCAGTTGTGCCAGGTCAAAGTCACTTTCGGCCAGTTCCTCACCCAGTTCTTCAGCAATGGAACTGATTTCATCGGTGCGCCGGTACATGGAATCAAAGGCATTGAGTACATCGGTTTCACGCACAATCGCTGTAGATACCGGGCGTTTCAGCAGCCGACTGATCTCATCCTGGATGAAAATATCGGTCGGGTCCGACAAGCCTACCAGCAGGCCATCCGGTTTATCTTCCAGCACTATGGCACGAAAACGTCTAGCCAGTGTTTCTGGCAGCAGTTTGACCGTAGCGGGGCGCAGTTGAAAATGGCGCAGATCGACATAAGGAATTTTTAGCTGTTCCGCCAGAAAGTCCAATAGCCCCTGCTCATTGATAAAGCCCAGAGAAATCAGCATTCTTCCCAAGCGGGTGCCGGTTTTTTTCTGCTCTGCCAGGGCTTTATCCAGTTGTGCCGGGGTGATGACTTTCTTTTCTACCAGCAGATCGCCCAAACGGATTTTCTGGCGGCGTGGTGCAGCGGGCTGTGTGCCTGTGTTGGTCTGATCTGTCATGGTTCGCTCCGACTGGATTGAGTAGCAGCGGAAGGATCGAAGGTCAGCATGTGTGGCTGCATCACGATTTTTTGGCCATTATCCTTACCCAGCAGTACGGTGCCATCACCGATTTGCAAGATGGTGTAGCCATCCACTTCATCACCCACGGAAACAGGCTGGTTGTTGATCACCGCATAGGAACCACGGTTACCGGTCAGCACCGCTTGCAAGTGTAGGCGTGCCTGGGCTTCTTGTGCCGGTGTTAACGTCTGTGCATGACTGAAAGGCCGCAAGGGATCAGTGAAATTTAAATCACGTTCCTGAGCCGATAGCGGGGGGCCGAGGAACAGGCAGAGTCCGAATAGGTAAGCGGAAAAAACTTGTTTACACACGTAGCCAGCCCTCATCCAGTGTCAGCGTATAAAGCCGCAGGCGAAACAGTGTGTCTGGATAGTTGTCACTGAGGATCTGTACCTGCTCCCAACTGATCACCCAGGGCAGTTCGCTGAGCATATCAAGGTAGCGTACCAAGCCATGGTAGTTGCCGGTCAGTTCCAGCTCTACACCTCGCCGATAGACACCGGAAGCAACCTCCGCAGGTAGGCTGGCTTGTTCTGTATCCGTGTCGGTATTATCGTCAGTAGCTGTTTCAGGTGCCGAGAAAACGATCTCAGTGGGGAGGCTACGCAGAGAGTGCAGGCTGACACCTTCGGTAACGCCAACAAGCGCCCTGAGTGCACTGTTCATTTGGTCGGGGGAAATAAAGCGGGCAAATTCCTGGTCTAGGGATTCACGCGCATGCAGGGCTTCCGCCTCCAGGTGTGTAGCTCGTTCGCGCAGCGCAATATTGGGATCCGCCGACAGGCTTTGAAGCAATTCAACCTCTTGTGCCTTTAGTGTAGCCAGTTCGGATTGCTGGTTGCTGAGTAGTTGAGCTTGTTGCTGTATTTGACGACGGTCCGGATCAGTCAGCAAGGTATCTGTCAGTAGCAGTACTATTAGGAGTGCCACAACCAGAATAATGCCACGTTCACGTAGCGAGCGCTTGTCTATCTGTCGGGAAAAGCCTGCCCAGATGTTCATGGTGTAGCCTCGCTATTGTCCAGGGAACAGCTTTGCGTTTTGCATCCGGCTATCAGTCTGAAGGTGAGCGCATCAGCGTCATCACCGCTGGTTTCATCGGTGGGTTGGTTGATCTCCAGGGTGTGAAATACCAGGCCTGTAAAGGCGGGCTCAATGCCAAGAAGATCAATGTAGATAGGCAGTAGCTCGGCATTAATAACCCGGCCTTGCAGCAGGATATCCTGGCCTAGCGCCGCCAGATGAATACCAGTGATCCAGAGTCCATCGGGTTTCTGTCGGGCCAGTCCACGCAGGTACTGCTCTGGTTCAGTTGCATCCAGAGGAATCAACGCTGTTTCTCGCAACGCACGCAAGTGGCGTATTTCGTTTTCCAGTCTGCGGGTGTGTTGCAATAGTCTGGGGTCTGCTTCAGGTCGGGCCATTGAAGCCAGTTCCGTCACTGTCTGACGTTGTTGATTCAACTGTGTTGTCAGTTGTTGGTTTTCATGCTTCAAACTGTTTAATGAGTAGGCGGTCCAGCCGCTATAGAGCAGCATCAATAGCAGTACTATACCGACAAGGCTTGCCATATGGCGGGCGGTCAGTTGTTCTCGCTTTTCATGCAGTTCAGCCTGATACAGGTTTACTTCCTGGCGTTGACTCATCGGTTCCATCTCCCGATGAGTCCACCCCAGGCCAAAGGGGCAAGGTCAGGTTGTATAAGCCCTTGCTGGTTCGTATTCTGTGGCATATCCACTTGAGCCGTCTGGATGCCTAACATGTTGGTTACGGCATCCGGAAGCCAGGTGAGCTGACCGGTTCGATCAAGAAAATGTAGCTGTCGTACGGGTGACTGACCAAAGTGGCTATCGTAATAATCCATGGTCCGTTGTACTTCGAGTGAGAACTGATCAACCAGCTGTAGTTGCTGCATTTCATCATCAGTTATCAGGCTGTTCAGGCCCAGGTTGATAACCCGGGTAATATAAAACTGGCCATCGCGACAGATGTACAAGCGACTGTCATTCGGATGGAAGTGAACGATGCCGACGGTGTCGCTGGTTTGCAGGCGTCTTTCAACCAGATTACGCATGGCCAGCTGAGCAATATCAATGTAGGTAGGTTTGAGACCAGCATCCCTGATCAGCTTGACTCGCTTTTCCAACAGGCTGCGTCGGGTGACGGCAACGAACAGTTGGTTAGAGTGGCCATGACGACCTTCGGGAACTTCAAAAATATCACTGATAGCTTCGGTTACCGGGTATTCAAGGTATTCCTGAAGTTTCCAATGGGTAGCGGCTTTCAGATCGACGTCAGGCACGTCGGGTTTATCCATCTGAATCAGCTCAAATGCTTCCTGCTCGAGTGTAAGTATGACACCAGCATGCTGTAAACCCAGCTCACTGACCCAGTTCTTTAATAATTCTAAGGCTTGTTCGGGAGAGTCGGTGGCGGCTTGTAAGGAATGCGTCAGGCTGAAAGCGTCAGCGTGGCTGGCAGGGTTGGCCTGCACAAGACATAAAGCATCACGGCTGATGCACAGGCCAGCACGATCGGGTATTTGCTTTACGTTCCTGAGCGAGTTTAGCCAACTGAGCAAGGTGTTGCTCCCAAATAGGGTCCGGTAAGCTGTCCTTGCTGATACTGTTTACCCGCACTGATTTCCTGAGAGCGGACCTTGTTACTGGGTAATCTGTCTTCGGCCTGAGGCTGTTTTTACAGCGGGCTGTAGATTAACGTATGAATCTCGCTTTAAACATGATCTTTGTCAAGTAGATAGCCTATTAGTATGGGGTAATACTTGTTTCAAAAGTAGTCCTGATAGTGCTGTAGTTCTTCAGCGGTCAGCAAAAACACACCATTGCCCCCTTTTTCAAACTCAGCCCAGGTAAAGGGTACTTCCGGATAGGTTTCTATCAAATGCGCTTCACTGTTGCCAACTTCAACGACCAGTAACCCTTCGTCTGCCAAAAATCGACTGGCTATTTTCAGCAGGCGACGGGTAATTTCCAGGCCATCAACACCCGATGTCAGCGCCAGTTGTGGCTCATGCTGATATTCTTTGGGCATGTTTTTGAAGTCAGCTTGATCTACATAGGGTGGGTTGCTGACGATCAGGTCGTAGCGCTTGCCTTCAAGGTTATTGAACAGGTCGCTTTGAATAGTGCTAACTCGATGCTCTAACTCATGGCGTTTGATATTTTTGGTGGCAACCGCCAGTGCATCGCTAGAGATATCGACCAGATCAACCTGTGCCTCCGGAAACTGATAGGCACAGCCGATACCAATGCAGCCACTGCCAGTGCAGAGATCCAGAATCTGCTCTACAGGGCCAGGCCTGAGCCAGGGAGAAAACAGCTGTTCTGTCAGCTCAGCAATAGGCGAACGTGGAATCAGTACACGCTCATCTACATAAAATGGCATGCCCATATACCAGGCTTCGCCTGTGATATAGGGTAGCGGTATGCGCTCTTCAGTACGTCGGCGAATGTAGGTTAGAATGCGTTGCTTTTCTGAACTGGTCAGGCGGGCATCCAGTACTTCCGGACTGGCATCCCAGGGTAGATGTACAGCATTTAATACCAGTTGTACGGCTTCATCCCAGGGGTTGTCCGTGCCATGCCCGTAAAACAGACTGGCCTGTTGAAAACTGCTCATGGCCCAGCGAATATAATCACGCAGTGTGTGTAGTTCGCTGGCGGGGTTATCTGTTTGAAAGGTCATGCACTGGGGTACTCTGGCTGCTATAATTTTGCTTGAGCAGTGTACCTTAAACTCAAGTACAGGTGTAAGTCTGCACCTTGCCTGGTTAATCACAGGTGCGGCATTTAAATTAAAATAGAACAGCGATTGAGGTGGGTTAATGTGGGTGGATTCGGTCACGGATTGGCTGGCTAAATTATCGATTGAGCCAACGGCGTTGACGCAGTTGATTGTTGCGCTGGGTCTGATTGCTTTAGTGGCGATTGTGACGCATTTTATTCTGCATCATTTGGTGCGCCGGGTCATGGAGCGGTTGGCCGGAAGTGCGCAGCATATCTGGAATCGTGCACTGTTTGAAAAGCAGCTGTTCAAGCGCCTGTCTTTTATTGTTCAGGCACTGATTGTGCAGGTCCAGGCGCAGCATTGGCTGGAGCCAGGTTCTGTATCCCTGTTACTCATCAATAGCCTTACCCAACTGTGGATTCTGATTTTCAGTGTGCTGGTGTTGTTTGTCATACTGGATGTGTTGCTTGAGTTGTCTCAGTATAGCCGTGCAACTCGAGAACTACCGCTGCGGGGTATTTTTCAGGGGATTAAATTAGCTACGATTGTACTGGCGGCTGTTATCGCCATTTCCATCCTGATTGGCAAGTCTCCACTGATTCTGTTTAGTGGTTTGGGTGCGATGACGGCGGTATTGCTACTGGTGTTCAAAGACCCCCTGATGGGTCTGGTAGCGGGTATTCAGCTATCTGCGAATAAAATGCTGTCTGTGGGTGACTGGCTGGAAATGAGCCGTTATGGCGCCGATGGTGCGGTGGTGGATATCAATCTGACTACAGTGAAGGTGCAGAACTGGGATAACACCATTACCACCATTCCTACCTACGCACTGATTTCTGATTCGTTCAAAAACTGGCGTGGTATGCAAGAGTCTGGTGGTCGGCGCATCATGCGTGGTGTCCGGATTGATGTCAGCAGTGTGCGCTTTTTGACTCCAGAGGATATAAATGCGTTACGCAAATCCAGTTTATTGAACAGCTATATAGAGCAACGTCTTGCGGAAGTTGAACGCTATAATACTGAACATGACCTGGATCTTAGTAGCCCGTTAAATGGCCGACGTTTGACCAATATTGGTACGTTTCGTGCTTATCTGGCCGCCTACCTGAAGACCCATCCGCGTATTCATCAGCAGATGATCATGATGGTCAGACAGCTTGAGGCGACTAGTGAAGGGGTACCCATTCAGGTTTATGCCTTTACCAATACCACTGCCTGGGTAGAGTATGAGGGTATTCAGGCTGACCTGTTCGATCATGTGCTGGCGGTGATGCCGGTATTTGGTTTGCGCTTGCATCAGTCGCCAACAGGGCATGATATACGCCAGATTAAATTATCAATTGATAAGGAGGATCGGTCCGGCGTTGACAGATGATAAGGTGACTTTAACCCAGAGTTTTGTATATGCTTAGGCCTTGTATGTAACTGCTTTCACACCCTTGGAGCTATACCCCGTGAGCAAAATTGCCATAACACACGATGATCAGGGATTGCCCGTGCTGATGGCGCGGCAGGCAATCTATACCAAAAGTCAGGATGTGGCCGCTTACGAATTGTTGTTCAGAGATGAGCAGGGCAATTTTGTCATGGGACTGAAAGATGACGATGCAACCCTGGCGGTGTTGGTTAACTCCTATGCCTCCTTCAGTAAAGGGACTAAAGCGCAGTTACCGTTTTTCCTGAAGGTGACTGACAAGGTGTTGCTGGATGATGAGTTGCCTGATTTTCCTCGGCACTTGTTTGTGCTGGAGTTGTTGCCGCATACGCGGGTTACCCAAGCGCTGATAGACCGTCTTATCGACTTGGCAGGACAGGGGTATCGATTGGCATTGTCCGGCTTTGATCCGGGTGATACCAAACTGCATCCTTTGCTTAAAGTGGTGCATGTGTTGAAGCTGGATATTCAATTGATTGGTCTTGCCAGGATTCCAGCGCTGGTGCAAAAGCTGAAGCCCTTTAACCTGGAGCTGCTGGCGGATAAGGTTGAAACACAAGATCAGTTTCGCCAGTGTCTGGAAATGGGCTTTGCTCTCTATATGGGATATTTTCTCAGCAAGCCAGACTTGGTGCGGGGTAAAAAGCTGCCAGGCAATAAAGTGTTGTTGCTGCAGCTTTTGCAAGAACTGCAGAATAAGCATGCCACCGCTGAATCTGTTGAACAGATTGCCCTGAAAGACCCTGAGCTGACTTACAAAATTTTGCGTGTGGTCAACTCGGCCGCGGTTAATTTGCGCCGTGAAGTTAATTCTCTGTCTCATGCGATTGCGCTGCTGGGTATGGATCAGATCCGGCGTTGGGTGATGTTATTTCTGGCCAAGAGTGACAATGGCAAACCCACTGAGTTGACCCGCAATATGCTCATCCGCGGACGGATGTGTGAGTTGTTAGGTGAAATGCTGGAGTTTCCGGCACCAATGGAGTGCTTTATTGTCGGTTTATTGTCTCAAATGGATGTGATGATGGATATGGAAATGGATGTGCTCTTGAATGAAGTGCCGCTGCAGCCCTCGGTTAAGGATGCGCTGACTAAGCGTGAAGGGCAGGCGGGGCTGGTTCTGAGTGAAGTTGAGGTCTACGAGCGCGGAGAGTTTGAGCAACTGAAGAAATTGCTGCCCTCACAGTTTTACGAAGTCGCCTATCGGCATAGCCTTAAGTGGGCTGAACAGGTGCTAGAAGCCTTGCAGTAAAGCCTATCTTTATTGAGAAGAGGGACATGTCTGTCTACACATCCCTCCACACCCATTAGTCCAATTGACTAAGATCTCTGACAGCACCCTTATCGGCTGATGTTACCAGCTTGGCATACGCCTTAAGCGCTGAAGACACTTTTCTGGGGCGTTCCATGGCGGGTTTCCAGCCAATCGCATCCTGTTCAGCACGGCGCTTGGCCAGTTCTTCGTCAGACAGCAGTACATTGATGCTGCGGTTGGGGATGTCGATACAGATAGGGTCACCATTTCTGATGAGCCCTATGGCACCCCCAGCGGCGGCCTCAGGCGAGGCATGGCCAATTGACAGACCGGAAGTTCCACCGGAAAAGCGCCCGTCAGTCAGCAGGGCGCAGTCCTTGCCCATACCTTTGGACTTCAGGTAAGACGTCGGGTAGAGCATTTCCTGCATGCCCGGGCCACCTTTGGGGCCTTCGTAGCGAACGATGACGATGTCACCTGGTTTAACCTTGTCCTGCAAAATATGCTCAACGGCCTGATCCTGAGATTCAGTGATATGAGCAGGGCCTTCAAAGCGCAGGATTGAGTCATCCACACCCGCCGTTTTAACCACACAACCATCTTCAGCAATATTGCCAAACAGCACCGCCAGACCGCCTTCAAGTGAGAAGGCATGTTCGAGGTTGCGGATGCAGCCATTTTCACGGTCACCGTCCAGTGTTGGCCAGCGCGTGGACTGACTAAACGCGGTCTGGGTTGGAATGCCTGCAGGCCCGGCTTTGTAAAATTCCATTACCGCTGGTGTAGGATTGCGCATGATATCCCAGGTCTCCAGTGCTTCAGCCATACTGCTGCTATGGACTGTGGGGATATCACTGTGCAGATTGCCGGCACGATCCAGCTCGCCGAGAATGGCAAAAATACCCCCTGCACGGTGTACATCTTCAATATGGTATTTGGGTGTATTCGGGGCCACTTTACATAGCTGTGGTACATGCCGGGACAGACGGTCAATGTCTTTCAGGGTAAAGTCGATTTCACCTTCCAGCGCAATTGCCAACAAGTGCAAAATGGTATTGGTGGAGCCGCCCATGGCGATGTCTAGCGACATGGCATTTTCAAAGGCTTTAAAGTTGGCAATAGAGCGTGGCAGAACAGTATAGTCATCCTGTTCATAATGGCGCTTGGCCAGTTCCACTATCCGGTGACCGGCTTCTTCAAACAGACGACGACGATCACTGTGCGTAGCCAGGGTAGTACCGTTGCCTGGCAATGACAGGCCTAACGCTTCGGTCAGACAGTTCATCGAGTTGGCGGTGAACATCCCGGAGCAAGAGCCGCAGGTTGGGCAGGCTGAGCGCTCGTATTCAGCAACCTTTTCGTCAGAAGCCGAGTCGTCCGCGGCAACCACCATGGCATCGATCAAGTCTAGCTTGTGTTCGGATAGCTTGGTTTTGCCGGCTTCCATCGGGCCGCCAGAGACAAAAATCACCGGAATGTTAAGGCGCATGGCCGCCATCAGCATTCCCGGGGTGATTTTGTCGCAGTTAGAGATACAGATCAGCGCATCAGCACAGTGGGCATTGACCATGTATTCAACCGAGTCGGCAATAATATCGCGCGAGGGTAAAGAGTAGAGCATGCCGTCATGGCCCATGGCGATACCGTCATCGACAGCGATGGTATTAAACTCTTTTGCTACACCACCGGCTTTCTCCACTTCTCGGGCAACCAGTTGACCCATGTCTTTCAGGTGCACGTGGCCGGGTACAAACTGGGTGAATGAGTTGGCAATAGCAACAATCGGCTTGTGGAAATCATCATCTTTCATGCCTGTGGCGCGCCACAGTGCACGGGCACCTGCCATATTACGACCGGCGGTAGACGTTCTGGAACGATACTCTGGCATTGAGGGGTCCTTTGATCGGGTGGTTGAGTCTGGTATGGCTTGAGTATATCAGATTCTATCTGGCTGTCAGGCTGTCGACAGGTTGAACCTTGAACAAAAATCATCGGCGTTCTATCCTGCTCTGCCTCAACGTCAAACAGAAGCACAGAGCCCTATGACAATAATAGTTGATAAAAAAGTAATTCGGCAGGATCCTTTCCTGCGAATCTGTATGAAAACCGGTATCCCGCTCAGTATTATGGCCGTTATCAGTCTTTGGATAGGGCAATATGCTGGCTCGATGGCACTGGGTATGCTGTTTGTCTTTTCGACGGCGTTGGCCATCGTGATAGGTCTGGCTTACAACATTCGCTTTGTGATGCTGTCAATACGCGAGGTTAAACGTCAGCAGGCTGAGGAAAATAGCAAACGCTGATTTTGTAAGCGTAGATTTTGTTAATCATCAGTTCATTTCTATTGGCGTAAGGTGAGTGTGTTGCCGAGTCACGGTAATACCAACCATAAACCCCGGAGGAGCCCTATGTGCAGGGGTCGAAGTTTTTTAACTCTACGTCCATTGTTGGCGTTGCTGTTGAGTGGTTTATTGCTGTCGAGCCCTTTGGTGGCTGAACCTGTGACTAGTTTGAAGCGTGCATCAGAGATCGCGCAGGACGCTTTTGGCGGGCAGGTGGTTAAGGCAGAAGAGGCTGAAGTTGATCAT
Organism: Nitrincola sp.; assembly: GCF_048264025.1. Lineage (NCBI taxonomy): Bacteria > Pseudomonadati > Pseudomonadota > Gammaproteobacteria > Oceanospirillales > Oceanospirillaceae > Nitrincola > Nitrincola sp. Next base: position 124,827 of record NZ_JBLXDN010000006.1, read on the forward strand.
AAGCCGGTATTTTTGATCCGCATCGTCAATGATGGGCGGGTCCGGGATGTGATGGTTAACCCTGATGATGGTGAAATACTTAACCCGTAAAAGGACCTTGGCATGAAAGCACTAGTTGTTGAAGATGATCAGGATCTTCGCCGTCAACTGAGTCTTCAGTTAACCGAGAAGGGCTATACCGTTGAGGAATGTGAGGAAGGTAAAGAAGCCTTGTTCATGGGAAAGGAATATGAGTTTGATGTGGCTGTGGTTGACCTGGGTCTGCCGGGCCTGTCTGGCCTGGAGGTGATCAAGGGCTGGCGCGAGGCTCATCGGGACTTTCCCGTTCTGATTCTGACCGCGCGAGGTCACTGGCAAGACAAGGTAGAAGGCCTTGAAAGTGGTGCGGATGACTATCTGGTCAAGCCGTTTCAGCCCGAAGAGCTGACCGCGCGCCTTAATGCTCTGGTACGCCGAGCAGCAGGTCATGCCAAACCCAAATTGACCTTTGGACCATTGATGCTGGATACCGTCAGTCGAGTGGTGCGCCTGCAGGGTGAGGAAGTCCGTTTAACCAGCTATGAATACCGTACGGTTGAGTATTTGATGCTGAATGCCGGTAAGACCATCTCCAAAACTGAATTGACTGAGCATCTTTATCATCAGGATTTTGATCGTGACAGTAATGTGCTCGAAGTGTTTATCCGCCGTTTGCGGCAGAAGCTAGATCCGGATCAGCAGTTGCAGCCTATTTTGACAGTCCGAGGGTTGGGCTATCGATTTAATCCGGATCTGAAAGACGCCTGATGCGTCGGTTTTTGCCTCGTTCACTCAAATCCCGCCTGTTTGTGGCTTCCCTGGTGCTGCTGCCGCTGATTATTGTGGCGGCGGTAGTCATATTGCAACGTGCCCATTATGACAGTTTGGTGGCTTCTGAGCGTTCTCAGGCACAACTGCAGGTCTATCTGTTGCTCGGCTTGGCTGAGCTGGATGCAGGTGAGTTGAAGTTGCCAGAGATGTTGCCGGAGCCCAGTTTTTCACAACCCGGCTCCGGTGCTTATGCTTTTATTAGCAATGAGCGTAAGGAGTTGTTGTGGCAATCTGATTCATCGGCACTCTTGCCTGCCACACAAATGGCGGTGGTGCTCGACAGCGTTCCTACTCCCGGTGAGGTGCTGTTTCGCTATTTGGCTGATAGCCGTTTCTATATGCTGCAATACCCAATCATCTGGGAAGGTTCAGGAGAAGAACGCTTCTTCATGATTTCAGTGCTGCGTAGTGATGAGCGTCTTCGCGAGCAAATGCGGGCTTTCAGTGCTCGGCTTTGGGGGTCCTTAATTGGTGTGCTGGTATTGGCTTTAAGTATGCAATACCTGATCTTACGTTGGGGGTTGCGCCCACTGGGTCGTCTGGCGGCTGATTTGCGTCACATCGAAAAAGGCGAGTCTGATAGTCTTTCCGGCAATTATCCGCGAGAAGTGCAGCCGGTGACTGAAAACCTCAATCAGCTGATTTTAACTGAGCGCCAACAGCGAGAGCGTTATCGCAACACCCTGGCCGATTTGGCACATAGCCTGAAAACCCCCTTGGCGGTAATTACCGGCGCCAGCTCAGAAAACCTGTCTCCTGAGGTGTACCGTAAACTGGTGGAAGAGCAAAGCCAGCGCATGAATCAGATAGTGCAGTACCAGTTATCACGTGCGGTTAAATCTAAAGGAGGGTTGGCCGCCAAGCCTGTACTGGTGAAACCCTTGGTTCAACGGGTATCCGAAGTGCTCTACAAGGTTTATGCGGATAAGTTGATACAGATCGACAACCGCGTCGAGGAGGGCGCGCAATTTTATGGTGATGAGCGTGATCTGATGGAGTTGCTGGGTAATCTGATGGAAAACGCCTGTAAGTATGGCATGGCCCGTGTACAGATCACCTCATGCGGTGCTCGCAGCGGCTTATTGTTGATGGTCGAAGATGATGGCCCGGGTGTGCTGCCGACCCAGTCCAAGGTGATACTGGAGCGGGGTCAGCGTATTGACAGTTCCATTTCTGGCCAGGGGATCGGCCTGGCCGTGGTGGTGGATATACTCAGTAGCTATGGTGGTGCGCTCGAAGTGGACAGCTCTCCGGAACTCAAGGGTGCGCGCTTCCGGATGTTGTTGCCTATGCCCGCCTGAATTCTACGCCCATTTGAAATTAGAGTGACTTAAAGAACACCTTGGAGTTGCGTTGAAAGTTGTACAGGGCTTTCTTCTCGTTAGGCAGAGCATCCAGCGAGGCCTCACGAAAACCACGCTCAATAAACCAGTGCGCGGTCCGCGTGGTCAACACAAAGAGCTGTGTGAGTCCTTTCTCTCGTGCGTGGGCTTCTAGCGATGCAAGTAAGCGGTCACCTCGCTCGCCACCCCTGTAACTGTTATCGATAGCCACGCAGGCCAGCTCACCGACCTGCTCTTCATCAAAGGGATAGAGCGCAGCACAACCAATAATGGCACCATCGCGTTCTATCACGGTAAAGCGTTCAATTTCGGTTTCCAGTCGTTCTCTTGAACGACGCACCAGGATGCCTTTGGCCTCCAATGGGGCTATCAGTTCCAGTATGCCGCCCACATCGTCAATGCCCGCCGTACGTATCTGTTCATAGGACTCGCGCACTACCATGGTGCCAGAACCATCACGTGTGAGCAGTTCAGCAATCAGCGCACCATCACGCTGATAGCTGATCAGGTGACAGCGCGGTACACCTTCTTCGCAGGCTTCAGCCGCCGCCTGTAACAGACGAGCGGTTTCGGTATGGGCCTGGGAGGGGTCATCCAGTCCGGCCAGATATTGACTGACCCAACGTTTGGCTGTGGCCGCCAGCAGTTCACTGCGCAGGTCACCATGACTATCGGTGATGCCAGCTTCACTGCCAAACAGAATCAGCTTGTCCGCATTCAATGCTATGGCTGTACGCGTGGCGACTTCTTCAACCGATAGATTGAACACTTCCCCGGTGGGCGAAAAACCCAGGTTGGAGATGAAGACAATATTATTGAGATCCAGCTGATTACGAATAGCGACCTGATCGACACGACGCAGTTCACCTGTGTGCCCCAAGTCGAAGCCATCGACAACACCTGCAGGCCGTGCGGTGACAAAATTGCCACTGCAGACCCGGATTCTGGCGCCATGCATAGGGGTGTTGGAAAGGCCCATGGAAAACAGCGCTTCAAGGCGGGTACGCAGTACACCTGCGGCTTCTATTGCGCATTGCAAGGTGGTGGCATCAGTTATGCGTTGGTGGTGGTGCAAGCGTGTTGGCAGGCTCAAGGCTTGCAGACGTTCATCTATCTGGGGGCGGGAGCCAAATACCAGTACCAGGCGAACACCGAGACTGCTGAGCAAGGCAATATCATGGACAATATTGGTCAGGTTCGGGTCGGCCAGCGCCTCTCCGCCAATCATTAGCACGAAGGTCTTGCCGCGATGGGCATTAATGTAAGGGGATGAATGTCTGAACCAATCGATATACTGGTCGCTGTTGTCTTTGCTCACACTGGAACCTGATTGTTATCCGTCGTTTATAAACACAAAAGTCTGCAAATATAATGCAGACTTTTGTGTTTCAGGTCTATCAGCTTAAACGCAAATGCTGCTTCAAAGGAAGATGGCACTGAGAATAAAGAAGATAATAATCGACAGAAAGGCACCGGCTGGCAGCGTAACGATCCAGGAAATAAAGATGGTACCGATAATACGCAGATTGAGTGCGGCCATGCCTCTGGCAAGTCCAACACCCAATACCGCGCCTACCAGAGTATGGGTGGTTGAGATAGGCAAGCCGGTACCAGACGCTACCACGACGGTAGCCGCTGCCGCCAGCGTCGCGGCAAACCCGCGACTGGGGGTCAGCTCAGTAATGTTCTGACCGACCGTAGCAATGACCTTATGGCCATACATGATCAGTCCAGCCACTATACCGATGCCGCCGAGCAGCAGTATCCAGGCGGGCATCACCGAGCGGGCGGCGACTTCACCTCCAGACTGCACTACCCCTACAACGGCGGCCAATGGACCCACGGCATTGGCGACATCATTGGAGCCATGTGCAAAGGCCATGGCGCAGGCAGTAAACAGCATCAAAATGCCAAATATTTTCTCAACATTGGTAAAGTGGAAGTCTTTATCGTCAGCGGCTGAGTACTTGACCTTACGGATCATCATCACCCCAACCAGCATGGCTATGATCCCTACAACAACTGAGGCCATGCTGCTTTCGATAAAGCTCAGGTCAAGGCCGACATGTTTTAAGCCTTTGGTGAAGGTCACCATGGAAATGATGAATCCGACCAGAAAAATATAGAAGGGCACGACGCGTTTGGCATTGGAAAAAGGATCGTCGGTGCTCAGAATCAGATACTGCACACTACGGAACAGCCAAAAGGAAATGAACCCGGCGGTCAGAGGGGAAATCACCCAACTGGCAATAATGGTCCAGATCTTGTCCCACTGTACTGCATCAACCGAGATGCCTACGGCGGCGAAGCCGACAATGGCTCCGATAATAGAGTGGGTAGTGGATACTGGCCAACCGAAATGTGTGGCTATCAGCAGCCAGATACCCGCCGCCAGCAGTGCAGACATCATTCCGAAGACTAACAGGTCGGGCGAGTCAGATAGCAGTCCCGCGTCAGTAATGCCACTGCGAATGGTTGATGTGACTGCACCACCCGCCAGATAGGCACCCGCAAACTCAAAGATGATGGCGATAATAATCGCCTGTTTCAGGGTGATGGCTTTAGAGCCGACCGATGTGCCCATGGCATTGGCGACATCGTTGGCACCGACGCCCCAGGCCATAAAAAAGGCAAAAATACAGGCCAGAACAATCAGAATTGTGCCGTGTTGTGCTAATACGTCCATAACGTCTCGCGTATATTCAGGTTAGCGGGCCAGTAGCAGTTGTAGTCGACTGCCGACATGTTGCGCGTAGTTGGCGAGATCGCCTATGTCATCGATGATGCGGTAGAGGAAAATTACATCAACAGCATACAGATCTCTCTCGACGGCAAATAACGACGTGCGCAGTTTGCGTTCCTGCTCGTCATTCTCATGCTCAAGGCGGTCCAGCTCATCGATCAGCTTTTCAACCACTTTGACTTCATGGCCACGAAACCCGGCAGCCAGAAGTTCATCCAGCTCATTCAGTGCAATAACAGCTTGTTCAGTGGTTTGAATCGCGGTGTTGAGAAAATTAACCATTTCAGCTTGAATGGTCTCGGGTATCTGCATTTTGCGACCCAGCATCATGCCAGCGATATCCTTGGCACGATTGGCGACTTTATCCTGCATGCGTAACAGGTCGAGCAGATCGGTGCGGGGTACAGGAAGAAATAGATTGCTGGGCAGATTCTGACGTATGGCACGTTTCATATCATCAGCTTCGCCTTCAATGACGGCAATACGATGCTGTACAGCGGCAGCTGTATCCCAGTCGTTAATCAGTACAGCCTCGAAAAACGGCTTGAGTTCAGCGGCGGCTTCCTGCGCTTTGGCTATGTGTTCCTGCATTGGCTTGAACGGCGATCGGGCAAACATTTGCAGGATCGGGTTGTTGCTCACCATAGGGGCTCACCTGTATTTGTAAAAAGACACGCCGATTATAAGGGTTGTGGTCATAATTCTGTAGTAAAAACGTCATAAATTTGCAATGCGTTGGTTGTTCTGTCAGATCACCTTTCGGGCTGCTGCAAAGGCAGTTGGTCTGATATGCTGTGTATTACTTATAAGCGTTTGATAGCGGGAGTCGCGACGTGTCCGATAACAATCCACTTTCTCAGTTGCCCGATAGGCTTCAGTCAGTTGCCGCAGAGCCCTGGAGTCAGTTGGCGTCTCACCCTTCACTGCAAGACTCATCACTGGCACAGGAGCTGTGTCGGGTGCTGGCTATCAGTGATTTTGTCGCGGATCATTTGACGCGGCGCCCTGAGTGGCTGGAAATCCTGGTGGAACAGGGAGATATAACTACCTCTTATCCACAGGGGTGTTACGCCGACAAATTGGCATCACGGCTGTCGGAAGTAGATGATGAAACACAGATGCAGCTGTTGCTGCGTCGCTTTCGTAATTATGAAATGGTGCGCCTTATCTGGCGGGACCTGACCCGGCGTGCGGATATGCGTGAAACAACCCGCGACTTATCCAGTCTTGCTGATGCCTGTATTGATGAAACCCTTAAATGGCTTTACCCGCGTGCAACAAAACGCTGGGGTGTGCCTTTATCCGGAGCGGATGCCCAGCCGCAGCAACTGGTGGTGATGGGTATGGGCAAGCTGGGAGCGAATGAGCTCAACCTGTCTTCGGATATTGATCTGATGTTCTGCTTTCCCTCCAGCGGTGAAACAGACCACCCGACACAGTCCCTGGAGAATCAGGATTTCTTTATCCGCCTGGGACAGAAGCTGATTCAGGCACTGGATAACCATAGCGCCGAAGGCTTCGTATTTCGGGTAGATATGCGACTGCGTCCGTTTGGCTCAGCGGGTCCATTGGCAGTGAGTTTTACCGCCATGGAGCATTATTATCAGGATCAGGGGCGGGACTGGGAGCGCTACGCGATGATCAAGGCGCGGCCTGTTGCGGGAGATATTGTCGCAGGTGAGCAACTGTTGCAGCAGTTGCGGCCGTTTGTCTATCGCAAGTACATCGACTTCAGCGCATTTGAGTCGCTGCGGGAAATGAAGTTGATGATCAACCGAGAAGTGCGCCGCAAAGGCTTAGAGCAAAACGTGAAGCTGGGTTCCGGCGGTATACGTGAAGTGGAGTTTATTGCCCAGGCATTTCAGCTGATCCGGGGTGGCCGTGATCTGGCGCTGCAGCAGCGAGAACTGTTGAATATCCTGCCGTTGCTGCCGGAGTATGTAGGCATGCCGGAAAGTGCTGTACAGGAGCTGGTTGAAGCCTATGTGTTTCTGCGCAATACCGAACATGCGATTCAGGCGATCGCGGATAAGCAGACACAGGAATTACCCGATGATCCTCAAGGACAGGCACGTATTGCTCTGGCGATGGGATTTGCAGACTGGGACAGCTTTCAGCAGCAACTGGTACGGCACCGCCAGGCAGTATCCCAGCATTTTGCCGATGTGATTGCCCCTGCTGAAGCCGAAGGTGAGCTGAGTGAAGCCGTCGATGAGGGGGAATGGAAGGCCTTGATCAATGATGAATTGGATCAGGATCAGGCCCTGAGTTTCTTGACTCGAAAAGGTTTTGCCGATGCACCGTCGGCACTGCAGCAATTGCAGTCCTTGCAGCAGTCCCGTGCCATGCAGATGTTGCAGCAGGTGGCTAAAACCCGCTTGCTGCATGTCTTGCCAGCATTGCTGGAGGCGGCAGGGCAGTGCAGCAATGCCGAAGTGACCTTGGAACGGGTGTTGTTGCTGATTCAAGCCGTTTTGCGCCGTTCAGCCTACCTGGTGTTGCTAGCCGAAAATCCCGGCGCGATGCAGCAGTTGGTCAGGTTGTGTTCATCCAGTGCCTGGTTTGCTGCACAATTGTCCAAACAACCGGTGTTGCTGGACGAACTGATCGATCCGCGCACACTGTTTACTCCTCCCGATAAAGCCCGCCTGCAGGCTGAGCTGGCTCAACAGCTGTTGCGTGTGCCTGAAGATGATATGGAGCAGTTGATGGAAACGCTGCGCTATTTTCATCATGCGCATGTGTTGCGTGTGGCGGCCTCGGATATCACTGGGGCGCTACCCCTAATGAAAGTCAGCGACTATCTGACCTGGCTGGCCGAAACCCTGTTGGAGGCCGTGCTGCAAAGTGCCTGGCGGATGCTGACAGAGAAGCACGGGGTGCCAATGCGAGTAGTTGGAGAGCCTTGTGATCCTGATTTTATCGTTGTGGGTTACGGTAAAATGGGTGGCATAGAGCTCTCTTATGGCTCGGATCTGGATCTGGTATTTATTCACGATGCTGACCCGGACTTGAATACCAATGGTGATAAATCAGTACCCAATCCGGTATTTTTCAATCGCTTGGGGCAGAAAATGATTCACTTCCTCAACACCTTCACCCCGTCAGGTCAGTTGTATGAAATTGACATGCGTTTACGGCCATCGGGTAACTCCGGATTGTTGGTGTCAGGGCTGCGCGCGTTTAAACAGTATCAGCAAAAAGAAGCCTGGACCTGGGAGCATCAAGCGCTTGTCAGGGCCCGGGTCGTTGCCGGAAGTCCCAGCTTGGCTAAGCGTTTTAAGCAGGCCAGGGCTGAACTGTTGTCACAGCCACGTGACCGGGCGGTGTTGTTGGAACAAGTGTGCAGTATGCGTGAGAAAATGCGTGAACATCTGGGTAGTCGAGCGACGGATACCAGTGGCAGTTTTGATCTGAAGCAGGATCGAGGCGGCATTGTTGATATCGAGTTTATGGTGCAGTTTATGGTACTGAATCATGCCTGTGAATACCCAGATTTACTGACCTATACCGACAATATCCGTATCCTCGACGGGATTGAAGCGAATGGGTTGATGTCAGCAGAAAAGACCGAATTGTTACGCGATGCTTATCGGGTGTTGCGCTCTGTCGGCCACCGTCAGGCATTGCAGGAGCAATCCAGCAGCGTAGTAGCCGATGAAGAGTTAACCCAATACCGGCAGCAGGTGGCCGGTATCTGGGATGAAGTGATGTGCTGAGCGATTTCAGGCTGAAGTGGACGGATAGATAATCCGTCCACTTCAGTAGATTAGGTTGCGTCTCAGACCCGTGTCAGCCAGCCGTGGGTGTCTTCAGCCTGGCCCCATTGAATAGCGTTGAGTGCCTGACGCAGTTTACGCGTGGTCTCTCCAACGCCGCCGTGGCCTACAGCGTGTTCCTTGCCCTGATAGATGAAGGTGCCTACCGGTGCCAGTACCGCGGCTGTACCAGAAAGTGCGGCTTCACAGCCGGGCTTGGCGGCACGTTGCAGCAGTTCATCGACGGTGATTTCACGCTCACTCACCTGCATACCCAAGTCTTTGGCCAGGGTCAGGATGGACTCACGGGTTACACCATGCAGGAAGCTTTCATCCAAGGCTTTGGTGATAATTTCATTACCATCGATCAACAAAAAGTTGGCCGCGCCGGTTTCTTGTACATCACCACCTGGGCAGAAGAGTACCTGGTCGGCCTGTACGGAATCACGTGCCCGCATGATCGGTTGGAGTGCGCTGGCATAGTTACCGCCGCTTTTGATCATGCCCATGTGTGGTGCGCAGCGCATGCCCTGATCTTCCAGCAGCAAACGTAATGCCTTGTCGCCACCGGCAAAATAATCGCCTACCGGTGAAGCCAGCACATAAAAGCACGAGGTTACAGAAGGTACAGCGGCTTTGCCGATGGCGGGTTCTGTGCCGAAATGCGTTGGACGAATATACAGTGATCCCGGTGGTGCAGGAACTTCATCGGCAAAACGCGCCACGGTATCCTTGATCATCTGAGCAACCGTAGCATCATCTAAAGCAGGTAAGCCCAACAGGCGAGAGCTCTGAGACAAACGTGCAATGTTGCGGTCCATGCGGAAAATATTCACCGAACCGTCGGTATGACGAAAGGCCTTTAAACCTTCAAAGCAGGTGCTGGAGTAATGCAGCACATGTGCGCCTGGGTGCAGGGTAATGCTGTCACTGCTGACCATTTCCGGCACACTCCAGTCTGATCCATCAAACCAGGTGATCGCCATCTCAGGCATGAAAACGGTACCGAATGCAGCAGCCATGAATAAATCCTCAAGAACGTGTTACTGGATGAGTGCGGAAAAAAACCGAACAAAGAAGCTATCGATTGTAATCATACCGCCCACTAAAGGGAATTGCCTGAATGTCCTTATGACTAAATTTACGTTGACTCTGGGGCTTTTTAGGCCGGGCTGTTATGATTAGATACAAATTAAAAGCAAAATGGACAATGCTGTGAGCGTAGTTTGGATAATTCGTGACGCTAAGCCCGGGCATTTCAGTCAGTGTGAAGGCCTGTCGAACGCGCTGCTTGAACTCGTTCCTGAGTTGAAGGTTGAAACCCTCGACAGGCTGCCCGCGGCTCAACTGCTAAAAATTCTGCTGACGCGTAACGTGCCGCCGGAAATGGCGTCTCTTCGGCACCGAGGTGCTCCAGATCTGTTGATTGCAGCGGGCCATGCAACCCATTTTACGCTGTTGGTGTTGGGGTGGGTGTTGGGAGCGAAGACCCTGTTACTGATGAAGCCCAGCTTGCCTTGCCAGCTGTTCGATCTTTGCCTGATACCGGCACATGACCAACCTGCCGAAGCCGATAATATTATTTGTACTCAGGGCGCATTGAACCCCATGCGTCCTGGTCTAAAAAAATCGGGGCAGGGCGTTATTCTTATTGGTGGGCCATCAAAGCATCACCGTTGGGATGAGCACAGCCTAATGCAGCAACTTGGGAAAATTATCCAAGCAACCGACGTGCACTGGACCCTGACCACTTCCCGGCGAACACCTGAATCGACACAAAACCGGCTTGGCGCACTTAACACTGTCGAATTTATTCCTTTTGAGTCTACTGCTCCTGGGTGGGTGGCAGAGCAACTGGCTAGCGCTGAGTATGTTTGGGTAACAGAAGACAGTGTGTCAATGATTTATGAAGCGCTGACCGCAGGCTGTGCTGTAGGGATACTCAATGTGCCGCGTGCAGCCGCGGGTAAACCCAATCGCCTGGTGCGAGGCTTAAATACATTGGTGGAGCAGGGGCAGGTAAGTGTCTACAGTAATACGGATGATTTGAGCTTGCCGCGTCCGGCTGAAGTGTTCAATGAAGCACAGCGCTGTGCGCAGATGATTATAGATAGAGGCTGGTTATGAAAGTCGTACAAGTTCTGCCGGCACTGGAGCTGGGTGGAGTAGAACGTGGCACCCTGGAAATTGCCAAGGGGCTAGTTGACGCCGGTCATGAATCTGTGGTGGTATCGGCAGGTGGTCGTTTAGTCACTGAGCTTGAGCGTGCCGGTAGCCGTCACCATCACTGGGATCTGGGAAAAAAGTCTCTGCTGACATTGTTGCAGGTACGTCCTTTTCGACGCTGGCTGGAGCAGGAGCGGCCAGATATTGTCCATGTGCGCTCTAGAATGCCGGCCTGGATAGTCTGGCTGGCCTGGCGGCGCATGGACCCGGCTACCCGGCCTCATTTCGTTACCACCCTGCACGGAATGCATTCCGTCAATCGCTACAGCGCCATTATGGGTAAGGGCGAGCGAGTAATCGCTGTTTCTGAAACGGCTAAACGCTATTTGTTAGATAATTTTCCAGACGTCGATCCGGCGAAAGTGACGGTCATCCATCGGGGGATTGATCCCGAGGAGTTCCCGCGAGGTTACCGCCCAACCGATACTTGGCTGGAGCAGTTCTATGCTGACAACCCGCAAGCGCGGGATAAATATCTGATCTGCTTCCCAGGTCGCATTACCCGCTGGAAAGGGCACCTGGATCTGGTGGAGGTGATAGACCAGCTTAAGGTGCATCTGCCCAATGTGCATGTTCTGGTGGTAGGTAGCGACCCAAAAGGATCCTTTCTGACAGAAGTTAAGGCCGCAATAGACGCGCGATCACTGAGTGAATACTTTACCTTTCTTGGTACCCGCTCCGATATGAAAGAGCTCTATGCTATCAGCGATGTAATGCTATCGCTGACCAGTACAACAGCCGAAGCCTTTGGCCGAACCGTTGTTGAGTGCCTGTCGATTGGAACCCCCGTAGTGGGGTATGCCCATGGGGCGGTGAGTGAAACCCTTGGTGAGCTGTTTCCTTTTGGAAGAGTTAATACGCTAGATATCGAAAAGCTTGTACAAAAAATTGTTGATTTTAAGCGCAATGGCTCAGATGAAATCCAAGAAAATACGATTTTTTTAAAGGGCAGGATGATAGCAGAGACACTTGCTTTGTATGAGAAGGCTTTGTGAATAACAATGGGTGCTTGGTTAAGCAATTAAAGCGATGTTGAAAATATGAAAATATTGCATGCTTTATATTCAGATAGAAAAGGTGGCCTGGAACGTGCATTTATCAATGCGACTAAAGCTATGTTGGATTTGGGTCATCAGGTTGAGTTATTAGTTCCGAGGCAAGCGCCATTTCTACATGAGTTAGATTATCCTCTGCCTCATCATGACTTCAAAAAGGCTGGCTACTACAGTCCAAATGCATGGCTGCAATGTCATTTTTTGCTGAGGAAAGTGGCTCCTGATTTAATTGTGACGCATAATTCCCGTGCAACTTGTATACTGGGTAGAGCTTCATTTGGGCTAAATATTCCGCACTTGGCGTTTTCTCATAGTAATAAAACCCATAGATTTAAATCTGCGGATCATCTGGTTGTGCTCACCGAGGAGATGAAACAGCACTTTGTTGCGTCAGGACGCGAAGCTGAAGCGATTAGTGTTTTTCCAAATGTAATAGAGCGTATACCTGAGCTGCCATCCTATACCGAACGGCTGGATACGGCGCCTGTGCGCTTGGGATTTATTGGACGCTTGAATGAAGAGAAAGGGTTAGAAGATTTGCTTCAGGCAATGGCATTGCTAAAGGACAGTTGTTCTCTGGAATTGTATGTGGCGGGTAGTGGGCCAGACCAGTCGGCTATTCAAAAGCTTGCCGGCCAGTTGGGCGTTTTAGAGAAGGTTCATTTCGCAGGTTGGATAGAGGACATTGCAGGATGGTTATCGGAAATAGACCTTGCGGTCCTGCCCTCAAGGTATGAGCCGTTCGGAATTGTGGTGCTAGAAGCGGCTGCCTATGGTTGTCCGGTAATCTCAACAACAGTTGCCGGGCCAGCCAGTCAGATATGTGATGGTGTGGATGGCTGGCTAGCTGAGCCTGGATCACCCCAAAGTCTGGCTGCAAAAATTGTTACTGCAATAACAAACCAGCCGCAATGGCCGGATATACGTAACGCGGCCTATTTGCGTGCACAGCATTATTTAATGAGTAATAGGCTTTTTGATTTTGAAGAAATTTTGATGAAAGCAAAGCATAGTTGAGTCTGTTGGTTATATTGGAGTGATGGGATGTTGGATTTGAGTACAGCTAAGCTTGTTGGTGAAAGCAGATTCAGGAAATGTTATGAGCATCCAAATAATGTTGATTGTGTAATAAAGGTTCAGCATTTAAGTGGAGCGGATAATAACTGTATTGATTCACCTCATAACAGAGAGCTGGAGTTTCATTCGAAGATTACAGGTTGTCTCGACTATTTTCCGACGTTAGTAGGTATGGAAGAAACAAATTTTGGTCAAGGGCTGGTATTTAAAAAAATTTCTAGTGTTGATGGTAGTGAGCCAATTCATTTGTTTGATAAGTATCGAGATAAAAAAATACCACGTTTTTTGATTCTACAAATTAAAAATATAATGAATCAGCTTGAAAAGGATGCTTTGCTTACCTGTGCTGTGAATCCTGAGAATTTATTGATTATAAAAACCTCTGATGGTGAGAAATTGATCTCTTGTGACACTAAAGTTATAACTATTAAAGAATGGCTTCCTCTAAGTAAAGTTAGATTCTTTAGGTTGTTAAAGGTTAAGAGGAGAAATAAAAGACTGTTTGCTTTGTATAATAAAAATGTACTGGATTAAATGTTTGGGTTTTGCGGGGCGTGGTTTTGGTGGTCACTTTTGTGTTTTCTTGTAATGCTCATAAAGTTTTATCTGCCTTAGAAACCGGCTGTAAGCATAATTCATCGCATAGATATAGCCAATCAAACCCTTGCGCCAATAGCCTTTGAAAAAATAGCGTTTAATGAACGATAGCCAGAACTCCATTAGAATTCGTGCTACAGAAGGTTTGCGCCCTTTGGCGACCAAATCCTGTACCTGAGCGTCAGAGTAGGCGTTCATTTTTTCTACCCGATGGGAAAAACTGCGTATAGAGGCATGGGCTATTTTGCCGCGAAGTTTTTCCACCTTACTGTCAGGTTGCATGATCACACGATCATGTACAGGACTATCGCTGTAGCGGCCTTTGGATTTTCGATACAGACGCACCGGTTTATAGGGCGTATTAGGATTCAGCTCATCGGTAGGGTAGATAATGTCGTGTATGGCAATTTGGTAGCCGTCAGCTAGCATCTGTGGCTGCATAAAATGTGCGGCTATCTCACTGCGTAATGGCTCCGTGATACGTTCATCGGCATCCAGATTGAGCAGCCAGTCATTGCGTGCCTGCTCTTCGGCAAAACGTTTTTGTTGCCCGTAACCTGGCCAGGTATTGAACATTACTCGAGCTCCCAGCTCGGTAGCCAGCTCAACCGTATTATCCTGACTACCCGAGTCTATCAACACCACCTCATCTACCCAGTCAATCACACTGCGGATGGCCGCTTCTATCCTGTCGGCTTCATTCAGAGTGATGATAATGACGCTGATTGGCAGCTTTTTCATAGTGTTATTCACCTCTCCCTGTTTGTTCGGCATGTGAGGCTTTTGCGTACGTATCAATGTATTGGTTTAGCACAGGTTTAGCCGTGTATCGGGCTAGCAGTTCTTGATAGCCTTGTGTGATTAGAGCCTGCATGAGTGCGTCATCGGCTGCCAGTGTCATTACCGCCTCTTTTAAGGCCGTGGCGCTGTGTTTGTCATACATCAAACAGGTTCGATTATGCTCCGTGATGGCAAGCGCTCCCTGTGAGTCAGAGGTTATCAGCGGTAACTGATGTGACCAGGCTTCCAGCAACACACTGCCAAAGGGTTCATGCCGTGAGGGTACCAGGAAAATATCACTGCCATAACAGAAGTCAGAGATGTTGTTCTGCCAGCCGGTAAAGATAACGCGATGCTGAACACCTAAGGTTTCGGTTAACTGTTTCAGATGACTTTCTTCCGGACCCGTACCGACGATCAGGTAAACGTAGTGTTCCGGCAGCAGCTTGATAGCTTGAATGGCCGTGTCCAGTCCTTTGACACTATGTAACCTGGCCGGCGTGATGATAACTGTTTTACCGGTTAATCCCATCGTTTTTCTGAGTTGTTCAGACTCCATTGGGTCTTTTGCTGCCGGTAGGTTAACGAAGTTAGGTATGCATGAAAGATGCGCCGGGTTCCAGCCAGCTTCTTTAATGTGCTGGCATAGGTCCTCTGTGGCGCCGACCAGCCAGTCCATGCTTTTGTAGTATTTCAGGGCATAGTAGCCACCCAGTCGACCTATTTTAGCGCCATGGCCGGTTTTGGGGGTCAAGCTGGCTGCACGGTTCATCCAGCATTGAATAATGTCAGCTTTCTCCAGATAGGAGATTTTTTTGATCCGATACCGAGTAATCAGATCAAAACTGGAGCGAAAGCCCAGGGGGTAGGTCTTGATGTCGCTACGGCCCAGTTGCTCTTCCAGCCAGGAGCCCTTGCGTACCAAGGCAATCACTTCAATGCCCTCAAAGCGGTTCAGCTCAATACAGAAGCGCAAAAAGTGTGCTTCGGCACCGCCAGCATGTTGTGCACCGCAGATCTGGAGGACCTTCATGACGTCTTACTCTCAGTTTGTGACGGGGACCGGTATAAATAATTCTTACCCTTCGGGTGGCTCTTGAAACGCCGGTGTACCCACATATATTGGGCTGGGTCTTTACGTATGGCGGTTTCGATAGCCTGATTGATCAGGCTGGCATCATCTTGCAGGTCACCCGTCGGGAAGGGCTCAATGGCGGGGTAAAGTTCCAGTTCATATTGGCCGCTTTCGGTACGATGCTGTGCCAACATGAGTAGGGGGGAATCATTCAGCTTCGCCAGCCGAGTGGTGGCCGTTAATGTGGCGGCGGGAACACCGAAGAAAGGTACAAATACTGACTGTTTCATGCCAAAGTCTTGATCCGGTGCATACCAGATAATCTCATTATTTTTCAATTTACGGATCACGCTGCGAAAGTCGGAACGGTCAATATTATGTGTGAAACGGGCGCGTCCATTGTAAATGATGCGATCAAGCAGCGGGTTGTTGTTGGGGCGGTAAAGTGTATTGAGTGGATAGTGAAATGAGAATAACAACCCTCCCAGATCGAGGGTTGAAAAGTGTGCTCCAAGCATGATGACACCCTTACCTTTGGCCAGTGCGGCATCCAGATGTTCCTGGCCTTTCAGGGTAACACGTTGCTTGAACCATGACTCCGGAGCCCACCAGGCCATAGCGGCTTCCATTAGGCCAATGCCGTTATGATGAAATACTTTTTTGAACATTTTTTGATGTTCAGCATCACTTAGATCAGGAAAGCACAGGTGTAGGTTTGTATGAGTGACATGGCGTCGTTCACGGGCCAGGTGGCTAAGCAGCCAGCCAAAACCAGCACCAATATGCAGTTGCCAGCGATACGGCAGGAGTACAAGTAAGCGCAGCAAGCCAACCCAGAGCAGTGTTGGCCATAGGTTAGGTTGTTTAAGTAACTGTAAGGGTTTCTTATGGGTCGCCACGTTTTTTCACTGATTCAGAACAACTGGTGTTACATTCTAACCTGATATCTGTGGCGTGTGCAGTTATACTACGGCTTTTGTGTGAGTCACCGGTGAGAGAGAAGTATGCAGAGAAATACTAATAACCAGGTTGCATCGGGTTGGGACGTGTATAAGCGACTGCTCAGTTATGTGCGTGGTCATTGGCCAATGTTTATACTCGCATTTACCGGTTTTGTGCTTTATGCCGGGTCGCAGACAGCGGCAGCCAAGTGGCTGGAAAGCTTCATTGATGCGGTGGAGAAGGGTAATCTGGATCACCGTTTCTGGCTGGCTTTAGCAATCATTTTTATCTTTTTGATACGAGGTCTAGGAACGCTGCTGGGTAACTATGGCTTCTCCTATGTTGCCCGTGCCGTGGTGAGTCGTCTGCGGTGTCAGATGTTTGATCACTTGTTAGTGCTGCCCTGTGCCTTTTACCAGCAGCATACCTCGGCGGAGCTGTTGTCACGCTTAACCTACAATGTGGAGCAGGTAACAGGTGCGGCGACCGACGCCTTGAAAACGGCTGTGCGTGAAGGGCTCACAGTGGTTGGCTTGTTCGGCTATATGTTGTTTCTTAACTGGAAGCTGACCATGCTGTTTGTGGTGGTGGCACCTTTGGTGGGTGCTGTAGTTGCCTTGGCTTCCAAACGTCTGCGTCGTCTCAGTCATGGTATTCAGGATTCAGTGGGCGATATTTCTTCAGCCGCTTCAGAAGCGATCAAAGGCTATCAGGTAGTGCGCATATTTGGTGGCGCTGAGGCTGAGCGTACCCGCTTTAACCGTGTATCTGAACGCAACCGCCGCCAGTTTATGAAGATGGTGGTCACTCAATCGATCACGACGCCGGTGGTGCAGATGTTGGTGGCAGCCGTGGTAGCCTTATTGACCTACATTGCCATGTCTCCGGCTTTGGTGGCCTCCATGACGACAGGGCAATTTATCGCCTTTATCTCGGCGGCATCATTGATGGCCAAGCCGATCCGACAGCTAACCGAAATCAATAGTACGGTGCAAAAAGGGATCGCGGCGGCAGAAAGTTTTTTTTCGTTGTTTGATGAACTCCCAGAGCATAATACCGGTTCGCAAACGCTGACTGCTGCACAGGGACGTATTGAATTTAAATCTGTTTCCTTTACTTACCCACAGAGTGAAGAGCCTGCATTGAAGCAGGTCAGTTTTTGTATTGAGCCAGGTGAAACTGTCGCACTGGTGGGGCGTTCAGGCAGCGGCAAGTCAACCCTCGCTGGTTTGCTACCACGTTTTTATGATGTGGTTGACGGCGAAATTTTGCTGGATGATCGGCCGCTATCCGACTATACGTTGGACAGCCTGCGCAGTCAGATTGCCTTGGTGAATCAGCATGTGGTGCTATTTGAAGGCAGTATCGCTGAAAATATAGCCTATGGGGCGTTGGCGGGGGCTTCTGATGAGGCGATTCGTGCGGCAGCGGATGCCGCCATGGTATTAGAGTTTGCGGATCGTTTGCCTCTGGGGCTGAATACCCTGGTTGGTGAGAATGGGCTGTTACTGTCTGGTGGGCAGCGTCAGCGTATTGCCATAGCACGAGCCATTCTTAAAGACGCGCCCTTGCTTATATTGGACGAAGCGACCTCAGCTCTGGATACCGAGTCAGAGCGTTATATTCAAACAGCACTTGAGCATGTGGTTAAGGACCGGACCACGCTAGTGATTGCTCATCGTCTATCAACCATAGAACGCGCCGATCGCATCCTGGTTATGGAAAATGGTGTAGTGATCGAGCAGGGCAACCATACCGAACTGCTGGCGCAAGGTGGCAGTTATGCGCGTCTTTATAATATGCAATTTAATCAGCCTTGAGCGATGAGATTGATGAAGGGTATTTCAGCGCTGGGTGATACCGCTGGCAAAGTCTGGCTGTTACTGCTGATCAATGCGCTGCTCTGGGCGCTGCTGCCTTGGCTGAGCGCCTACAGCTTGCCACTGGATGTGGTCGAAGGGTTATTCTGGGGGCAGGAATGGCAGTGGGGCTATTATAAACACCCACCACTGCCGTCCTGGCTGGTGCAATTGTCCTGGTTGGCCTTGGCCGATTTGGGTCCTTTTTTGCTCAGTCAGTTGACTATATTAACAACTCTGTTGTTTGTCTGGTTGCTGGGTTTGCGCTTACTGGGCGGTGAAAAAGCCGCGTTAGGAACCTTGTTGCTGCTGGGTGTTTACTATTTCACTTGGCCGACGCCGGAATACAATCATAATATCGCTCAAATGCCTTTCTGGGCCGCTGCCACCTACTTTTATCACTGTGCTATAACCGATGGACGCTATCGCAGTTGGCTGTTAGTCGGTCTGTTTGCTGGTCTGGGTTTGCTGACCAAATACGTCATGGTGGTGTTGTTGGCGGCGATGTTTCTGCACTTGCTGACACAGCAAGAGGCCAGAAAACAGTTGTTACGCTGGCCGCTCTGGAGTGGCGTATTGTTAATGGCTGCGATTTTTCTACCCCATCTGTTATGGTTGATTCAACATGACTTCTTACCGCTGTCTTATGCTGGAAAACGCTCCGGCGGTGCGGCTGGGCTTGAGGCTCACCTGCTGGGCCCGTTAAAGTTTTTGCTGGTGCAGTTGCTTGATCATCTGCCGTTAGTGCTGTTGCTGGCCGCTTCCGGGTTTTTTACCAGCTCACTTTGGTGTCGTGATCAGGCTGATGTACAAGCCAAGTGGTTCCTTTTTTGTTTGGGCTTAGGGCCGGCGTTGTTGACCGCATTGGGTGCCGGTTTGACTGGGACTGGGTTGCGGGATATGTGGGGAACGCCGATGTGGAATCTCTCGGGCCTGTTGCTGGCGGCTTGGCTGATTACACCCTTAGCAGCACTGCAGCAGAAAAAACTGCTGCGTAATACCCTGGTGATGGTGCTGCTGCTAGTGATGTTGCGGTTGATGGATATGAGTCTGCTACCCTACCTGAAAGATAAGCCCTCACGTATTGCCTGGCCGGATAAGGCCATGGCGGTTGAGTTGGAGAAGATCTGGGCTGACCAGACAGGCTGTCCGCTGGATATTGTCGCATCTGAATACTGGCTGGGTGGATTGATGGCGTTACGGGCATCCACACAGCCTTCAGTGCTGATTGATGGGCGTCTGGATTACAGTCCGTGGATTGATGAGGCGCGTTTGACGCAATCCGGAGCACTGCTCATTTGGCAGCAGGGTGATGAAGTACCCACTGATTTGGCTTGGCTGGGTGCTATTGCTGCACAGGGGGCGATAACCTTGGACTGGCCGATGGGTTCGGCGGCGCCTTTGCAGTTACATTGGGCCGTTGTGGCACCGGCCTATTCGTGTGACTGATTGGGTGGTGTGTTCAGCAGTGCTTCCAGTTCGGTTTCAAGTCGACCGAGTGCGCCAGCATGGCTGGCAACATAGTGTTGGGCGGCTTGTCCAGCCTGAGTGGCACTCTCAGAGTTGCTTAGCCAATGCTGTACTTGTGTCATCACTGCCTTGGCATTGTTAACTTGTACCAGTGCGCCAGCCGAAGCCAGTCCTTGGGTGATGGCGGCGAAATTAAAGGTATGTAAGCCGGTAATTATCGGTTTACCCAACAAGGCCGGTTCCAGCGGATTGTGTCCTCCACGCTCAATCAGTGAGCCGCCAACAAATACAATATCGGCGGCACTGCAAAAAGACATCAGTTCCCCCATGGTATCAGCCAGATAAATCTGAGTAGCGGGGCTGGCAAGACTATCCTGGCTACGTCTGGCATAGCGCAGGCCGGACGCCAGGCAGAGCTGGGCAACTGCATTAAATCGCTCGGGATGACGGGGCACCAGTACAATCAATAGATCAGGATAGACCGCCAGCAGCGCCGGCAGGCTTGCCAGAAGCTGGGATTCTTCATCATCATGGGTGCTGGCGGCCAGGAGTACCGGGCGTGATGTACCCCAGTGCTGTCGGAGTTGCTGAGCGGCATCGGCCCATTGTGGGTTAATTTCCACATCAAATTTGATGCTGCCGATCACCTTGAGTCGGGCCGGGTCCAGACCTAGTACCTTGAAACGTTCACCATCTGTGTGATCCTGTACGGCAACCCGACTGAGTCGATTAAGCATGTCGCGGGTCAGACTGGAAAAACGTGCGTAACCGCGTGCGGAGCGTTCCGATAAACGTGCATTGGCTAATAAAGTTGGAATCTGTTTGCGCTGGCATTGTCTTAAGAAGTTAGGCCAGAGTTCAGTTTCCACTATGATACAGGCGCGTGGTCGGGTGATGTTAATAAAGCGGCTCATGGCCCAGGGTAGATCGTAAGGGCAGTAGCGGTGCGCTACCTGTTCGCCGAATAGTTGCTTGACCCGGTCGGCTCCAGTGGGGGTCATGGTAGTGATGAGAACCGGAATCTCTGGGTGCTGCTGTAAAAAACGGCGGATCAAGGTGGCTACGGCTTGTACCTCTCCGACTGAGACGGCGTGTATCCACAGGGGAGCTGTGGTGGAGGCCAAGCGTGGGGTAAAACCCAATCGCTCTGTCCAGCGTTGTCGATAAGCCGGTGCGCGCTGGCCACGAAGCCATAAACGGATCAGAATGGATGGCAATAACAGGTGCAGTACAAGAGTGTAAATATAACGACTTATCATAGGGTTTGCTGGCTATCCGGTGCGCAATTCAAAGATATAGTTTACCATTAACTCTCAAAGTCTGTAGGACTTGAAACTGGATAGAATAATGCCCGAAAAAATAACACAACATACCTCGGAATCGGATCCATCATTAACGCCGCGCAAGATGGAGCTGCCCCCGTCCATCACCTGCATTCTGCCAGCTTATAATGAAGCAGAAAACCTGCAGGAGATGATTCCGTTACTCTGTGAATACCTGCTCCGGTTATCCAGCCGTTTTGAAGTGCTGGTAGTGGATGATGGCAGCCGTGATGCCACCTCTGCTGTGGCGATTCAGTTGGCTGAACAGTATCCTGTGTCGCTGATTCGACTGTCGCGCAACTTCGGTAAAGAGGCGGCTATGAGCGCCGGTCTTGATCATGCCGATTCGGATCTGGTAATCCTGATGGACTCGGATATGCAGCACCCGGTAGATATGCTGGAAGTCTTTTATCAGCACTGGCTGGAAGGCTATGACATGATCTACGGCATACGTGCAGACCGGTCGGATGAACATCCTATCAAGCGCCGGATGACCCGTTTTTTCTACCATATGCTCAGTCAGAGTGCTGATGTTGAAATTCAGGCAGATGCTGGTGATTTCCGTATGATGGATGCCAAGGTGGTACGCGCTTTGCGGGCCTTGCCAGAGCGTAAGCGGATGATGAAAGGGTTGTTTGCCTGGGTCGGGTTTCGTAGCATCGGCGTGCCTTTTCAGGTCGCCCCTCGTTTCAGTGGTGAAACAACCTTCGGTATCCGCCGTCTTTCCTCACTGGCCCTGACGGGCATTACCGCTTTTAGTAGTACGCCTTTGCGCATCTGGATGTTTATTGGTGCCGGGATCTCCTGCCTGGCAATTACTTATGCGGTCATCGTAGTACTTAGAACAATGATCTGGGGCGTGGATGTTCCCGGATGGCCAACCTTGGTGGCCGGTATTGGTTTTCTGGGTGGCGTGCAATTGCTGTCGGTCGGAGTGTTGGGGGAATATGTGGCGCGGATCTTCTCTGAGGTGAAGGCGCGGCCTGTGTATCTTATTTCAGACTACCATCCTACGACAGTACCTAAAAAAATTGATCAAAAATCTGAGTCTGTTGATTGATGCTAGCTCAGATTTCACGTTTTATTGGGGTCGGTGTCGCCGCGCTGATAGTTCATTGGCTAGTGGTTAGACTGCTGGTGCCGTTAGGATTGGTACCGCTGATTGCTAATGTATTTGGCTTTGCTGTCGCGTTCAATGTTAGCTATTTCGGTCATCGTAAGTTGACTTTCAGAGCCGAAGAGTTGAGCCATTCACGCACCTTGCCGCGCTTTGCTTCGGTCGCGTTGGGCAGCTTTGCCGTGAATGAGAGCCTATATGCCTTGCTGCTGACCTTTTCGCCTTTACGTTATGACCTGGCGCTGTTCATTGTACTCGGTGTGGTGGCAGTGTTGACCTACTTGTTCAGCCGTTTCTGGGCTTTTGCGGCATGAAATCCCTGGTTCTGTGTGCCGATGATTTTGGTCTAGCTGCTGACATCAATGAGGGGATTTTGCAGTTATTGGAGCAGCAGCGTTTGTCAGCGGTCAGCTGCATGACTTGCCTGCCACACTGGAACTCGTCAGCCTCAGTCTTGCATGCTTTCCAGGCGAAAACAGCCATTGGATTGCATTTTAATCTGACTGAATTACCTCGTGCTTTGCCGTTAGGGCGTCTGATGCAGCAGTCTTTGACTGGCCGACTGGATCACTCGTGGGTGAGGGATGAACTGCAGCGTCAGTTGGATGATTTTGAAAACGTGTTAGGCTGTCGTCCAGACTTTGTCGATGGCCATCAGCACGTTCAGGTTTTTCCTGGCGTCCGCCAGGTTTTGATCGAAGTGCTGCAAGCACGTTATACCGGTCAGCAACCCTGGGTGCGTCGGGTTGCTCCCGGTCTGACAGGCCATGACGCCTTGTTTAAGGCGCTGGTGTTACGTTTGATGAGCACTGGTTTTGCTACACAGATGCGACGACAGCAGTTACCACTGACGCAGGCTTTTGCAGGACTTTATTCACTGAATCCCGACGCCGATTTCGCCAGTCTGTTACATGGATGGATTAATCAGTTACCCGATGGCGGCTTGATTATGTGTCATCCAGGTGCCACAGGGAAAAGTGCAACCGGGCTGGCGCTGACTCGTCAGCGTGAATTGACTTATCTGTCCAGCGACAGCTTCCTGTCACGCTTGCAACAGCAAGCTATCAACCTGACATCCACACCAGCCCTGTATTGATTTATTGCTCAAAAAACTCCTTTTATACTTTGAAACGCCCAACTCTGGCCTGTAACTGATTAGCCAGCTGTGCCAGTTCATCACTGGCAGCGGCAATATTGCTTGAGCCACTGGAGAGTTGCTCAACGCCACTGCTGATACGCACTAGCGTCTGGCTGACATCATCGGCAACAGCTGACTGCTCTTCTGTAGCACTGGCTATTTGCATATTCATATCGTTGATGGTCGCGATAACGCCGGTTATATCCTGAAGTTTATCCGATGCCTGTCCGGCACATTCAACCGCCACATGCGCTTTGGAATAGCTGTTTTGCATAACGTCGGATGCATGGCGTGAGGCGTTTTGCAGTTTTTCAATGATATTACGGATCTCTTCCGTAGACGTCTGAGTGCGAGTGGCCAGGGTTCTAACCTCATCGGCTACCACAGCAAACCCTCGTCCATACTCGCCAGCGCGAGCGGCTTCGATAGCGGCATTGAGCGCAAGAAGATTTGTTTGTTCAGCGATACCACGGATTACTGCCAGTACTGTACCAATGGACTCAGTATCTTCCTGCAAACGTTGCATAACCTCTACGGCTTTTTGGACTTCTTGAGCGAGTAGTCCTACCTCGTTAGAACTTTTTTGCACGACGGCTTCACCGTCTTTGACTGACTGGTTACACGATTCGGCGGCTTGTGCTGCTAGGCCTGCATTGCCTGCAACCTGGGTGACTGATGCCGCCATTTGTGTCATCGATGAGGCGGCAAGCGTCGTTTCGTGACTTTGTTGATGAACCTGCTGGTTGGTAACCTGGCTAGATGCGGCCAGCTCTTCAGCTGCGGCTCCGAGCTGTATGGATGCATCAGAAACCTGTTTGATCACCAGTTGTACACCGCCCACGAACTTGTTGAAGCTACGTGCCAGATCTCCTAGCTCATCCTGGCGTTCTTCACTAAGGCGCTGTGTGAGGTCTCCATCTCCAGCGGCAATCTGATCCAGCGCAAAACGCGTAGCATTGATGGGTTTAACAATCACGCGTGAGACCAGCGCAATAATAATCACTAAAATAATCAGTGTAATGGAAAAAGCCAGTATTAAGGATAAGCGCAGATCCAGTGCCGCCGCCATCACGTGTTTATAGGGTAGCGCAACAGCTAGCGCCCAGCCTGGGGTATTCTCTACAGGGTGATAGGCAACAATGGATCGCTGTTGGCCATCAAGCTGTAGTTCCGCTATGCCGGTTTCACCTGCAACCATTCGTTTAGACAGAGCTGCGTACTCAGGGAGTTGTGAATCCAGAGCGTTGTCTTTCATTCTGCGATCTGTGTCCGGGTGAGCAATGTAAATACCGCGTGAGTCTATCAGCCAGGCACTGGCCTGATCGGTGGAAACCTCATCAATGAGTTGAGTTAGAGTATCCAGTGTCACAGTGGCAGCGAGTAAACCGATGACTTGTCCCGACGAATTGTATACAGCTTGAGCCATCACAACGATGGCATCGCCAGTAGAGCCTGAGACCAGAGGATCGCTGACAAGCGTGGCCTGACTTTTTTCAACGACCAACTTCTGAAAGTAGTCTCGGTTTGCACGATCGGCAATGTTACCATTGTGGTGGTAGCCGTTACCTTCGAGATCAATAAATAGCATTACCTGGAAGCTATCATCCATTTTTTTGCCAAAATCCTGTATGAACGCAAAGATGTCATCGGTATTCCCGCTGGTGAGTGTCGCCGTGCTGGCGAGGGTTTGAAGGACAGCCATACGTGAGTTAATCCAGGCGCTGACACCATCGGCACTGCTTGATACAACCATGCTTGCCGACTCCTCACCCTGCGCAGCCACTGTACGGCTGGTATGTTGAATAACAACATAGGCGGCCAGGAAAAGACAAATGGCTAGAGGTAAGCTGGTGAATAAAATGAGCCTTGGAGTCATTTTCAGTCGCTTAAGCATGTTGTTCTCCGTTATTTCCAGTGTAGGATGGAATGCTATTCAACATAGATGTAATGAGGGGTTGTAGATCTATTCTGTGTATATTAGATAATAGTAACCCCATTGTTATTGCGCAATTTTAAAATGCTTGCCCTCGCTTGTATTGTCTCGCCTCTGCCAATAACCCGCGACATCAGGTTATAATCACCGGTTTAATCAGACAATCAGCCCTGAGGGTGGTGCCGTATGAAAATTCTCTGGTCAATGGTGTTTGCCAGCCTGCTACTTTTGAGTGGTTGCGGGCAGAAAGGACCGCTGTATTTGCCGGATCAGCCGGATACGACAACCGAACAGGGCGAATGAGATAACCGATGGATAGTTTTGAATACCGTAATGGTCGTTTGTTCTGTGAAGAGGTGGCGCTGGAAACTCTGGCGGCTACGCACGGAACCCCCGCGTATGTATACTCACGTGATGCCATAGAACGTGCTTACCTGGCGTATGCCAACGCGCTACAGGGGCGTGATGCGCTGATTTGTTATGCGGTCAAGGCCAACTCCAATATTGCCTTGCTGAATCTGTTGGCTCGCCTGGGTGCAGGTTTTGATATTGTCTCTAGCGGTGAGCTGGAGCGGGTGCTGCGAGCCGGTGGAGAGCCAGGCAAAATAGTCTTTTCAGGTGTTGGCAAGCAGGCAGATGAAATCCGCCGGGCACTGGAGGTAGGAATTTTCTGCTTCAACATTGAATCCGATGCCGAGCTGGACCGTGTCAATGCCGTGGCTTTGGAGACAGGTAAGGTGGCGCGGGTTTCGTTCCGTGTGAATCCGGATGTCGATGCGGGTACTCATCCTTATATATCTACCGGACTTAAAGAAAACAAATTTGGCATCGATATCGACCAGGCTGTTGCTGTGTATCGTCGTGCGGCGGCGTTACCGGGTGTGGAAGTTGTTGGTATGGACTGCCATATTGGTAGTCAGTTAACCGAAATCAGTCCCTTCCTGGATGCTTTGGATCGCTTGTTACAATTGATCGATCGGTTGCAGGTTGAGGGTATTCATATTTCTCATCTGGATCTTGGTGGTGGTTTGGGCGTTTGCTATACCGATGAGACGCCTCCAGCGGCTGACGCATTTATTGCCGCCATGTTGGAGCGCGTGGGCGATCGGCCATTACAGCTGATATTTGAACCGGGTCGCTCGATTGTCGCCAATGCGGGTGTATTACTGACCCGGGTTGAGTTTCTCAAGCAGACAGGTGAGAAAAATTTTGCCATTATTGATGCGGCTATGAACGACCTGATCCGCCCCGCGCTTTACAGTGCCTACCAGGAAATCATTCCGCTTAGCCTGCGTGAGCAGGGGGAGTCCAGACTTTGGGATTTGGTTGGACCTATCTGTGAAACTGGCGATTTTCTGGGTAAAGACCGGGCGTTGAATCTGGAAGCTGGGGATCTGTTGGCGGTTTGTTCAGCCGGGGCCTATGGTTTTGTGATGGCGTCCAATTACAACAGTCGTCCGCGTCCGGTTGAATTGATGGTTGATGATAATCAGGTGTTTGTCATTCGTGAACGGGAAAAAATCAGTGATCTGATGCAGGGCGAACAACTACTGCCCGGCGATTGCTGAGCGGAGAAATACATGCTGGTAAGATTTAGTAAAATGCATGGTCTGGGGAATGACTTCATGGTGATTGATGCCGTGGCACAGCGTGTCCGCCTCAATGCCGATACTGTCAAGCGCTTGGCAGACCGGCACACAGGTGTAGGCTTTGACCAGTTGTTGCTGGTGGAACCGCCGACACGTCCGGATATGGATTTTCGTTACCGTATTTATAATGCTGATGGTTCAGAGGTAGAGCATTGTGGTAATGGTGCCCGCTGTTTTGCCCGTTTTGTGCGTGAACGTCGCCTGACGGTTAAAAATCAGATACGTGTTGAAACCGCCAAAGGCAGTGCCTTGTTGACCCTGTTGCCTGATCGTCAGGTTGAAGTGAATATGGGTGAGCCGGTTTTGCAGCCGGTCGAGATCCCCTTTGCGGCGGAGCAGGAAGCTGCTATCTATCGGTTGGATGTCGAAGGGCAATACCATGATGTCTCGGCGGTATCTATGGGGAATCCGCACTGTGTATTGCTGGTCAATGATGTAGCTCAGGCGCCGGTTAAACAATTGGGTCGCTTGATTGAACGTCATGCGCGTTTTCCGCAGCGGGTCAATGTGGGCTTCATGCAGGTGGTATCGCGTTCTCAGATTCATTTACGTGTATTTGAACGGGGTGCGGGTGAAACTCAGGCCTGTGGAACCGGTGCCTGTGCGGCTGTCGTGGCTGGGCGGCTTCGTGGTTTGCTGGATGAGCAGGTCGATGTGCATCTGACTGGTGGTAAATTGCAGATCAGTTGGAAAGGAAAGGGCCACCCGGTGTTGATGACTGGGCCGGCAACAACAGTATATGAAGGGCAGATCTACTTATGACGCAGCAAGCAACTGATAAACAGATTGTGACGGATGTACCGGCTGATTCGATCAGCGCTGTGCAGGTTGCTGACTACCTGGCTAGCCACCCTGATTTTTTTGACCAGCATGCCTGGTTGCTGGAGAAACTCTATGTGCCGCATCAGCGTGGTACAACGGTGTCATTGGTTGAACGGCAGACCTCCTTGCTGCGTGAGCGCAATCAATTGCTGCACGGGCACCTTTCAGAACTAATTGAGATCGCCCGTCATAACGATGTACAGTTCGACAAAACCAAGCGCATGGTGTTGTCGCTGCTGGAAGCCCAGACGCTTGATGATGTTGCCATAGCCATCGAAGAAAGCCTGTGCCAGGATTTTTATGGTGACGATGCGCGTCTGATTTTATTCAGCGATGTCACTTTTGATGTCAACAGTCTCCGTATTTTGACTAAGTCTGATTGTAGTATTGTGCAGCCGTTGATTGAAACCAGCTTGCCCAGTTGTGGCCAACTGAGCGAAGCGATGAATCGTTTTCTGTTCCAGGACAGTGCAGCTCGTATTCAGTCAGCTGCCGTAGTGCCTTTGGTCAAGGGTGAAACACTTGGACTGCTGGCAATCGGCAGCTTTGATCCGGATTACTTTCAGAGCAGCCAGGGCACGTTGTTTCTCAGCTATGTCGGCGAAGTGCTAAGTCGAATTGTCACCCATATTCTGCATCAACCACGTATCTGATATGACGCCTCAACCTGCCGAACAGCAATGGATTGAGGCGTTTATGCGTTACTTGCAAGGTGAAAGGCAGTTGTCTTCACATACCTTGCAACACTATGGTCGTGATCTGCAGCGTTTGTCAGAACAGCTTGAATTACTGCAATTGGGTAGTTGGTCGGCGTTGACAGAAAAAAAGCTGCGCCAAGCGATTGCTATGTTGCATGGTAATGGCCTGTCAGGCCGAAGCCTGCATCGCCTGCTATCGGCAACACGCACCTTTTATCGTTTCCTGAACCGTGAAGGCTGGATGGACAGTAATCCAGCCCTGGCGGTACAGGCTCCTAAAGCGGGGCGCCGACTGCCAAGTACGCTTGATCCTGAGCAAATGCAGCAGTTGCTCAGCCCTCCGAATGACCAGCCGATTACCCGGCGTGATTTTGCCATGATGGAACTGATTTATTCGTCTGGATTGCGTGTTTCAGAATTGGTGGAATTAGAGCTCCAGGCGCTGGATTTATCCGATGCAACGCTACGGGTAACCGGTAAGGGGCGTAAAACACGGGTGCTGCCGATTGGTCGGCTAGCGATTCAGGCCTTGCAGCACTGGTTGCCGATACGCCAGTTATGGAACCGTCGTGGTGCGGCCGCCTTATTTATCAGTCAGCGGGGTACGCCCCTGACTACCCGAGCGGTAGAGTTAAGGTTGGCTTACTGGGGTGAGTATATGGGCACTCAGGGTCGGGTATATCCGCATCGCCTGCGCCACAGTTTTGCCAGCCATATGCTGGAGTCCAGCCAGGACCTTCGCGCCGTCCAGGAGTTGCTGGGCCACACGGATATCAGTACTACACAAATTTACACCCATCTTGATTTTCAGCATCTGATGCAGGTGTACGAGCAAGCCCATCCACGTGCCAGGAGAAAACCTCGTGATTAAAGCGATCACTTTTGATCTGGATGATACCCTCTGGGCAGTAGATCCGGTAATACAGCATGCCAACCGAACACTGTGGGATTGGCTACATACTCATACTCCACTCTTGACGCAGCGCTATGTGTTGGCTGACCTGAACGAAGGGTCTGAGTTGCGCGCCGGGTTGTTGCAACGCCACCCTGAAATTGCACACAGTGTGACTCAAATTCGACTTAAATTACTCGAAGAATGTCTGACGCATTGTGGCTACACGACGGCGGAGGCGGTTGAGTTGGCATGGAGTGCCTTCGAAGCCTTTATTGAAGCCCGCCATGAGGTGGAGTTTTTCGCTCACGCACGTAGCATGCTGGAAAATCTGCACCAGCAGGGCTACCGATTAGGTGCCTTGAGTAATGGCAATGCAGAAGTCAGCCGTACCGGGCTGGCGGATCTATTCGATTTTCAGTTCAATGCTGATCATGTTGGTCAGGCCAAGCCTCATCCGTTGATGTTTGAGACAGCCCTGAGACATGGTGGGTTGGATGCACAGCAGGTTATTCATGTCGGTGATCACCCAGTGAATGATGTGCAGGCGGCTCAGCAACTGCGTATCTGGACAATCTGGGTAAACCTGGAGGTGAGCGCCTGGCCGGGCGGTCAGCCTGCGGACGTTGAGGTGACCAGTCTTGAACATATTCCAGCTGCCGTTGAAGCCATTCGTGCCAAAGCGGCCAAACAGCTGTGTTTATAAAGTGCTAGTCAGAGAAACAAACCGAGTAGATCGTTCAGAAATAAGCGCCCCTGTTGGGTGGGGCGCAAGATATGTGTATCCCTTTCTAACAGACCCACTTCACGGGCTTTGCTAAGCTGAGGTGTGATCAAGGCGAGCGGTAACCCCGTCCGTGCACTGAAAAGCTCACTGGCTACCCCGTCAGACAGGCGTAGCGCATTGAGCATAAACTCAAAGCTCAGCTCGTCGGTTGGAATGTGTTCGCGCCCTGCGGTTTTGTTCAATGAGGCTAGATAGGCTTTAGGTTGGCGCAGTTTATGATGGCGCTCAAACTCTAAGGCGCTGTTACCTGCCTGTTGACTGGTTTTACCATGGGCCCCGGCCCCTATACCCAGATAATCACCGAACTGCCAGTAGTTCAGGTTATGTTGGCTGAAGCGCTCGTTTCTGGCATAGGCCGAGATTTCATACTGCCGAAAACCCGCCTGATCCAATAATTCCTGCCCCTGTTCCTGGATATCCCATAAGGCCTCATCTACCGGCAGGGTAGGCGGCCTGGCATGAAACTCTGTGTTTGGCTCCAGGGTTAACTGGTACCAGGATAGATGATCCGGGGACAGATCTATCGCCTGTTGCAGGTCGGCCAGTGCCTCAGCCGTGAGTTGACCCGGCAAGCCATGCATCAGATCCAGATTCAGTCTGTCAAAAATACGGCGAGCACTGCGAGCAGCCGTGAGCGCATTGTCGGCGTTATGAATACGGCCTAGCGATTGCAGGTGAGTGTCATTGAAACTTTGGATGCCAAGTGACAGGCGGTTGACCCCTGCGTGACGAAAGCCCTCGAAACGCTGTTGTTCAAAGGTACCGGGATTGGCTTCCAGGGTCACTTCGGTGTTTGCGCCAATACCCCATTGCCGGTCTACCTCAGCCAGAATCTGGCCTATGGCCTCGGCGCTGAACAAGCTGGGAGTACCGCCACCGATAAAGATGGAGTGTAGCGGTCGCGGTGTTTGCAGGCGTTCGAGTTCAGCGCTCAAGTCCTGAGACAGCGCCTGGATATAGTCTTGTTCCGGTAATCCATCCGGCTTGGCATGCGAGTTGAAGTCGCAATAAGGGCACTTACGCACACACCAGGGAATATGGACATACAGCGATAATGGGGGCAGAGCCGCTGGGGTCATACCGGTAACAAACTGTGCAGGCGCTGAAAGAACTCTCGCATGGCTTTGCCACGATGCGAATGCTGTTGCTTTTCGGCTGGACTCAGCTGTGCCACTGAGCATTGCAGCGCAGGAATGTAGAATACCGGATCATAACCAAAACCACCCTCTCCGCGTCGCTCGGTCAATATCCGACCTTCCCAACTGGCCTGACAGATCAGCGGAGTAGGGTCCAGTGCATGGCGCATATACACCAATACACATTGGTAGCGTCCACGACGTTCAGCTTCAGGTTTGTCAGCCAAGGCCTGCAGCAACTTATCGATATTGGCTTCGTCACCAGCACCAACACCCGCATAACGGGCGGAGTAGATCCCCGGAGCGCCATTGAGTGCATCGACTTCCAGCCCTGAGTCATCCGAGAGGGCGGCTAGTCCGGTGGATTCGCAGGCATGCCGAGCCTTGAGAATGGCGTTTTCCACAAAGGTCAGCCCGGTTTCTTCCGCTTCGCTGACATTGAAGGCTGATTGTGGCAAGACTTCTATGTGTTTTTCAGCCAGCATCTGGCTGAATTCACGTAACTTTCCAGCGTTACCGCTGGCTAATACAAATTGCTGTTTACTCAAAGCTCAATCCACGTAAAAAGTTTGCTGGAATTCAATTTGATAGGCCGGACGTGAGGCGTCTGGCTGAACTTGCAGTTGAATGGTCAGCAGGTCTTCATTGGTAAACTGAAAGCTACCGATGGAATAAATGGCTTCAGTTTCGATAATTTCCTGGAACTCAATACGTTGAGTTTGTTGAACTATGTTACGCGACACCCCGGTTACTTGTGCGCTGGCTGGACGGGTGCTGCCGTCTGGCTGCTTTTCAAGCACGGCAATGTTGATCAGACCGCGGTTGCCACTGCGTGTGAGTCCATAGCTGGAGGCCACTTCGGCGGGGATCAAGGTGGAATTAAACGCATTGTAATGGATTTCATAATGCTCATCGCTGAACATCTGTTCGGCCTGTAGATTACTGCTCAGGGTGAACGACAGCAAAGCGGCCAGCATCAGAGGGCTGTATCGAGTCAACATGGTGGTGTCTTCCTGTTATATAGGTTCAGCGGGTGATACGGTAAATGGCGATCTCGCCGAGCATGTTGGGCCATAAACGTATCCACCAGCGGTGTTTGTGCTCATGATCTATCACTGTACGGTCCACTATGTAGATATTACGCTCGACACAGAGTTCCTCAAAATCCTTAAATGTGAAGAAGTGGATGTTGGGGGTATTGTACCAAGTGTAGGACAGAAACTTGGACACAGGCATACGTCCCTTCAGCGCCAGATAGCCACGTGCGCGCCAGTGAGCAAAGTTAGGGAAGGTCACAATGCACTCCTTGCCGATCCGCAGCATCTCTTCAACGATTTGATCCGGACGGTGCATGGTTTGTAGAGCATGACTCATGACGACAGTGTCGAAACTGTTGCTACGAATACCACTGAGGCCGTTGTCTATGTCTTTTTCAATCACATTGACGCCTTTTTCGATACAGGCGGTGATGTTGTCCGGATGAATTTCAATACCATAGCCGCTGACCTGTTTTTCCTTGATCAGATGCGCCAGCAATTCACCTTCACCACAGCCCAGGTCGATAACGCGAGAGCCGGGCTTGATCCACTCACGAATGATTTCCAGATCAGCACGCATGTTGATTCTCCTGTTCGGCAGCAATTCGGTTCATATAAGCACCGAATACCTCCATGTAGCGAGGAATAGGGATCAGGAAGGCATCATGACCATGAGCGGCCTGGATTTCTGTATAAGTCACCTGCTTTTCGGCTTCGATCAAGGCGTCGACAATTTCACGCGAACGTTCAGGTGAGAAACGCCAGTCAGTGGTGAAGGAGGCAATGAAAAACTCACAGCGCACATTGCTCAACGCCGCCGCCAGATCATTGTCAAACTCGGCCGCCGGATCAAAATAATCCAGTGCCTTGGTCATTAGCAGATAGGTGTTGGCATCAAACGTAGAGGAGAACCGCTCACCCTGATACTGCAGGTAGGTTTCGATTTCAAACTGCGGATTAAAATCAAAGTTGAGCTTGCCGGAGCGAAGCTCACGACCGAATTTCTCACGCATCCCATCTTCTGAAAGATAGGTGATATGTCCCACCATGCGAGCCAGCATCAGGCCGGTTTTGGGTACAACGCCCTGCTCATAATAGTGTCCATTATAAAACTGCGGGTCCTTACTGATCGCCTGACGAGCAACTTCATTAAAGGCGATGTTCTGAGTGCTGAGCTTGGGTGCAGCCGCAATAACTACACAATGACGTAATCGCTCAGGATAGCTGATTGCCCATTGCATCGCTTGCATACCACCCAGGCTGCCACCGACAACCGCCGCCCATTGACTGATGCCGAGTCGGTCGGCTAAACGTGCCTGGCTATGTACCCAGTCAAGCACGGTGACAATGGGAAAATCCGGCCCGTAGGGCTTGCCAGTTTCTGGATTCGGTGTGTTTGGCCCAGTACTACCATGGCAGCCACCGAGGTTATTCAGCGCCACCACAAAGAAGCGCTCAGTGTCGATGGCTTTACCTGGGCCTATGGCCGAATCCCACCAGCCGGGTTTTTGCTCATCAGCTGAATGAAAGCCTGCGGCATGGTGATGGCCAGACAAAGCATGGCAAATCAGCACCGCATTGCTGGCATCAGCATTCAGCTGACCATAGGTTTCGATCACCAAGTCATAGTGTGGCAGTACACGACCACTGGCTAATGTCAGCGGGGCATCAAAATGGAGTGTCTGTGGCGTGACCAGACCTATGGAATCTTCCGGGAACTCGCTCACCTTGTAACCTCTTCGTTGATGTATGAAATCTAAGCGTTCGTTAGCTGAGAGTTTCAGGTCACATCAAGCGTGGTAATTGCGACTGTACGATCTGTATTACCAGAAAAATGGCAATTGGAGACAGATCAAGTCCACCAATAGGAGGAATCACTCGCCTAACCAGGGCAAACAAAGGCTCAACAAGTTGCTGCAGCAGTTGCGGCGCTGGGTGAGGTGAGTCGGGAGCAACCCAACTGATAATCACCGAACCTATAGTCGCCCAGAACAGAATGGTCAGCAGGGTATCCAGTACGCCGATAAACGACAGCATGACAATCGATGCTATGCCCAGAGAACTGCCGGTAATCGATACCAAAATAAACAACGTGGCCAGCTTGATAAGAAACGCCAGTACCAGCGGTGATATATCAATCCGGCCTAGCTTGGGAATGATGCGCTGCAAAGGCATCAAGGGGGGTTGCGTAAATTTCACCACAGCCTGAGAGATGGGGTTGTAATAGTCCACCTTCATTGTCTGCAGCAGAAAGCGCAGGATGGCAATAAAGGCAAAAATTTCGCCAATCGTTCGGATAATTAATAATAGCGGATCCATGATCTACCCTTAAACTTGATGCAGCTGTTGCCCGGATAAAGCCGGTGCTGAAAACGAAAATTAGAGTATAGAGATTTTCACTCGGCGAATGAACCTTTTAACGGTGATATTCAGTGTTATCGCATGTCTGCGCCAAACTTGCGAGGGATGGGCTTTGATTGAAGTGCCTTGTTGGGCATCATTTCCTCATCCCGTTGAATGACGAAACGAATTGATCCCTCATCCGATGAGTCTTTCCCTGAAACAAATGGGTCTTCTAAGCTCTCCCATATTGTCTCTGCGAGCGTTAGGATCCAATTGAAGAGCTTCGAAAGCCAGTTCAGCAACCTTCATGGTGGCACTCCTCCTCAGTTTAATTTTTAACAATAGCACTCACCTTCATTATTGCGGAATTTATTTGCCTAATTGAATCTGAAGTCAAAGGCAGGTCGTTCTTGGCACACGCAAATGAAGATGAAGTAACGCCGCTATTTTACGTGCCAGATCCAACGCCTCAACAGGCGTACAGCTCGACTTCATAAACATCTGAGCGAGCCTGGCACCATTATTTTTTGAGGGCGGCTAATCGCTACGGCAAGTATTGAACTAGAGACAAACTCACTCTCAGTATTTGTTTCGACCACTGTGATCTGACAGTCCCATACATCAACGGTTTCGCCTGATGGTGTCTCGAATATGTCAATAGAGCAAGTAGAGTCCAGTTTTGCACTAGTCTCATCGTAATGTCCCATCGCTAGCAATAATGACAGTTGGTCACCGAGAGTGTAGCTTTTTGGATCTTCAGCAGTTATGGGAGGCTGGCACAGTAATTCGTCTTGCAGGGAGTGGTTTGAATTTTTTAACAGCGTCCTAAAAAGCGCTTTTCCTGACAAGGTGCTAGCATTGCTTTCCGAATCGATACTTCGATCTGCTGCAGAAATCGTACAAGAAGCAACTATGAAAATCAGATAAACGAAGCGTTTCATATAAATTTTCCATAGTAAAATTCAACGGTGGTATCAGCAGTAGTATAGATAGATGAAAAGGTGTTTTTAAAGTGCACTAATGGATGAGATACCACTCGATTAGTGGTGTTGCTATAGTGCCATACTCTTCCGCTAGTTAGGATTCCAATATGTTTCCGTGGGTGGTTGCCCATTTGCAATCTACCGCCTACTTCACGGATATTCGATGCTAGGGTCACGAAAATTAGACACTTCGTCAACGTTGCTGATTTATCAGCCCATCTACCTGTTTTTGGTGAGTTTTTAAATACATCATCAACTCTCAGCGAAGCACCTTTTTCGTCCCTTTGCTTGTCACTCCATGTGAAGTTTTTACAAGTCGCGCCTTGAAGTTCATAGTTCATAATATGAGAGACAAAATGCGCGCAATGGTTTTGGTTACTGTCTTCGGCAATACTGAAAGGGCATAGTTCGGAAATGGTTTTGCCTTGAGAATCAATGAGTCTTGCAGATATTTCTGTCATAACTAAATCCTTTTATTTTTTGGCTCGTCCGTCATTCCATGTACAGCTGTTTCGGCATGCGATGAGAGTCACATGTTGCGTTAGTAATTTTTACGCTAATTATTTTTTAGTTTTTTGTCAAGCTTGGAGGGTATTCTACGAAAAACAACCGTGTAGACTCGTCGCTGGCACAGGGCTTTGGGCGGGGTGGTGGTATCGCTTTGAGGTGACCGTCTGCCGCCTGGATGGCGGCAGTCGAGCGTGGCACGAAAGCTTCCGGACCCAAGTGGTACTAGCCCCTAGCTGCGCGAGGAC
The DNA here is from genome assembly GCF_048264025.1 of Nitrincola sp. Classification (NCBI taxonomy): domain Bacteria; kingdom Pseudomonadati; phylum Pseudomonadota; class Gammaproteobacteria; order Oceanospirillales; family Oceanospirillaceae; genus Nitrincola; species Nitrincola sp. The sequence goes on from NZ_JBLXDN010000006.1 coordinate 161,213, forward strand.
CAAACAACGCCGTACCAATTCTAACCAGGGTACTGCCTTCAGCGATGGCAGAAACAAGATCACCTGACATACCCATAGACAGGGTATCTATCGGAATGCCGCTGGCACGCAGGGTTTCTGCCAACGCCCGAACCTTGGCAAAGGCCAGCCGTTGCACCGTCTCATCATCACTGGGTGCAGGAATTGCCATAAGCCCACGTAAGCTAATATGTGGCAACGCGGCTATGTCTCGCGCCAGTTCCAGGGTTTCATCTGGCGAGCAGCCGGACTTGCTGCTTTCATCATCAATGTTAACCTGCAGGCAAATATTCAGATCCGGTAAGCCAGCAGGGCGCTGCTCAGACAGACGACGGGCAATCTTCAGCCGATCGACACTGTGTACCCAGTCAAAAGATTCAGCAATCTGGCGGGTTTTATTAGACTGCACCGGACCGATGAAATGCCACTCCAGCGGCAAATCAGCCAGTGCCTGGATTTTATCCAGCGCTTCTTGCAGGTAATTTTCACCAAAGCGAGTCAGTCCCTGTTGATACGCCGTGCGCACTTCATCAGCCGAACGCGTTTTACTGACAGCGAGCAGGGCAACTTCCATCGGGTCACGGCCTGCTGTCAGACATGCTTGATTGATCTCGCTTACTACCTGTGTGGTTTTCTCTGCTATGATAGACATATGCAATATTCTGGTTGTCGTGCATTTAAGGATCAGGGTATTCTGCGTTAACAGAACCTCCAATGGGAAGAAGTTGCGAGCATAAATTCTATGGATATTACAGAACTCTTGTCCTTTGCTGTTCAGCAAGGCGCTTCTGATTTACACCTGACGTCCGGTATGCCACCCATGATCCGTGTGGATGGTGATGTTCGCCGCATCAAACTACCTGCATTGGATCATAAGCAGGTACATACGCTGGTGTATGACATTATGAATGACCGTCAGCGTAAAGAATATGAAGAAAACCTCGAGGTCGATTTTTCTTTCGAGGTTCCCAAGCTGTCTCGTTTCCGTGTCAATGCGTTCAATCAGCATCGTGGTGCGGCGGCTGTGTTCCGTACGGTGCCCAGCAAGGTCTTTACCCTCGATGATCTGGGTATGGGCAAGGTGTTTCAGGATCTATCTGAAAAGGCGAGGGGGTTGGTGTTGGTTACTGGGCCTACCGGTTCAGGTAAAAGTACCACGCTGGCAGCGATGATCGACTACATCAACGACACACGTTCGGAACATATCCTGACCATAGAGGATCCGATCGAGTTTGTGCATGAGAGTAAAAAGTGCCTGGTAAACCAGCGTGAAGTGCATCGTGATACGCATAGCTTCGCCAATGCGTTGCGCTCAGCGCTACGTGAAGACCCGGATATTATCCTGGTGGGTGAGATGCGTGATCTGGAAACCATTCGCTTGGCACTCACAGCGGCAGAAACCGGGCATTTGGTGTTTGGCACCTTGCATACCACCTCCGCGGCTAAAACGATTGACCGTATTATTGACGTATTTCCGGCGGCTGAAAAGGATATGGTGCGTTCCATGCTGTCCGAGTCGCTGCAGGGCGTTATCTCCCAAATGTTGATGAAAAAACTCAAAGGCGGACGTGTAGCGGCCCATGAGATTATGATCGGTACACCGGCGATACGTAACCTGATCCGTGAAGACAAGGTCGCACAGATGTATTCTGCAATACAGACAGGTGCATCCTTTGGTATGAAAACACTGGATCAATCACTGACCGAACTGGTGTCCAAAGGCTTGATCTCCAGAGATGCGGCGCGCGAAAAATCGAAGACACCGTCATCCTTTTGATGGCTAACCTATAAGGATTGGGCTATGGATTTTACACAACTGCTTAAGGTGATGTCGGATCGCGGTGCTTCTGACTTATTTGTCACCGCTGGGGCCGCACCCGCAATCAAGGTAGATGGCACCATCAAGCCATTAACCAAAGAGGTGCTGAAGCCGGAGCAGGCCAGAAAACTGGTGTACAGCACCATGAACGATAAACAACTGGCAGAGTTTGAGGGCACCCATGAGTGTAACTTTGCCATCAGTGCTCAGGGTATTGGCCGTTTTCGTGTCAGTGCTTTCGTACAGCGAAATACGCCCGGCATGGTGATGCGGCGGATCAACACCTATATTCCCAGCCTGGAAGAGCTGCATTTGCCCGCTGTGCTAAAAGATTTATCGATGACGAAGCGGGGTCTCATTTTGTTCGTGGGGGGTACCTCAACCGGTAAGTCCACTTCACTCGCGTCGATGATTGATTACCGTAATGAGCATCACGCCGGTCACATCATTACCATTGAAGATCCGATAGAGTACATCCATAACCATCGTAAGAGCATTGTGACTCAGCGTGAAGTTGGTTTGGATACAGACTCCTACGAAATCGCGCTGAAGAACACTCTGCGTCAGGCGCCGGATGTGATTTTGATGGGTGAGATACGTGATGCTGAAACCATGAAGTATGGTCTGAGCTTTGCGGAAACCGGACACCTGTGTATGGCAACCCTGCATGCCAATAATGCCAACCAGGCACTGGATCGTATTATTTCCTTCTTTGGACCAGATCATCATGCGCAGGTGTGGATGGATCTTTCGCTCAACCTTAAAGCGATAGTGGCGCAGCAACTCCTGCCTACCGTCGACGGTACCGGGCGTCGGGCAGCCATTGAAGTACTGATCAATACCCCGTTAATTCAGGATATGATTCGTAAGGGTGCGGTACATGAGATCAAGGATGTTATCAAAAAATCCACTAATCTGGGCATGCAAACCTTCGATCAGGCGCTATTTAATCTTTATAAACAAGGTGTTATTAGCTACGATGTGGCACTGAGCCATGCTGACTCCACCAACGATCTGCGCCTGATGATCAAGCTCAATGAAGAAACCCATGGTAAGTCAAAAACAGCACCGGTCAGAGATGACTCCATGCCATCCTTTACCCTTCAGGAAGAGGATGACAACATGAATTTGGGTGGTGTGGCTGACGTCAAAAATATGTAAAAGCGCGTTTCGTGCAGCCTCCTACAGGTGGGTATTTATTCCAGTTGCAGGAGCGCTGCCGTCATTAGTGGCGCCGAAATACCACCTTGCCACCGATCAGCGTGGTAGTGACGCGGCCAGTGAGTGTCTGTCCGTTAAACGGTGAATTTTTACCGGCTGAGTGCAAATTTTCAGCACTCACAGTCCAGTTTTCCTGCGGATCGAAAATACAGATATCAGCTTGTTGACCCGGCATCAGACTACCGCTGTCCAATCCCAGAATACGGGCGGGGGCCAGGGTGAGTTTCTCGATCAGTTGCGGCAGTTCCATCAGTTTGCGCTCCACCAGTGTCAGACATAGTGGCAGTAGTGTTTCCAGTCCACTCAGTCCGGGTGCCGTTTCCGCGAAGGGCGCTTGTTTCGAAATCAAATCCTGAGGTTGGTGATCAGAGCAGATAGCAGTAATGGTCTGGCTTAGTAAGCCCTGCAACAGTCCGGCTCGATCGAGTGCGCTGCGCAAGGGGGGTTGCAGATGCAGCGCCGAATTAAATTCGTTGACCTGCTCGTCACTGAGGATCAGGTGGTGCACAGCAACATCTGTTGTGACTTTTAGTCCACGTTGTTGCGCGGCACTGATCAGCTGAACTGAGCGCTCGCAGGTGATCTGGCCAAAGTGAGCACGTACTCCAGTTTGCTCAACCAAGAGCAGGCAGCGGGCGACTTCAATGGTTTCTGCCGCTTCCGGAATACCGCTGAGACCCATGCGTGTCGCATTGGCGCCTTCATGCATGCAGCCGCTGGCTGCCAGGCTATGATCCTGGGCCTGAAAAATAACCAGTAAATCAAAGGTTGCTGCATATTCCAGGCAGCGCAGCAGGCTCAGTGAGCTGGTCACTGGAGAGCGGGCATTGGTAAACGCAACACAGCCAGAGCTTGCTAAGGCGTGCAATGGTGCCAGTTGCTCACCCAGCAGGCCTTGAGTCAATGCTCCCATTGGCAGCACACGGGTAAAACCAGCATCCGCCGCACGATCCTGTATCAGCTCAGCAACGGCTGGTGTGTCGACAACCGGTCGGGTTGTCGGAGGAGTGATCAGGGTAGTGATACCACCCGCGGCCGCTGCTGCCGTTTCACTGGCAATGGTGCCTTTATGGGTTTCGCCTGGCTCGCGCAAGTGGGCGCAAAGATCAATCAGGCCGGGGCAGACAATTTGGCCATGGGCATCAATGCGTTCATCGCTGATGAAACCAGCCGGTGCCTCGCCTAGAGCCAGAATTTCTCCATTAGAGATGTACAGGTCGGTAATCTGGTCCACAGCGCTGGCTGGATCTATAACGCGGCCGCCTTCAATTATAATGTTCATCGTCTGGTATCCTTAAGCCTTTGCGCTTGGCTGGTTATCTTTCAACTGACCACTCATGGCCATCGACATAACGGCCATGCGTACGGCAATGCCATTGGTGACCTGATTCAGAATGACTGAGCGTTCACCATCGGCTACGCTGGATTCGATTTCTACGCCGCGGTTAATCGGCCCTGGATGCATTACGATGGCATCCGCACGGGCATAGGCCAGCTTGGCTTCGGTAAGGCCGTAGAGCTTGTAGAATTCGGATTCACTCGGCAGTAGTGCGGACTGCATCCGCTCCTTTTGCAGCCTCAGCATAATGATGACGTCGACATCACGCAGTCCACGCGACATTTCGGTAAATACCTTGACGCCCATGGCTTCAATATGGCGTGGTAGCAGGGTCAAGGGGGCAATGACCCGGATTTCATCCACCCCAAGTACGCGCAGCGCATGAATCTGGGATCGGGCAACGCGGGAGTGCAATATATCACCGACGATGGCGACTTTCAGGGCGGAAAAGTCCCCTTTGTGCTGGCGTATGGTGAGCATGTCCAGCATTGCTTGGGTGGGGTGCGCATGGCGGCCATCACCGGCATTAATCACGGCAACATCGGGGGTGACATGCTCGGCAATGAAGTGTGCGGCTCCACTGGCTGAGTGGCGCACGACAAACATATCGCAATGCATGGCGCGTAACGTCATCAGGGTATCCTTCAGGGTTTCCCCTTTGGAGGTCGACGACGTGCTGATGTTGAGGTTGAGAACATCGGCAGACAAGCGTTTGGCGGCCAGCTCAAACGTAGATAGCGTACGGGTGCTGGATTCAAAGAACAGATTGGCTACGGTTTTGCCGCGCAGCAGCGGGACTTTCTTAACCTGTTGGGCACCCATGTCGACAAATGAGTCGGCCGTGTCCAGAATTTCCGTGAGCAGAGGGGCCGAGAGTCCCTCAATGGTCAGGAAGTGTTTCAGCTGTCCTTCGGGAGTCAGTTGAATACTATCGTAGTGGTTCTGGCTCAGCATAATAAAATACTCATGTCTTCAGGGTCAGGATTGACGTTGACGAATATCCAGTAGCAGCGGCTCAGGGCCGGAGAGTTTAATCTGCTGATCCGGGCGCAGGCTCAGGGTGTCGCCACACACATCCGGCTGAATAGGCAGTTCACGGCGCTGCAGGTCGATCAGGGTGATCAGTGAAATCGAAGCGGGTCTGCCGTAATCAAATAGCTCATTCATTGCCGCACGAATGGTGCGCCCAGACATGATGACATCATCCACCAGCAGGATGTGTCGGTCTTCTGTTGGGCAGGGCAATTTAGATGGCATAACTTTAGGGTTCAGGCCAGAGTGGGTGAAATCATCGCGGTAAAAGGAAATATCCAGTATGCCCAGCGGGCTGGTAATACCCAGTTGCTGGTGTAGTCGTTCCGCTACCCAGACACCACCGGTTCGGATACCTATCATTAATGGGTCGTCGATATCTCGATAGGCGATCAGGGTTTTGAGATCCTGGCTGATAGAGTCAAGCAGGCGTTCAACGTTCAGGTTGCCCGATACCATAAAGGGTCTCCAGTGGGGTGTGGCTGGGAATGAGTTGGGTGGTGGAAAACCAGTCTTCCAGAATCAGACGTGCGGCAATACTGTCGACTGGTTCTTTGCGAAAATTACTGCCGCCACCGGCGGCGTAATGGATCTGCTTGGCTTCTCGGGTGGTGAGGCGTTCATCCATAAGGAAGCAGGGGTGGCCGAAGCGTTCATGCATACGGTTGGCGAATTTACGTGCTCGGCGGGCCATGTCGCTGATGCTACCATCCATATTGACCGGAATACCAACCACCAGGCAGTCTGGTTGCCAGGTTTCAATGATGGCGGCCAGTGCATCCCAGTCGGGTATGCCGTCGCGGGCATTGACCGTGTTCAGTGGTTTTGCCGTAGCGGTCACGGTTTGTCCGGCCGCAACGCCGATGCGCCCTGTGCCAAAATCAAAACCCAGTGCCGTTTTAAAAGATGACTGCATGCAGTTTTCGGTCAGGCATGTCCGGCATGAGTCGTCAGAAGTTGAAGGTTGACGCCCAGTGATGCCGCAGCTGCCTGAAGTCGCTCCTCAGCTGGTAACCGGAACATTATATCTGAATTTGCCGGACAGCTTAACCAGGTGTTTTCATATATCTCGTGTTCCAGTTGACCCGGGCTCCAACCGGCATAGCCAAGTGCGACCAGACAGTCTTTGGGACCTTCACCCACAGCCATGGCTTCAAGGATATCCATGGAGGTAGTCAACTGGATTTCATTGGTAACGGAATGACTGGATAGCCAGCGCCGTCCATCATCGCCATGTAACACAAAGCCCCGATCCGGGTGGATGGGCCCGCCCTTGAATACCGGCATAGGGTCGATAGCTACTTGGGTATAGTCAAGTTGGATATGATCAAACAGGTCATGCACCAGAATGCCGGCTGGGCGGTTGATGATAATACCCATGGCGCCATATTCACTGTGATCACAGATATACGTCAGTGTGCGGGAAAAGTGGCGATCATCCAGATGTGGCATGGAGATGAGAAATTGATCGCGTAATGAAGTTGAATCGGACATGCGAGTCACCTTGGATAGAAAGTTACCGACGGACTCAAAACAAAAAGTCTTTTCTTAGGCTTAGTACACACTGGCGCGTTTCTCAAACTTCCAGGTACGAATTATTTCAAGACGGTCGGTGTCACGTCGCATTTCATTGGTGAAAGGCTGGAAGGGCGAAGCCATTTGCACGATACGTATCGCGGCATCATCCAGTATGGCATGGCCTGAAGATTGTAAGACTTCAATATCGGTTACGCTGCCATCTGGCAGGATGGCTACCAGCAAGCGCAAGCTGCCGTTGATATCATTGCGGCGGGCTTCTTCCGGGTAGTTCATGTTGCCGACGGTCTCAATACGTCGGCGCCAGTTATCCAGGTAAATGGCATCATCGTGCGCCATGGTGGAGGGTGCTGATGTGAGTCGGCGTACTCTGGGTTGTCGTGCTTGTGTTTGTTGTTGAGCTGAAAGCTGCGCCTGGATGCTGGCGATTTCCATGCTGCGAGCCATGAGTGAGCCAGACTGTCCAGGGGTTGGTTGTGGCTGGCTGGCTGCTGGTTGGCGCTGTTGTTGAGCGGGTGCTTGCTCTGCTGCTGGAGCCTGAGTCACCACCGGTGTTTGCTCTGCGCCTGATTGCTCTGGTGCAGCGATTTCCGGTTCCACGGGGGCCGGCGGAGCGGGTGTCGGTTCAGCTATCTCTGGCTCTGGCTCGGGGTCTGGTAGAGTGATTGGTTGCGGCATGGGTGCTTGTTCTGCCACCACTTCATCTTCCAGGATGGATTCTTCGGTGACGCTGGGAAGCAGTTTTTCGTCACTCTCGCCACTGCCGAGTTGGTCTGCCTGGGCAAAAAAATCCGCGTCTACTGGTGGTGTTTCACTGGTTTGCTGGACCAGGGTGATGTCCAGCGTATGCTGTGGTGGCGGTGTTTCCGGTAGTTTGAAGCTAATGGCCAGGATCAAAAAACCGTGCAGTGCCAGTGCCAGAAACAAGTTAAGGCCAAGGCGGTCTGCCGCGGTTTTATACCAGGAGTGGCGTTGATCCGGCGTAGATATCATTGTTCAGCAAGGATTTGCTCTAGTGTATACATCAGCTGCATGCCGATATCCAGATCAAACTGCGTATCCAGTTCGCGAATACAGGTCGGGCTGGTGACATTGATCTCAGTGAGATAGTCACCTATGACATCCAGTCCAACAAACAACAGTCCTTGTGCCTTCAAGGTCGGGCCTACCTGTTCGCAGATCCACCGATCACGATCACTCAGAGGCTGCCCTTCACCTCGTCCGCCAGCGGCCAGGTTGCCGCGCGTTTCTCCGGCTGACGGTATGCGGGCTAGTGCATAGGGCAGGGGTTCACCGTTGATCATCAGAATACGTTTGTCACCAGCACTGATTTCTGGCAAATACTTTTGTACCATGCACATCTGGGTACCGTGAGCAGTCAAGGTTTCAATGATAACGCCCAGGTTCAAGCCATCTTCGCGTACCCGGAAGATCGATGCGCCGCCCATACCGTCCAGGGGTTTGAAAATGACATCCTGATGTTCGCTATGGAAGGCGCGTAGTGCGTCATCACGACGTGATACCAGTACCGGTGGGCAGCATTGGGGGAAATGAGTGGCGAAGAGCTTTTCATTGTAATCCCGCAGGCCCTGGGTGCGGTTGACGATCAGTGTGCCCTGCTGCTCGGCCAATGCCAGTAGCTGCGTAGAGTAGAGAAACTCATTATCAAACGGCGGATCCTTGCGCATCAGGATAACGTCGAGCGTGCTGAGTGGCAGCTGTTGATAGACACCACGGCTGAACCACTGGTCTGGGTTCATAGCGACTTGTAGTGGTGCCATGCGGCCCATCGCTTGACCCTGAACAAGGCTGAGATCGGATTGTTCCATGTACCAGATTTCCCAGCCTTTGCGTTGTGCGGCCCAGAGCATGGCCAGACTGGAGTCTTTCTTATAACTGATCGCCTCAATGGGATCCATGACGATACCGATTTTAATACTCATTCATGTGTCCTGTCGTTGGTCTGGTGAGGATGACTATCTTAACCTAGATCACCCCAGAGATACTGTAAAACTGCGCAGGCAGCCACCGGCGCTGTTTCGGTGCGCATTACCCGTGGTCCGAGCGCCAGGGGTTGAAAACCTTGTGCTATTGCCTGTGCTACCTCAGTCTCGGTTAACCCCCCTTCGGGGCCGATCAACAGCGCTACCGATGTTGGTGGTGGCATGTTGGTCAGCGCAGTAGCACTGTGATGGTGCAATACCAGCTTAACCTCCGCCTGGCAGGTTTCAAGCCATGTCTGCAGTGGCTGCGGTGTGGCGATTTCAGGCAAGCGGTTACGTAATGACTGTTCACAGGCGCTGATGGCGATCTGTTGCCAGTGGCGCTGACGCTTATCCTGTCGCTCTGCTGTGAGCTTAACCTCACAGCGCTCGGTAAACAGCGGAGTGAGGGTGTGGCAGCCCATTTCGGTGGCTTTCTGTACCGCATAGTCCATGCGCTCGCCTCGGGACAGCGCCTGACCTATCTCGATGTTTAACGCTGACTCCGTGGCAGCGGCGCGCGCGCCGGTGATGTTGACCTGAATGCTGCGTTTACTGGCGCTGGTGATCTGCGCATCGTATTCCTGGCCATCACCATTAAATAGACAGAGCCGATCCCCTTCTCGCAGGCGCAAGGCTTTGCCAGCATGCTGAAAGCTGCTGTCGCTGAGCGTCAACTCAGAGAGGCCTGCCAGCGGCTGGGCCTCATAAAAGCGTGGTACTCTCATCGGTGCGCCTGATCAGAGGCCTGCGGCCTGTCGGAGTGACTCAGCTCGATCGGTCTTTTCCCAAGGGAAGGCGGTGAAGGTCTCGCTCTGCTTTTTCCCATCCTGATCAATCCACTCATAGCTGGTTTCAAAAGGCTCACGCCCAAAGTGTCCGTAGGCGGCGGTCATTTGATACATAGGATGCAGCAGATCCAGCATGGTGGTGATGGCATAAGGGCGCAGATCGAACTCACGCAGAATCAGTTGGATAATCTGTTCATCACTGATCTTACCGGTACCAAAGGTGTTGACTGACACGGAGGTTGGTTCGGCCACACCAATCGCATAGGACACCTGGATTTCGCAACGATCAGCAAGGCCCGCTGCAACAATATTCTTGGCAACATAGCGTCCGGCATAAGCGGCGGAACGATCGACTTTTGATGGATCCTTACCTGAGAAGGCACCGCCACCATGACGTGCCATACCCCCATAGGTATCGACAATGATTTTGCGTCCAGTCAGACCACAGTCGCCTACCGGACCGCCAATCACAAACTTGCCGGTTGGATTGATATGGTAGCGGGTGGTGTCTGACAGCCATTCTGCGGGAATAACCGCTTCAATAATTTCCCGCTTCACCATGCGACGCAGATCATCTTGATTGATCTCTGGGTCATGCTGGGTGGAGAGTACAACGGCGTCAACACCGCAGGGCTGGCCTGCGTCGTTGTAGCGGATGGTTACCTGGCTCTTGGCGTCTGGGCGCAACCAGGGCAGCATGCCGCTTTTGCGCAGCTCGGCCTGGCGCTCTACCAGGCGGTGAGCGTAGTGGATGGGCGCGGGCATTAAGGATTCGGTTTCATTGGTGGCGTAGCCAAACATCAGCCCTTGATCGCCAGCGCCCTGGTCTTCCGGGTTGCTGCGATCGACACCCTGGGCAATATCCATGCTTTGTTTGCCGATCAGGTTGATTACGCCGCAGGTGGCGCCGTCATAGCCAACGTGTGAAGAGGTATAACCTATGGCATTGATCACGCTACGTACCAGATCTTCCAGGTCAACCCAAGCTGAGGTGGAAATCTCACCAGCTACAATTGCGACACCGGTTTTAACCAGCGTCTCGCAGGCTACGCGCGCTTGCTTGTCACGCGCAATAATGGCGTCGAGAACCGCATCGGAGATCTGATCGGCTATTTTGTCCGGGTGACCTTCAGAAACGGATTCAGAAGTGAAGAGGGTGTATTCGCTCATGTCAGGAAAATTCCTATAGCTTGAGAAGTTGTCGTCAGTCAATGACCCTGTTCAAGCCATTTTACCGGTTTGGTCGAGGTTTTTCATAACTGAATTTGAGGTTGAGGGTGAAATCCGGGTGTTTTTACATGAAATTTCCACTTTATGTGGAATTGCATTTGATGCGCGTGGCTATCTGCGCGAAAATCACCGCCTGTAACTTTTACGAACTTAAATCAGAATCGGGCCAGCCCCAGGAGTTGATTAATGTCCTCTCGTCGTGAACTTGCCAATGCCATTCGGGCGTTGAGCATGGATGCCGTCCAGAAAGCCAAATCCGGGCATCCCGGAGCGCCAATGGGAATGGCGGATATTGCTGAAGTCTTATGGAATGACTTCATGAAGCACAATCCTGCTAACCCATACTGGTTCGACCGTGACCGCTTTGTGCTGTCCAACGGCCATGGTTCCATGCTGATCTACTCCCTGCTGCATCTGACAGGTTATGACGTCAGCATTGAGGATTTGAAAAACTTCCGCCAGTTACACAGCAAAACCGCTGGCCATCCGGAATACAGCTACTGCCCGGGTGTTGAAACAACCACCGGTCCGCTTGGACAGGGGATCACCAATGCTGTAGGTATGGCATTGGCCGAAAAAGTGTTGGCCGCTCAATTCAATCGCGATGGACATGACATCATTGATCACCATACCTATGCGTTTTTGGGCGATGGTTGTCTGATGGAGGGTATTTCACATGAAGCCTGTTCACTGGCCGGTACATTAGGGCTGGGTAAGCTGATTGCCTTCTGGGATGATAACGGCATCTCTATTGATGGCGAAGTTGAAGGCTGGTTTACGGATAACACCCCGGCACGTTTTGAAGCTTATGGCTGGCAGGTCATTCCGGCTGTCGATGGTCATGATGCGGATCAGATCCGTGAGGCGATTGAACTGGCGCGTGAAAATACCCAGCAGCCAACCCTGATCTGCTGCAAAACCATTATCGGTTTTGGTTCACCCAACAAGCAGGGCAAGGAAGATTGTCATGGTGCACCGCTGGGTGATGACGAGGTACTGCTGGCACGTGAACAATTACAGTGGCCGCATTCACCCTTCCAGGTCCCAGGTGAGATTTATGATGACTGGAATGCTCTGGAAGCAGGCCAGTATGCTGAAAATGAGTGGAATGAGCGGCTGGCAGCTTACCAGAGCGCCTATCCTGAGCTGGCCGCTGAACTGGTGCGTCGTCTGGCAGGCGATCTGCCGGATAATTTTGAGCAGCAGGTAGATACATGGATTGCTGAGGTGGCCGCAAAAGGCGATACCATTGCTTCACGTAAGGCCTCCCAGAATGCGCTGAATGCACTAGGTCCGATACTGCCAGAGTTTCTGGGTGGTTCAGCGGACCTGGCAGGCTCAAACCTGACACTTTGGTCGGGTGCCAAGGGCGTTAGCCGTGAAGATGCCAGTGGCAACTATATGTATTACGGCGTGCGTGAATTCGGCATGAGTGCCATGATGAACGGTATTGCACTGCATGGTGGTTTTATTCCCTATGGCGCCACCTTCCTGGTGTTTATGGAGTATGCGCGCAACGCCGTGCGCATGGCCGCTTTGATGAAGCAACGGGTGATTTTTGTCTACACGCATGACTCTATTGGTCTGGGTGAAGACGGCCCAACGCATCAGCCGGTTGAACAGATTGCTAACCTGCGTCATACCCCGAATATGGAAACCTGGCGCCCTTGTGATGCGGTAGAATCAGCCGTTAGCTGGAAGTCAGCTGTGATGCGCGCAGACGGGCCTAGTGCACTGATCTTCTCGCGCCAGAATCTGCCTCATCAACCGCGCAGCAATGATCAGGTCGCTGCTGTAGCACGGGGTGGGTATGTGCTGACAGATTGTGAAGGCACGCCAGAGATTATTCTGATGGCGACTGGCTCTGAAGTCGCCTTGACTATCAGTGCGGCCGAAGCTTTGACAGCCGAAGGGCGACGGGTTCGGGTAGTATCCATGCCTTGTACTGAGCGTTTTGACAAGCAGGATGCGGCTTACCGTGAGGCGGTATTGCCTGCAGCCGTAACCGCGCGTGTAGCCGTGGAAGCCGCTCAGGCGGATTTCTGGTACAAGTATGTTGGTTTGAACGGTGCCATAGTCGGCATGCGCAGCTTTGGTGAATCAGCACCAGCCGGTGACTTGTTTGAATACTTTGGTTTTACCACTGAAAACGTCGTCAATACAGCCCGCGAACTGCTTTAAGCTGGTTAGTTAACGCAAAGAAAGGAAGCGTGACACACTATGAGTTACCGCATTGCCATCAATGGTTATGGCCGCATAGGTCAGAGTGTGTTGCGTGCCCTGTATGAGCGTGGCTTGCAGCATCAGTTGCAGGTGGTGGCATTAAATGAGTTGTCAGATATTGAAACCCTGACGTATCTGACTCGTTATGACACCACCCACGGACGCTTTCCTTTACCGGTTAGCCATGATGGTCAACATCTATTAGTCAATGGCGATAAGATTCGGGTGCTAAGCATTGAGGACCCGCAACAATTGCCCTGGGCTGAATTGGCTGTTGATCTGGTTCTGGATTGCTCTGGTAGCTTTTCCAATCTTGCACAGGCACAAAAGCACCTTGATAGTGGTGCGCAGCGCCTGTTGTTTTCCAATCCAGCGTCGACAGATATCGATGCGACGGTAATTTATGGCTTTAACCATCAACAATTACGTGCAGAGCATCGCGTAGTTTCGGCGGCATCCTGTACCACCAATTGTCTTGTACCTGTGTTAGATTTGCTTGATCGAGAGTTCGGTATTGTTAACGGTGTGACCACTACGGTGCATTCAGCTATGAATGATCAGCCGGTCATTGATAGTTATCATCGCACTGACCTGCGTCTGACACGTAGTGCGTTACAATCCATCATTCCGGTTGATACCGGTTTGAGTAAAGGAATCGATCGACTCTTGCCGCACCTGGCCGGACGCTTTGAGTGCTTGCATCTGCGGGTGCCGACGATCAATGTGTCGCTGATGGATTTGTCAGTGAACCTGGCCAGTGATACCACGGTACAAGCTGTCAATCAGTTAATTGAAGCCCATTCACGCCAGGGGCAGTTGCACCAGCTTATGGGCTATACCGAAGAACCTCACGCGTCGGTGGATTTCAACCGCGATCCCCGCTCTGTGATTGTCGATGGCACCCAGACGCGGGTGACTGGGCAACGCTTACTGAAAATGATCTGCTGGTTTGATAATGAGTGGGGTTATGCCAATCGTATGCTGGATGTCGCAGATCACTGGCTAAGGCTTAGGAAAAATTTTGATTGATAACTAACAAGGAACTATCCCTATGAGCATTCAGAAAATGACAAACCTGAATCTGTCCGGTAAACGGGTACTGATTCGTGAAGATCTGAACGTACCGGTCAAAGACGGAAAGGTAACCTCGGATGCACGTATTCGTGCGTCCTTGCCAACGATAGAGCTGGCGCTGAAAGCGGGTGCCAAGGTCATGGTCATGTCTCATCTGGGGCGTCCAACGGAAGGCGAGTATGAAGCCAAGTACTCACTAGGCCCTGTTGCTGAGCATCTGTCCATGTTGCTTGAGCGTCCTGTGCCGTTGATCAGTGATTGGCTTGATACGCCATTTGACGTTGCCGAGGGTGATCTGGTAATACTGGAAAACGTGCGTTTTAATGTAGGCGAGAAAAAAGACGACGAAACCTTGGCAAAAACTATGGCGGCCCTCTGTGATATCTTCGTCATGGATGCCTTTGGTACCGCACACCGTGCTCAGGCATCCACCCATGGCGTGGCCAAATTCGCACCGGTGGCGTGCGCCGGTCCGTTGCTGGCGAATGAGCTGGATGCCCTGGCAAAGGCATTGGATGCACCGGTAAGACCGATGATGGCGATTGTCGGGGGCTCCAAAGTGTCAACCAAGCTGGAGGTGTTGAACGCGCTATCGGTCAGCTGTGATCAATTGATCGTGGGTGGCGGTATTGCTAATACTTTTCTGGCGGCTGCCGGTAAGCCGGTTGGTAAATCGCTGTGTGAGCATGATCTGATTCCGGTGGCGAAAGCGCTAATGGATAAGGTGTCTATTCCACTGCCCATCGATGTGGTCGTAGCTACAGAGTTTGCTGAGGATGCTGTTGCGACCGTTAAGTTGGTAGATGACGTGGCTGAAAACGATATGATTCTGGATATTGGGCCGCAGTCAGCCCAGCATCTGGCTGACATGCTCAAGGGGGCTGGAACCATTATCTGGAACGGTCCTGTGGGGGTGTTTGAATTCGACCAGTTTGGTGAAGGCACCCGGGTGATATCCTTGGCTATAGCTGAAAGTGAAGGTTTTTCCATTGCCGGCGGGGGCGATACTCTGGCGGCGGTCGACAAGTACGGAATTGAAGATCGGGTATCTTATATTTCTACGGGTGGCGGTGCTTTTCTGGAGTTTGTAGAGGGTAAAGTATTACCGGCTGTTGCAGTACTGGAACAACGTGCTGCCAAGCACTGATAATTAAATTAAAGAGGTTTATTCATGGCACTTATTTCTATGCGACAGTTGCTGGACCATGCCGCTGAGCAGGGTTACGGCATTCCGGCGTTTAACGTCAATAACCTGGAACAGATGCGCGCCATTATGGAAGCGGCGGCTAAAACCGACTCTCCGGTGATTGTGCAGGCTTCCGCGGGTGCACGCAAGTACGCTGGTTCCAATTTTTTGCGTCATATGATTTTGGCAGCAATTGAAGAATTTCCACAGATTCCTGTGTGTATGCATCAGGATCATGGCACCAGTCCGGCCGTTTGTCAGCGTTCTATTGCGATGGGCTTTTCATCGGTAATGATGGATGGATCATTGGGTAGCGATGGTAAAACACCGACCAGTTACGAATACAACGTGGATGTGACTCGTCGCACTGTGGAGATGGCACATGCGTGTGGCGTATCCGTAGAAGGTGAGCTGGGTTGCCTGGGATCACTTGAAACCGGTATGGCGGGTGAAGAAGATGGTATTGGTGCTGAAGGTATCCTGTCGCATGATCAGATGCTGACTGATCCCGAAGAAGCCGCTGATTTTGTGCGTAAGACCGGTGTCGATGCCCTGGCGATTGCTATAGGTACCAGTCATGGTGCCTACAAGTTTACCCGTCCACCGACAGGCGATACCTTAGCTATTCAGCGTATCAAGGAAATTCATGCGCGTATTCCTGACACGCACCTGGTCATGCATGGCTCCTCTTCGGTGCCACAGGATTGGTTAGCGATTATTAATGAGTATGGTGGTGAAATTCCGGAAACCTACGGTGTCCCGGTTGACGAAATCGTGCAGGGTATTCGCCACGGGGTGCGTAAGGTGAATATCGATACCGATCTTCGCTTAGCATCTACCGGTGCGGTACGTCGTTTTCTGGCTCAGAACCCGGCTGAGTTTGATCCGCGTAAATACCTCAAGGAAACCATCAATGCGATGCGTGAGATCTGTATCGCGCGTTACGAAGCCTTTGGTACCGCCGGTCATGCAAGCAGCATTACACCGATTGCACTGGAGGATATGGCTGAGCGTTACGAAGCGGGTCAGTTGGATGTGAAAATTAACTAAGGATCCCATTATCGCCCGGAGACCGGGCTCCTACATTTAAAATAGATTCCTGTAGGAGCTCGCTCTGCGAGCGAACCAACCCATCGCCCGGAGACCGGGCTCCTGCATTTAAAATAGATTCCTGTAGGAAATAAGATGGACCCGCCCCTCTAACAATGTGCCATGCTTAATCTGTAGAGAAAGCAAACCGGCATCTGAG